>JBKCUI010000308.1:0-43162 GCA_046318495.1 Pirellula sp. | reverse complement strand
TTCCACGATGGGCGTGATCTATTCGGTCGCGATGATCTTGATGCTGGCGGCGATCGGAGCCATACAGTTTGGCGAAAAGCTCAACGGCTATGAAATGTTGGGGATCGCGATGGCGATCGGTTCCCTGGTCTTGTTGATGCGATTCGCATGAGCCGCGGTTTCGATGGTTCGTTGGCGCGGTTCCTCGCTCGAATCAGGAGAATTGGTAGCCTCGATGTTTGATTTGATCGGAGACATTCACGGCCACGCCGACGCATTGGTAACGCTTCTGGGGCGGCTAGGCTATACGCGGATCGGCGGGGTGTTTCGACACGCCGATCGCAAGGTCGTGTTTCTCGGCGACTTCATCGACCGAGGTCCGCAGATTCGAGAGGTGCTAGAGATCGTTCGTCCGATGGTTGAAAAGGGGCATGCTCTGGCCATCATGGGCAACCACGAGTTCAATGCCCTCGCTTACCACACCCCACATCGCGACGCGCCGAACTCAAATGGACACGGAGCCTTTCTGCGACCGCGAAGTGCCAAGAACCAAAAGCAGCATCATGCCACGCTCGATCAGTTGACATCCGAGCAGTTGAGGTCCTACCTGAGTTGGTTTCGGACTCTTCCCTTGTGGTTGGAGTTGGATGGGATTCGGGCCGTGCATGCATGTTGGGACGTGGAAGCGATGGATCGCATTGTCGAGGCTGGCGTTTTGCGTGATGGGGTGTCCGACGATTTTCTTCATGACGCATGCTGTCCTGAAGGGCCGCTGATCGATGCGGTTGAGGTCCTCTTGAAGGGAAAAGAGTGCCGGCTGCCGCAGGGTGTGGTGTTTCAGGATAAGGAGGGGCATTCACGAACCGTCATGCGTACGCGTTGGTATGAAAATCCCAGCGGGCATACCTATCGGACGTATGCGTTCCAGTCTGCAGCGATCGATTGCGATTTGGAGTTGGACAGATCGGTGATCGCTGCTGCAGAACCTTATCCGGACCGAGCCAAGCCGGTCTTCATCGGCCACTATTGGTTATCCGCTCAGCAGCCATCGGTGCTGGCACCCAACGTCGCTTGCTTGGATTACAGCGTGGCCAAAGGAGGATTCCTATGCGCTTATCGCTGGAGTGGGGAAAACCGCTTGCAGGATGAGAATTTCGTATGGTGATGCCGATGGCAACTAGGACATGGGGGAGCGATGCGCGGCCTCTCTGCGGAGATGCGAGTTTGCCATAGAAGCAAAGCATGACGATGAGAGCGTTTGTCATGACGATGCTTCGGGTTGAGACGAGGTAAATGCTAGGCAATCAGCCGGCATGAGCTTCGTCACGACGCCCGCTGTCAATCCCGCGATGACGCGATCCGAATGGCATAAGAAAGTCAAGTTGCATTCACGGTTACATTGCCCGGACGATTCGCTCGTTCGGGATTTTTTCAGAGAAAATATCAGCTATGGCAGTTGCGACCGGTTTCTGCAACCCGTTAGACTCTTGGTTGTCGCGAAGAGACCGGTGAACGCTCGCACCGAAGATGACCCTTTTTTCAGGGATTCTTCTCAGTCTAATTCACGTCGAAACATTCTCCGTTTTTCCTTGGTTTTTATCTATTTCCGGAGTTCGACGATGGTATGTCTTTTTTCTCAGAATGGGTCTTTGGTTCGTTTCCGCAATCGCCGAGCCTTCACGCTGGTTGAATTGCTCGTGGTGATTGCGATCATCGGCGTCCTAGTGGGGTTGCTGCTGCCGGCCGTCCAGGCGGCGCGCGAAGCGGCCCGCCGCGCCGATTGCATGAACCGCATGCGGCAGATCATGCTCGGGATTCACAACTACGAATCGGCCAACAAACGCATGCCGGGCTACGCTGGCGAACTGGCTCCCCTGGCGGTTTCCGTAGGTACCAGCACTGCCAAACTGGATGCGCATGGCGTTCCGTGGATGGTTCAGATTTTGCCGCACATGGAGCAAGTCCAGTTGGCCAACAACTTGATCCGCATTTCGGATAATGCTCCGGGGGCGGTCCTGGTGGCGCCTGCGGACTACAAGTACATCGAGCAAGCGGTTCCTCAGTTCAATTGCCCTCCGCGCCGGGATGCGATTGCCGATCCCCTCGTTTCTCCATTCGATCTCAAGTTCGGGACGAAGGGAGCTCGTACGGACTACGCCATGAATGGTGGTGCGGCGCTGAGCGAGAACCCCCACGACGCAACCATCGTCTTGGAGCAACCAGGCGTTTGGACGTTGGGGGGTAAGATCAAGTTGGCAGCTATCCTCGACGGTACCAGCAACAGCCTCTTGATCGGCGAAAAAGCCATGACCAAGAATCGCTTGCAAACGGGGACCTGCTATGGGGATCGGACACCGCTGGCGGGCTTTCCGGAGTATTACGGATCTTCGAATTCGTACGTTCGATACATCGCTCGCGGGGCCGCAGTGGATGAAAATGAAAGCTGCCTCGCTTGCCATGATTTTGGCAGTTCGCACGGGGCTGGTTGGCAAGCGGTGATGTGCGATGGTTCCATCCGCACCATCAGCTACCAAGCCGACATGCGGCTCTTGAAGAACGTAGCATCGATCGCTGGCGGTGAATCGCAAGGTTTGGAAGATTAACGACCAAACCTCTTGGGAGTCCTGAATAAGAACCATGGAGCGCGGCGACGCGATGTCGTCGCGTTCCGTCTTATTCAGCTCATTTTCAATCGCAATGAGGCACCGACGAATCCGTCGGCAGCCTCTTTCTTGGCACTGCTTGCCAATTCCTCATCGATGCGTGAGAGCACTCGCTGCGTGTGCACGGCGAGTTCCAGGCTTTGCAAAGACTCCTGCAACGAGCTCTTTTCGACTGCTTCCACCATTTTCGTTTCTTGCAGAAGACCTTCGCCCATCGATTCCGATTTGGCTTTGCCGTCTTGACCGTGTACCCAGAATCGGGGTTTGTCTAAATCCCAAGGTCGGATGAAGTCATCGCAAATGACCGACGCTCGCGTACCAGCGATCTCGATCCATTTACGTCCCGCCGCATCGTAGCCGCAATCCCATGAGGCCACCGCGCCGCCGCTCAGCCTGGCGACGGTCTGCACGTGTTCCCAAGCAGAATCGTTGCCACCAGGCGCGGCCCGGGTCCCGATCGATTGCATGAACGTTGGGTGTTGTCCGGTCAACCAGGCGGTCGCATACACGCAGTACCATCCCAAGTCCAACAGGCACCCGCCTCCCGCCGACACCGAGGCTCGGTGATCCCCAGGGCGTTCCAAGATGCCCGAAAAACTGCAGGCGATGGTGACGCGACAGATCCTTCCCAAGTCGCCGCTTTGAACGATCGATCGGATGGCTTCCGAGCGCGGGTGAAAGGGAAAGCCCGTGGCGTGGACGATAGGAAGTCCAGTCCGCCGCGAAGCCTTTAACATCGCTTCAGCATCCTCGACATTGGCTGCAAGCGGCTTTTCGCACAGCACGCGTTTGCCCCGCTCGAGTGCCGCGATGCTCCACCTGGCATGCTCCGAAGGCGGGAGTGCGACATAGACCGCATCGACGTCGTCGGCTTCGATGGTCGCAAGAAAATCCGTCGATCCGCGCTCGACGCCATGTTGCTGTTGCCATTGCGCGAGCTTGATGGGGTCGCGAGCTGCTACGCGGACCAATGAATGGCCTGGGCAACCGCGAATGGCTTGCACCATCCGTGGCGTGACCCGCCCGATTCCGAGGATTGCCCAACGCATGGTGGTGATGGGGTGATCGCCTTACAAGATCGAAGGCACAAAGAACCAAACAATCGTCAACACCGTGCAGATGGTATAAGCAAGAAACAGACTGGGTCGGAAGACGCGCAACGGAACTTTGGATTCGCTCTTTTCATAAAGCGTGCTCAAGATCCGCCAATAGTATCCTGCGGCGACGACGGCGTTGACGGCCATCAAAACGGCCATGAACATGCTGACCGAATCGGTGCGACGGTCGGCAACCACACCCACAAAGACAAAGAACTTCGCCCAGAACCCGGCCGTAAACGGGAGACCGATCAGGCTCAGCAACGCCACCGTCAAACCGATCGAAGCGGCTGGCCGGCGATAGAACATGCCGGTCAAGTCGCCGATCAAATGCGATTTGCCACCTGCCGCTTCGATTTCTCCCAGGCACGCGAACATGCCGAGCGTCATCGCTGCGTATGCAGCCAAATAAGAGTAGATCACGTTGGCGCTCGCATCTTGTCGCAGCAGGGCGACCAGCGCCAGCAACAAGTACCCGGTGTGGGCGACACTGGAATATGCCAGCAAGCGTCGCAGGTTGTTTTGGGCGGAGGCCATGAAGTTGCCGACACACATCGTCAACGCGGAACAGACCAACAGTACCGGCAGCACCGTGTTGCTTCCGTTCTCGCTCAAGCTCGACGGACCAAGCAATCGCACCAAGGCAACGAAACCCGCGACCTTGGGCAGATAGCTCATGATGCCCGCCAGCGTCACGCTCGTTCCGTCGAACACATCGGGAGCGTAGAAATGGAATGGCACGGCAGTGATCCGAAAGGACAGTCCGCACAGCGTCAACAGCAACGCGAGCGCCATCAAGCGTTTGCCTTCCGGATAGCTGTCTTGAATGACAAACAGATTGGTCGAGCCGGTGACCCCGTAGAGGTAGCTCAAGCCGAGCAGAAAGAAGCAAGACGCGAAGGCGCTCAACATGAAGTACTTGAGGACGGCTTCCGCTCCCGTGTTGTCGGTCTTGACGATACCCAGCAGGATGTATGTAGGGATGCTGACCAGTTCCAGTCCCAAGAAGAGGCTGACCAAATCGTTCGAAGCGCCGACGATCGGAATCGCCGACAGCAGGATCAACAAGCAGCCGTAGTATTCGGGCAATCGTCCCTTGGGAGCCGTCGACCAAGACATCAACACCAAGATCAACCCACCGATGAAGGTTAATCGCTCGGCGGCGATCGCCGACGCGTCGACTCGAAACAACCCGAGATCCATCTGCGTTAGGGTCGGAGTGCCACGCCAATAGCTCAGCAGCATCGCTACCAACAACAACAGCATCGACGCGATTGCATACCGGAAACGCTGCTCATGGAAATTGTGATGCTCGCTCGGTCGAGAAAAAACCGATGCGCACATCACCAGCGAGCCGCCCAACAACAGCACAACCGCCGGGAGCAGGTGCGACACGGAGTCTTTGATGATTTGAAGGGTATCCACAGTAGGTTTCTCGTTGGATTCGCGGTGCTGCGATGAAAAGGTACGACACGGGTCCGTGGCTTGATCAGGGCTGAGTCGCAGCCAACTGATCCATATTTGGGTGGGCTTGCTTGCTCACAGGCTCGACGACTTTGGCGAGACGGTCGGTATCCGGTTGGAACAGTCGCATGCTCCGAGCCGGAAAGAGTCCCACGTACAAACAGAGGATCGCGATCGCGACCAAGCTGCCCCATTCGATGGGTTGCAGATCGCGGTTGCCTTCGGGGTGTTGATGCAAATCGACATGCACGCCATGGCTTCCAAAAAGAAGCCGTTGCACGATGCGAAGTCCATACCAAGCTCCGAGCAAAGTTCCCAGGACCGCGATCGCAACGATGGAGCCGGAGACTCGCATCATTCCGCTCATCGTCAGCAGTTCCCCGACGAAACTGTTCAAGCCTGGCAGGCCGGCACCCGCCAGGACGAAGAACACCAAGAGTACGGCAAGCTTGGGGTACTGGGCCGCCATGCCTCGATCTTCGAGCGCCAAGCTGATGGTGCCGCGTCGTTGTTCGAGCATCGCGAGAATCCAAAACATGCTGGCTGTGATCAGGCCGTGATTGAACATTTGCAACGTCGCTCCGCCGAGGCCTTCGCGTGTCAGCGACATCAACCCTACGGTGATGAAACCGACGTGCGAGATCGAGCTGTAGGCCAACACATGCCGCATGCTGTTTTTCGTCAGAGCGATCAACGCCCCGTAGACGATGGCTACCGCACCGAGCGTTCCGACCAACAGTTGAGCTTCGGTCGAAAGGGCTGCAGGGGTCAATGGAATGACAATTCGAATCAAGCCATACAGACCTAGCTTGGCAACGACCGAACCGATCAGCGCGGTGGTGTTGGGGTGCGCGGCGGCATAGGTTGCGGGCAACCAAGTGTGCAATGGCAATAGTGCCAGCTTGATCCCAAAGCCAAGGATCAACAGCCACATGATCCAAATGCTTTGCGAACCCAATGCGGAAATGCCTTGGGTCTCGGCGGCAGTCGCCGCATACTGCGAGAGCTCCACCAGCGAAATCGTCGACGGTCGGCTGCTGGTTACCGGAGCCATTGCCAAGCCGATCAGACCGATCACCATCGGGATGCTGCCGGCAAGCGTGAAGATCAAGAACTTCCGCGACGCAACGGCGGGCTCCGGTCCATTACCCCAGCCGTGAATCAACAGGATCAGCGGAATCAGGACAGCTTCAAAGAACACGTAGAAGGAAACCAGATCCATCGACAGGAAAACGCCCATCAACAGAGCAATGGTCGCCAGCAGCAACGCGATGTACTGAGCCGTCCGTTCGTGGATCTGCCGCGTTGCCAAGAGCACCGTGACGAAACCGACAATCCCGGTCAGCAGCACCAGAATCGCGGAGATGCCGTCGGCTCCAAACGCCAGTTGCCACGAAATCGCGTGGTTCGAAACCGAAACCGGCAACGTGAACTGCAATGCCGACGGCGCAAAGGTAACCCTCGGTACAATGGTCCCTTCGCTGGCGGCAATGGGGGACATGTGGACTTGTACCACCAACCCGATGCTCAGCAGCAAGGTAATCAATGCCGCCAGCACACCGAATGGCAAAAGCGCCTTGGACCGCTGGCCAACCAAGAAAATGGCGGTAGCGGACGCCAGGGGAATCAGGATCAATAGTGGGATCAAGGTATTCATAATTACCAGTTCGATTGCATGACGATCCAAATCGCGACGGCAGCGATACCTACGGCGGTGAGGTAGCTGTACGCGGTAATTCTTCCGGTTTGAACTTTTTGGCCGACCATGCCCAGGAGTCTTGGCACGCTGGCTACGGCAGATGTGACCGCTTCGACGACGCCCGAGTCAAACCACGCCAGAAAGCGTGCCAATGCTTCGAGAGGACGCACCAACGCGACGTTGTAGAACCAATCGATGTACAGCCTGTTGCGTCCGAACTCGGCCAGCTTGCTCATGCCGCCGATCGCTTGCGATGCATCGGCCTTGGACAGCACCCAGCCGCCGTAAATGCCGACCGCCGACAGGATGGCGGAGAGCAACAGAATCCAAATCGGCTCGTGATGTTCCGAATGATGCATCAGCGGCGTTTGCGTGACGTAGTTTGCAATCGCACCCGTAGGGCCGAGAAGCAATCCAACGAAGACAGCTCCGACCGCCAGCACTGCCATCGGCGCCAGCATCGTAAAGCTGGCTTCGTGCGCATGATGCCCAGCTTCGGCAGGAATCTTTTCGACTCCGTGAAACGTCTTGAAGAACGCTTTGGCCGTGTACACGGCGGTCAACAATGCGGTCAGAAAGCCAACGCCGAGCAACAGTTTGAAGTGTCCGCCAAACATGGTGTTGGAGCTTGCTTCCGCCAGCACACCCAATACACCGTCCTTGCTGAAGAACCCTGCCAAAGGAGGCAACCCGGCCAGAGCGGCGGCTCCGATCGCAAACAGAATGTGGGTCTTAGGAAGGACCCGCTTGAGTCCCCCGAACTGCCGCATGTCGATCACGTCTCCCATCGCATGCATGACATTGCCTGCAGACAAGAACAACAGGGCCTTGAAGAACGCATGCGTGACCAAGTGAAACATGGCAGCGACGACGGCGACGGAAACCAATTCCTCCACCGCACCGGTTCCTAAGGCCATGAACAGATAGCCCAATTGGCTGACCGTGGAATACGCCAAAACGCGTTTCAGGTCGTCTTGATACAAAGCCATCACCGCAGCGATCAGCGATGTGATGCCCCCGAGATAGGCTACCGTGATCAACACCGATGGTGTCAAAGCGGTCAGCGGAGCCAAGCGAGCCATCAAGTACACCCCGGCCGTCACCATCGTTGCCGCGTGAATCAACGCCGACACGGGGGTCGGGCCTTCCATCGCGTCGGGCAACCAGACATGGAATGGAAACTGTGCCGACTTGCCGATCGCTCCGATCATCAGCAGCATTCCAATGCTCGTGAGCAGTCCAGAATGCTTCTCCGCCAAGACGGGGGCTGCATCCAGAATGTTTTGGAAGTCCAACCGAGCAAACCAATTCAATCCGCTGCCGACGTCCGTTTGGCCCACGGCGTATCCGAGCAGCAAGATGCCGAACAGGAAGGCGGTGTCTGCGATGCGGTTGACCAAGAACGCTTTCGTGGCCGCTCTCGCCGCTGAGGGTTTGTAGTACCAGTATCCGATCAACAGGTAGCTGCACGTACCGACCCCTTCCCAAAACGCATACAGCATGAGCAAGTTATGCGACAGGACGAGCATGGTCATGGAGAACACGAACCCGCAAAACACAGCGAAGTACCGTGCGTAGCCCGGGTCGTGGTGCATGTAGTCTTTGGAGTAGATCGCGATCATGGCGGAGATCGAAGTGACCACGGCCAGCAGCGTTAGGCAGAGTGCGTCGACTCGCAATGCGATATCGACCGTCACGCTTCCGATCTGCAGATAGCGATAGCCTTCAAAGATCGCGAAACCGTCCGGTCCCGGTGCACCCAAGGCCAACAGCGCCAGCGCCATCAAGGCGGATAGCAATAGCGATGCGATGGCAGGCAGATGGGCGATCTTGGTGTCGCCGCGAAAGGCCAACACAGCACACCAAATGCAACCGATCAAGGGCGCGATCGGCACCAACCAAGCGAATAGACTCAGGTTAGACACGCTGGACAACCTCCGTCGAGGAAGCGGAAGAACGCGGATTCGCACCCTCGTTCATGGGATCGAGTTGAGTGGGAACAGGTCGGACCAGCGGATCGAGACCGGCTGGCGTCAAGGTCGGGAACTGTTCCTCGGGTTCGTTGAGTTCGGATTCGATTTCCGGTTCATGTGGCAGGATGGTTTCGCTCAATTCATCCCAAGCCCGCACATCCAGCGTAGGCTTGCGACGGTACAGGCTAACCACCAACGCCAACGCGATCGCCGCTTCGCAGGCAGCGATGGTCAAGATCATGATGGCCAGGATTTGGCCTTGGTAGTTCAAATGCAACTTCGAGAAGGCAATCAAGTTGAGACTGACCCCCGAGAGCATGGTTTCCAGCGAGAGAAACATCAGGATGATCGAGCGGCGAGTCAAAAACCCGACCAACCCGAGGGCGAACATCACCCCTCCGAACAGGAGCAGGTTTTGCGTTTCAATGATCGTCACGATGCACCTCCGTCTGGTCGTTGTGCAAGAGCGATGGCGCCGATCGTGGCGACCAGCAGGACCGTACCCGCCAATTCGACTGCCAAGAGATAATCGGTATACATGGCCCGACCCAAGCCTGACGTCTTGGATGGGATGAACTCAGCGACTTCCTTATCGGACATGCCTGCCCGAGGAACCGGCGGCAAACGATCCGGGGAAGCTGCGACGGCAGCCAAGCTGTTCTCTCGGGTCAAGTCGAGTCGGATCGGCAAGATCTCATCGGGGCCGGCAACGCTCCATGCGATCGCCACCAAGAGCGAAGTGGCGATGATGGCTGCCACTGCTGGACGCGTGAGTTCGACGTCATAGACTCGCAGTTTGGTTTGCTGTGCAAACATCAGCACGAACAAGAAGATGATGATCGTCGCTCCGGCGTACACGATCATCGTGGCCGCCGAGACGAAGTACGCGTACTGCATAAACATGACGCCGCACGTCGATAGAACGGCGGTCGCAAAGCCGAGGGCTGCATGCACTGGCTCGCGAGCAATTAGGAATCCAAAACCACCCCCGACTGCCAGCAAGCAAAAACACATCCGGACGAGGGATTCCAGGTCCGTAGGAATGGCAGTGAAGGAAATGATGGCAGCAAGGACAAACAAGCCTCCGCCAACCAAAGCCATCGGCTTGGATTTCACAACGCCTCGCTGCATGAGCCAGTAGGCGATGGCTCCCAGCCCGATCGCCAGCAGCATGACCTTCGAGAAATGACCCTCGATCCGACCGCCGAAAACCAACGGCAGATCGGTCGGATCAAAGGTCCGCTGTGCGATCGTCCAAGCGAATGAGGGACTGTCCATCGTCAGGGTTTCCAGGTGGGATGTCGTAAAGGTGTTGCGTGTGTCAAAGATTGGTTGGAGGCCAGCGTTACCGCGTGCCGTGTTTCTCAAGGAGTCGTTCCTCGAGTGCCGTCCGGCTCGTCCTTAACCGCGTTTTCCGCGGCCCGGAGGAGGCGTGCCCTGCTTGCCCGATTCCGCTTGTTCCGAAGCCGGACCGAGCTTGCCGCGATGCGTTCGCACCGGGTCGTTGCCCGACTTGACCGTTTCATCGAAGACCGAGAGCAACTTTTCCTTGTCGAAAATCATCTGTTCGCGGCTCAAGCCCGTCAGGTCGTAAACGCTGGTGAGCTCGATTGCATCCACGGGGCAAGCTTCTTCGCACATGCCGCAATAAATGCATCGCAGTTCATCGATCGTGAAGGTCGCTGGGTACTTGTCGCGATCCTTCCAATGCGGGTCATCCTTGGGGGCGGGCGCCGCGATGATCTCGATGCAATTGGCGGGAC
Source organism: Pirellula sp. (assembly GCA_046318495.1). Lineage (GTDB taxonomy): Bacteria > Planctomycetota > Planctomycetia > Pirellulales > Pirellulaceae > JBKCUI01. The sequence goes on along the minus strand of JBKCUI010000308.1, from coordinate 32,524 downwards.
AAGCCGTTTGGCACATGTAGCACGCGACGCACTTGACGCGGCCTTCTTCATCCCGATTCAAGCGATGGACGCCGCGGTAATTGGGGGGAATCTCCGGTTCCACTTCCGGATACTGACGCGTCGTCGGTTTGCCGGACACGGCATGCCGCAAGGCCGTTGCCAGCCCCGATGCAATGGCTGGCAGGTAGAGCGCGTCCATCACCGAAAGCTTGGGATCTTCGCCCCACTTCACCGTCTTTGTCTTCACCGATTTCGGATTCTCTGTGCTTGCCGTCTGTGGGCTGGTCATTGCATCACCGCTTGTTGGTTCGAGCTGCCGTTGCGAGGAAGGGTTCGAGGAAGGGTGGTCGCGAGCGAGGCATTGAACTGCGCCGCGCTGTAGTAAGCCATGACTACGGGCAATAAGGCGGTGAGTGCCAGCAGATGTTTCGGCAATCCAAACGTCAAAACGACGGCGACACCGAACAGGTTGAGCAGCCCGAGTGGGATCAAGCCTTTCCACGCCAAGCCCATCAACTGGTCGAAGCGGAAACGGGGCAGAGCCCATCGCAAAAGCATGATCAACGCAACCACCAGCGACACCTTAAGCACCAGCACCAAGAGCCCCAGCAGAAGCACGCCGATGGATGCGCCTTGCGGACCGGGCAGGCCTGGGAAATTCCATCCGCCAAAGAACAGCAATACAGTCAGGAAGCTCACGGTCACAATGTGCGTGTACTCTGCCAGGAAGAACAGCACGAACTTGATGCCGCTGTACTCGGTGTGGAATCCACCGACGAGTTCTTGTTCGCATTCCGGCAAATCGAATGGGAGTCGGTTGGTCTCAGCCAGGGCGCTGGTAAAGAACACCAAGAGCGCCAACGGTTGCCAAAACACATTCCAGTCGAAGATGCTGGCCGATTGCCGAGCCACAATGGTTTCGAGGTTGAGCGAGCCCGAGATGGCAATCACGCCGATGATCGACAGACCGAGCGGAATCTCATAGCTGATGAACTGCGCACACGATCGGATCGCACCGTAGATCGAGTACTTATTGTTCGATGCCCAACCGCCAACGATGATCCCGTAGGCCGAAAGCGAGCTGATCGCGATCATCATCAAGATCCCGATGTCGATGCCGGGGGCAACGATAAATCGGAATCCACCATCGTAGTTCTCGGGGACCGGACCGAACGGCATGACCACCAACGCGAACATGGCGGTCATCAAGCTCAAGGTCGGGGCGACGAAGTAAAGGACGGTGTAAACGTGATCGGGGATGACTTGCTCTTTCAAGAAAATCTTGATGCCGTCCGCGACGGCTTGCAGCAAGCCAAACGGTCCGACGCGGTTGGGTCCCACGCGATCCTGCACGTACGCGGCGAGTTTGCGCTCTACGAACGTCATGTACAGTCCCAAGAATGGCACGACCGCCAGAATGACCGCGATCGCTCCGAGCGTCGGCCACAACACCGGCCAATATTCTTTTAGCAATTCAATCATGAAGGACTCGATGATGTGGGATGATGTGGAAGGTGAAGTCGAAAGGGAATTCGAAGGGAGCTTTTCGAGGAACAACGGAGCTTAGGAGCCTGCCGCGACCGGGGTTTGAGCGAATCGCGCCAATCGCACTCCATGCTCGCCCAAATCTCCTACCGCGAGAGCAGACAACTCCGAGATCGCAGTACCGATCTCTTTGCGGAGGGACAGGGCGTTGAACAGGCCGGTCCGTTGCGATAGCTCCATCAACAAGCGGCCATCGCTGCGTACATCGGCGGGTGGGCGAATGGCTGCTTGGGTGGATTGAGCCAATCCGGCATGGTTGATGTAGGTCCCTTCGCGCTCGGCAAATGTTGCCGAAGCGAGGACGATGTCGGCCCGCTCGCTCAGCGGCGATGGGAAGATGTCTTGAACGATCAGCAACGAGGGCGTCCCGACAGCCCGATCGATGGCTTCGGTGACCCATCCAGATTGGTAACCGCCGACAAAGAACCAAGCCTTCGCATCCGCGCGCTGGGTGATCGATGCGATCGGAATCACATCCCCTTCAAAGTGTCGCAACACGGCCTCAACGCCGACGCGATTCGGGCACTTTTCGGCGCGAATCGTGAACTTGGTCTTGTTGGGTGCTGGGGGTTCGCCCTTGGGACCTTTGGGGTAGCGATCGTCTTCACCCACGACCGGCACCGGTCCGAGGACGAGTCGCGCTCGGCGATCGATGCCCTTGATGAAGGATGCGAGCAAGTATGCTTCTTCGACGGTCATGAACGGGGACAAAACCGCGACGAAGCCGTGCGCGTCCGCCTTGCTCGCTTCGGTGATGCGCTTGCGAGTGGTTTCCAGAACGCCCGACCAAGGATCGGAAAACTGGAGATCGGCGGGTGCGGTCGAAGCGGCTCGTGTTGGGGCGCTGACTCCCTTAACGCGGTTGACGCGAGGTGTCTTCAAGCGTCGTTCGTCGTGGATGTATTTGAATCCAAAGCGTCCTTCATCGCACATGAAGTGCCCTTGTGCGAGCGGGTTTTCGCGAGGACGCAATCGATAGACTTTGTTCTCGTTTTGGTCGACAGAGATGCTGCAACCCGTGGAGCAACCCGTGCAGACGCTCTCGGCATGCTTGAGCCACCACACGCGTTTCTTGTAGAGGAAGTCCTTGCTGCACAGCGCGCCGACGGGGCACAGATCGACGACGTTGCCCGCGAGCTTGTTGTTGCAAGGTTGCTCGGGGAAGACATCGATCTCTTCATGCGAACCGCGTGCAACCACTTGCAATTCCGCGGTGCCGCTGATTTCTCGCGTAAATCGCACGCAGCGCGTGCACATCACACAGCGGTCGGTGAACAAGGCGATCTGTTCGCCGATGTGGTACTTGTCGTCGCGTTGGAGTTTGGGCTCGTCGAGCCGGCTGTGCGCCTTGCCGTATTTGTAGGTGTAGTCTTGCAAGTAGCATTCCCCGGCTTGATCGCAGATCGAGCAATCCAAGGGGTGATTGAGGAGCAGCAGTTCGAGCGTCATTTGCTGCGACGTCTTCACCTTGGACGAATCGGTCCGAATGACCGTTCCTTCCTTGATGGGGGTCTGGCATCCCGGGACAAGTTTTGGCCCCATCGCCACGGTGCCGTCGGGTTTGGTTTCGCCGACTTCGACCAAACACATGCGGCACGAAGCCACCACCGACAACGACTCATGCCAACAGTAGTGCGGGATCTCGACCCCTGCTTTTCGAGCGGCGAGGATGCAATTGTCCTTGGGATCGGCATCGACCTCGATATCGTTGACCTTGACCTTGACCACGGTTGAGTTTCCAAAAGGTTGAGGGTTTGGGGATGCTGGCGGGGATCGGAGGGATCGATCCGGATCAGTGCGCACCGGCGAGAACGGGGCTCTCGCTGCGGCGTCCACTCTTGATGTACTCTTCGAACTCGGCGCGATACTTGTTGATCGCGGTCTTGATCGGCCACGCAGCTCCGTCGGCCAGACCGCAGATGGTCGTGCCTGGGATCGTGCCGATGGATGCGGAGATCTCGAGCAGCAAATCGATATCGCTCAATTTGCCGTGACCGGCCCGGATCCGTTCGAGGATCTTGGTCGACCATGCGGTGCCTTCGCGACAAGGCGTGCATTGACCGCATGATTCGTGAGCAAAGAATCGGCATGCGTTGTACAAAACGTCGACCATGCTGGTGTGGTCATCGATCACGACGACGGCTGCCGTTCCCAGTCCCAAGCATCCGACCCGTCCGGGGCCGTTGAAATCGAGAGGAGTATCGAGTTCGGCTTCGGTCATGAAGCCCATGCTCAATCCGCCGGGGATGACGGCTTTGGCTTTGCGGCCTTTCCATACTCCACCACCGTGGCGATCGATCAGTTCGCGGGCGGTGATCCCCATCGGCAACTCGACCAAACCGGGTCGATTGACGTGGCCGCTGATGCAGTAAAGTTTGGGGCCGTACGAGCCGGCATCGCGAGGGTTATTCGGATCCTTGGGAACTCCCATGGACTGGAACCACTCTGCACCGTGCTTGAGGATGTGCGGGATGCAGGCCATGGTCTCGACGTTGTTGACCACCGTGGGACGTCGGAATGCACCTTCGATCGCAGGGAACGGAGGCTTGATGCGAGGCCAAGCCCGCTTGCCTTCCAAGCTTTCGATGAGCCCTGTTTCTTCGCCGCAGATGTAAGCGCATGCGCCCCGGTGCAGGTAGATGTCCAAGTCGTAGCCGGATCCCAGGATGTTCTTGCCCAACAATCCGTTGGCGTACATCTCATCGATGGCTGTCTTCAAGGTTCGATAGCAGCGACCGTATTCGTACCGTAAGTAGAAGTAGGCCGTCGTGGCCCGCGTTGCAAAGCTGCTGATGACGATGCCTTCGAGGACTTGATGGGGATCTTCTTCGATCAACACGCGGTTGTTGAACGTTCCCGGCTCGCTTTCGTCGCCGTTGATGCACAAGTAAATGGGGCCTTGGACATCTTTCGGCAGGAACGTCCACTTGAGGCCGGTCGGGAAGCCTGCACCGCCGCGGCCGCGGAGCCCCGAGGCTTTGACCGCCTCGATGACTTCGGTGTTGGACATCGACAGCGCTTTGGTCAGCGCCGTGTAACCACCGTCGGCGCGATAGCTTTCGAGCGATTGGCTGTTGGGTCGACCGACGCGACCGAGGAGAACAGGCTGGAACTCTTGGCTCACACTCTACCTCACGTTCTTTTGGGGATGATCGGCGATCTTTTCTACATCGTCGGCCGTGACGCGCAATTGCAGTTCGTCATCGACCAGGATGCAGGGAGCACCGTCGCAGGCGCCCAAGCATTCCGCCAACTCAAGCGTTACTTTGCCATCGGGTGTGGTTTCACCTGGGGAGATCCCCCAGCGAGCGCACAGTTCCGCCAGCAGTTCTTCTCCGCCGCGCAGCATGCACGGCAACGAGCGGCAAACCCAAATCCGCTTTTTGCCCAACGGATCTTCTTCGGTTCGAAAGAAACCGTAGAAGCTCATCGTGTCATGGATCTGCGCTGGGGAAAGCTCTAGCAGGTCCGCGATCTGTTGGATCGATTTGCGGCTGACGCATCCGGATTCTTGTTGGACGACATGCAATGCCGGCAACGTCACCGCTTGTTTGTTGGGATAACGCGGCAGGTGTTCTTCGATTGTTCGTTTGGCGTTTTCGCTCAGTTCGCTCATCGGTCCAACTCCGCTGCAATGATGTTGATACTTCCCAAGACGGCGACGACATCGCTCAGCATGCATCCGCGAATCATGCGACTAAAGAGCGAGAAGTGCAGCAAGGAAGGTGGCCTGGTGCGAGCGCGATACGCCCGGAACTCCCCGTCGGAAACGATGTAGTATCCCAGTTCGCCGTTAGGCGATTCGGTCGCGCCGTAAAAGCTTTCTTTGGGACTGGGCATCTGACGGTTCGGCATGATGTTTTCGAAGTGATGGATCAAGCCTTCGATGCTGCGGTAGACCTCGGTCTTGTCCGGGATCCCTTCTTTGCCGGTGCCGGGGGCGAAGATGGGTCCTGCTGGCAAATTCTCGATCGCTTGTTCGATGATCTTGAGGCTCTCGAGCATCTCCATCATGCGGACTTGGAACCGCGCGTAGCAGTCGCCCGCTTGGGCAGCGCACACGTCAAAGTCCAAATCGTTGTAGGCCAAGTACGGTTCGTCGCGACGCAGATCGCGCACCACGCCGCTGGCGCGAGCTACAGGTCCGGTGGCGCCGCCGGCGATCGCATCCTCTTTGCTCAGCACTCCGACACCGCGCGTGCGCTCGACAAAGATGCGATTCTTCATCACGAGCCCAGCGAAGTCGCGGTAGGCCTTGGGGAACGTCTTGCAAAAATCGCGAACCATCGCGATCCAATCGTCGGTGACGTCGTAGAGCAATCCGCCGACGCGGGTGTACGACGTATGGAACCGCTGGCCGCTGGCGCGTTCGCAGATCTCGTAGATCTTTTCGCGTTCGTTGAACGCATACATGAAGGCCGTGGCGCCACCCAAATCGAGCACGCACGTTCCGGTGCATAGCAAGTGGTCATGGATCCGCATCAATTCTGCAAAGATCGTGCGGATGTATTTGCAGCGAGGTGTCAGCTCGATCCCCAGAAGGCCTTCTACCGCATGGTGCCACGAGATTTCGTTGGCTAGCGGCGAGATGTAGTTCATGCGGTCGACGATGGTGACGTACTGGTTGTAGTCCAGGACCTCGGCCAGCTTTTCAAAACCGCTGTGCAAGAAACCGATGTCCGGTTCGGCATCGATCACCATCTCGCCATCGAGTTGCAGCACCAAGCGCAGCGTCGTGTGCGTGGCAGGGTGCTGCGGACCGAAGTTCAGCGTCCAAAGTCCTTCGCGATGGTTTCCATCGAGGTCGGGACGCTCAATCAATTCCAGTGGCATGCGAAATCGCCCTTTGTGAAAGGAAGCCTAGCTCTCGGCACGGGTGATGATCGGGAAATTGTGGCGTTCGCCGCGGCCTTTGACCGGGTAGTCCTTGCGCAATGGAAAGGACTCAAACTCGGCGGGGAGCAACAATCGCTTGAAGTTGGGATGCCCGGAGAACACGATCCCATACATGTCGTATGCTTCGCGCTCCAACCAATCCGCGCCGAACCAAATGGGCACGGCCGACGGGATCGTCAAGTCGGGCTCGTTCAAGTACGTGCGAACGGTAAGCCGCTCGCCGCTCTCGGTGTTTAGCAACAAGTAGACGATTTGAAATCGGTCGCTTGCCCCGGGGTACTCAAGCAGATCGACCACGGTCAAATCGACCAGTTGGTCCATGCCAGCGCTGCGGCAGGTCTTGAGAACCAATTCGATGTTGGCGGCAGGGACATCGACTCGCTGTTGCGATCGAAATTCCGACCACTTCAAAGAGTTCGGTTCGAGCCGGGAATCCAACGCTGCGCGAACGCCCGAGGCGGACGCCGATGCGGTTTCATGCTTTGCAGAGTTCGAGTCGGTCATGGCGTTAGTGAGTTGGATCGTATTTGGGATCTTGAAGCTTCAAACCGTTGCGTTCGCGGATGCGAATCAATTCGTCTTCGTCGAATCGCGACGGACCGTCCGGCAAGATGCGCAATTGGAATTCACGCGCGTCGTAGGTGCCCGTCTTTTGAATCTTTTCTTGCAAGTCGATGATGGCCCGGATCAGTTGTTCGGGGCGAGGCGGACAGCCGGGAACATAGATGTCGACCGGGATGAAGCGATCGATACCTTGCACCACGGCATAGGTGTCGAACACGCCGCCGGAGCACGCGCACGCACCCATCGAGATGCACCACTTGGGTTCGGGCATTTGCAACCAGATGCGTTGGAGCACCGGGATCATCTTCATCACCACGCGGCCGGCGACGATCATCAAGTCGCATTGCCGAGGTGAGAAGCGCATGACTTCGCTACCGAAGCGGGACAAGTCGTGCTTGCTCGCCGCCGTGCTCATCAACTCGATGCCACAGCATGCGGTGGCAAACGGCATCGGCCATAGGCTGTTGGCCCGAGCCCACGATGCAGCAGCATCGATGGTCGTTAGGAAAATGTTGTCGCCGAGCTGTTTGTTTACTTGCGTCGCCAATCGAAGACTCCTTTGCGATATGCCACCGCGTAGGCCAAGGCCAACGTTACGAGCAGGACCATCAACACACCAAAACCGGCGGCGCGATACGCTTCGGGCACGCCGTCAGGGGCCAACAAGGAGACGGCCCATGGATAGAGGAACAGCAGTTCGATGTCGAACACCAAGAACAGGATGGCGATCAAATAGAACTTGATGTCAAACGGTTTGCGAGCATCTCCCACTGGATCCATCCCCGATTCGTAGGGCATGTCCTTGACGCGGGTCGGACGCTTCGGGGCGACGACGTGCGGGAGAATGAGGGAGACGGCGGCGAACCCGATCACCGCAATCAAGTAGATCAAGATCGGAAGTTGCGAGGCCACGGTCGATTCCTATCGCAAGGGTGACTTTGTGAAATCTTTCACAATCTCGGCACCATTGTAGAGGTTTGCGACGATTTGTCACCGGCAACTTTGGGCTTTTTTTGGATTCCACCGCCCTAAAAAACGATTTCGTCCGCCATGTCGTTGGACCAGGAAGATGAAATTTCCGAAATTTAACAATAAGCCATGTGAAAAACCTGGGCAAAGCCTGATGCCCCACGATAATGCCTAGCAGGTGGTTGAACGGCTGACCCATCGCCCCACGCCTTGCGTATCCACGTTGTCCCCCACACCCTTTTTTCAACCCGGTATTCATTCTACTGATGCTGCAGCCAACGCCGGACCCTAGCCCACGAAACCACGATCCGACGCACGATTTGATCCGCAATGTGCTGGCAGAGCTTCTCATTCAGCTCGAAATCCCCCAAGAGAATTCGCGCGTCCTTCAAGCGGTGCGGGATGCGACCCTGGATGCGGATGAGACGACCATGGAAGGGCTGTCGATCCTGATGATGCGAGCTGGAACCGCCGTCGGGCTTCGCGTCGCCCCGCTGGAGCTTTCCAGCGGCGACGTCTGGCAACTGTTGATGGACGGATTTCCTGTCGCGATTGTCGATCAGTTGAATAGCGATCAGCGGCAAGCGTACGTGTTCTCGAACATCTCGGGCGGTCGTTGCGAAACGACCAAGCTCCTCCCAGGCAGCAAGGAGTCGGATGCGTTGACCCAGCGGCAAGTTCGGCAGTGCATCGATGCCGCGAAGTCGCCGGTGTTCTTCGTTGCCGAACCATCGCTTGCTTGTGACAAGGTCACTTCGGCAAGCGAAACCTCGCAACATGATTTATCTCGAGTCAGCGGCCACGGCCACAACGGTCATGATCATGGTCACGGCGATGGCCACGGACATGATCACGAGCACCTGCCTCCTTTGCGTCGCTGGTTGCGGTTGCTCAAGCTCGACGCGAGGGATATCTGGACCATCAGCATCTTCACCGTGATCGTCAGCGTGCTCGAACTGGCCACCCCGTTGGCGGTCGAGCAGATGGTGACGACGATCGGGTTCGCCAGCGTCGTGCAACCTCTGATCTGGATCGCGATCCTCCTATTCGCGATCCTGACCTTATCGGGTGTGATCAAGGCGCTGCAGTTGTTCGTCGTGGAAATCTTGCAGCGAAGGATGATGGTTCGCGTTGTCGGCGATCTCGCGGCGCGACTTCCACGTCTGGACCGCTCGGCCATGGACGGCATTCATGGACCTGAGATGGCCAATCGTTTCTTCGATGTCATGACGATGCAAAAGGCCACCGCGTCGCTTCTGATCGACGTGCTGGCACTTACCATCCAAACGATCACCGGCTTGTTGTTGCTGGCTGTCTATAGCCCGTACTTGCTCGCCTTTGACATCATCCTTCTGCTTTGCATGACCATCCTGATCATGCTGCTCGGGCGGGGGGCCGTTCGAACCGCCATCGAAGAGTCGCTTATCAAGTATCGAATCGCGCATTGGTTGGAAGACGTCATCGGCAATCCGAATGCATTCCAAGTCCACGGCGGAAGCGAATTGTCGATCGATCGGTCTAATCGTATGGTCGTGGAGTACCTAGCCGCTCGGCGCAAGCACTTCTTGGTCTTGATCCGACAATCGTTGTTTGCGTTGATGCTGTACGCCGTGTCCATCTCCGCGCTGCTTTCGCTCGGCGGTTGGCTGGTCCTTTCGGAAAGCCTTTCGATCGGCCAATTGGTCGCTAGCGTGTCGGTGGTGGCGGTGGTGGTCGGCGCGTTTTCCAAAATCGGCAAATCGCTGGAAACGTACTATGACTTGATGGCTGCGACGGACAAAGTTGGGCACCTGATCGATCTGCCCACCATCCCTCCGGCCCGCGCGCTGGATGCTGGAATCGGACCGGTCGACGTTCGATTCAAGGATCTCTCGGTTGGCGATAGCCATCATCCCGTCTCGATTCCGTCGCATACCATCGCGGCAGGGGAACGCGTTGCCCTGGTCGGGGAAGGGCGATGTGGCAAGACCGCACTGCTTCAAGTCTTGGCGGGGATTCGATTTCCCAATTCGGGCTTGGCGGAAGTGGCGGGGATCGATTCCCGCGATGTCAACCGATTCGAAGACGGTTCGATGGTGGGCTTTGCCGCCGACTTAGAGGTCTTCCACGGATCGCTGCTTGAGAACGTTACCCTCAATCGCATCTCGATTCCGACGGATGACGTACGAGAAGCCTTGCAGACGTGCGATCTCTGGGATGAAGTGCTCGCGCTGCCGAAAGGACTGGAGACTTCTCTGCAGAGCGGTGGGTATCCATTGAGCCACACGCAAGGGGCGAGGCTGATGCTTGCTCGAGCCATCGTTGCAAAGCCGCGATTGCTGCTGATCGATGGGACGCTCGACCGATTGCCTCAGGCGATGCGAATGCGAACTTGGGAGGCATTGAGCAATGCAGCGCAACCTTGGACGCTGCTGCTGGTAACCAATGATCCTGAGTTGCAAGCCGCGTGCTCCCAAACCATTCACTTGCATCCTCACGACGGGCATGCGCATCACGGCTAATCGCCGGATGCTGTCATCGCCGATGTCGATCGCGACCCAAATGGCGTCGCGATCGCTTGAACCGAACACCTTCCTTCCAAACCGCGAACGATTGACTATGGCTACCACCACCCACCCCGGTACGACGCATGCAGACAGCCCGCATTCGACGCAAAAGCGCAAGCTGGTGCGACTGCGCCCCACGCAGCATCTCGGAGATCGACTGCCTGCGATGCACTTGGTCCGTTCCAGTTGGGCGGCCCGCGGGCTCTCGCGGGCCTTGCTCGCGTTGCTGGTGATCCTGCTGGTGGCAGCCATCTTCTTGCCCTGGCAGCAAACCTCGGGCGGAAGTGGGCAAGTCATCGCGAGGCTGCCGCAAATGCGATTGCAAGCCGTCGAAAGCCCCACCAAAGGGATCATCGATTGGATCAAGGATGACTTGCGCGAAGGGACCATCGTCGAAGCAGGGGAGATCATCATGAAGCTCAAGCCCTTCGCCGAAGATGCCCAGCGACTGAATGCCGAAGTCGCAAAGGCACAAGAGGAAAAGCTGAAGTCCTATCGGGTCATCTACGACAACATGGTCCAACAAGTCAAATCGGTGGAGGAACAAGCCAAGCAAGAGATTGCGGGGGCGGAAGCGGATGTTGCGGCTTACAAGAACGCATGGGAGAAGACCATGCGCGAGGTCGATGAACAACTGCCGAAGTACAATCAAGCCAAATTGGAACGCGAACGGTATCAAGGGCTGCAGCGCGACTTGATCTCGGAGGTCGACTACTATGGCCTCGAACAAAAAGAGCTCAGCGAGCTCGGAAAACTCGAAGGGACCATGGCGTCCGCGAAGAAAGCCTATAACGATTTGGAATCCAAAGAGCGGGCTCTCGAAGGCAAGCGCCGCTCCGTCGAGCAAAAGGTGATGCAAGCGCAGTCCTACGTCGATAAGGCTCTGACGGATGTCAACACCGCCCAAAAAGAACTCAACGAGGCGTTGACCAAACAAGGGGAGTTCGAGCGGCTCGATGTTCCCAGCCCGAGCCGTGGTCGGATCCAAGCACTGCGCGGCCAAGCCGGAACGCACAGCGTCAAGGAAGGGGACAAGCTCTTCGAAGTTGTCCCGGAAACCGACGACCTCGCGGTGGAACTCACCGTGCGCGGAATCGACACACCTCTCATCCACGTTGGTGATCCGGTTCGCTTGCAATTCGAAGGCTGGCCTGCGGTCCAGTTCGTAGGCTGGCCCAGCGTTGCCGTCGGGACCTTCCCCGGCGAAGTGATTGCCATCAATCCCACGGACTCCGGCAAGGGGGTTTTCAAGATCATGGTCGGGCCGATGCGCCATGATGCGAACAGCAAAATCGGAGAAACCGTCGCAACCAGCCCATTCAAGACGCAGAATGAATGGCCGGATAGTCGATATCTCCGACAAGGTGTTCGAGCTAACGGATGGGTAATCCTGAAGACGGTTCCGCTTTGGTACGAGATATGGCGTCAGATCAACGGTTTCCCAATCACCATCAGCGATTCCGAACCCGGCGAATCCAAGTCCAAAGATCCCAAACCCCCCAAAGTGAAATAGCGCTAGGTGAAGGGGGCCTCGAGGTCGATGGCTCGCTAGCTCGGGAGATTCGGATCGGCCGTCGCAAGCCAGGGCGAACATGCTCCCGCGTGCGGTGGGTGCGCATGACGGCGATGGGTTGGATGGCGAGCGTGCTACTGAGCACGCCGCTCTTTGCACAAGATCCACAGCCCCCGACCGTCCAAGAGGCCACGCCACCCAAAGTTGGCGGTCGCAGTTTGGATGAGCTCGAACAAATGCTGAAGGCGAGCCGTGCTGAGCTCGGCGCCAAGCTGAAGCGCGAACAGCCTCCTGCTCAAAACAACGCGCAGCAACCAGGTTCAGCCGACGACCCACTGCGCGACGGCGAGAAACGTTTTCTCGAATTGGAAGCGACGATTCGAGAGCGCCGCATTCAGCGCGAGAAAGAGTTGATGACGATTCCGCCGCTGCAGGAGTTGCCGCTGCGCGGTTCCAACGCAGGCAATGGCGAACCTCTTCGGCCGACGGATCCATCCACCCGTCCTCCCGAAAGGCTTCCCAGAGATGGCAGCCCGCCAAACGTCACGCCCAATCCGATCGACGATGCAGCGGCCATGGGGGATGCGCTGTTGCTATCGGATGTCGTGGCCTCAACGTATCGCGCCTATCCGCAAATCGAAATTGCACGCTTGCAAGCCGGTGTTGCAGGGGGTGAAACCACGTCCGCTTTGGGCGCATACGACGTGCACCTCGACTTCTACAACCTGAACAATCCGCTCGGTAACTATCGCAACTATCGCAATGGTGTGGTTCTGTCCCGCCAATTGTGGTGGGGTGGTTATGCCTTGGCCGGGTATCGTATCGGGCGCGGGGAATTCGAACCTTGGTATAAGGAACGCGAAACCGACAAGGCGGGCGAGTTTCGAGTCGGTTGGCTACAGCCGTTGCTACAAGGCCGGGCCATCGATCCGGCTCGTGTGCAGCTCTTTCAAGCCAACCTCGATCGGCAAGCGGTGCAGCCAGAGATTCGCCAGAACATCCTCGAAGCGAGTTTGGATGCGGCGTACGTGTATTGGAAATGGGTCGAGGCGGGCAATGTGCTGCGAGCCCAAGAGCAACTGTTGCGTTTGGCGGAACAACGCAACCGTGGCTTGCAAGCGTTGTTCGAACGAGGGCTTTCCACGCGTCAAGAACTAGCCATCAATGCGCAAAGCGTCTCCGAACGCCAACTCAAAGTCTATGAGTCGCGATTGAAGTTTCGCGATGCTGCATTCAAGCTCGCGATCTTCTTGCGCGACGAAGCGGGCAAACCGATGCTGGCCGCACCGGAGTGGTTGCCGAGCGATTTTCCGAAACTGCCGGAGGTGCCCATGGTCGATTTCGATGTCGACTTCGCCGCCGCACAAGAACGGCGTCCGGAGCTTGCCTTGATCGATATCGATCTTCAAAAGCTGCGATGGGATTTGGAGTTGGCTCGCAACCAATTGCTCCCGACTGTCGACTTCAACATCCAGACGCTGCAAGACGTCGGTGACCCTGCCTCCAAGGCCAACGACAAAGGGGAGTTGATGCTCGAATCGGGACTCACAGGTGGGGTCCCTATCCAACGCCGCAAAGCGCGCGGTAAAGTCGATGCGACGCTGGCCAAGTTGCAACAAGTTGAGCAAAAGCGGTGGCTCCAGTTGAACAAGATCGAAGTCGATCTGCGCATGGCTCGCAACAATCTGTACATCGCTCGCGACATGGTGAATCGCTCTACGCAGTTGCTGCGCGAAACCATGGAGACCTTGGAATACTTCCGCCGCGATTTCGCATCGGGTAACCAAGACTTTCTGTTTTTGCTCCAACAAGAAGTGAAAGCAACGGAAGCCGAAATCAAACTGCTGGATGCGGAGCGCGAGTTCTTTATGTCGTTGGCCGCGCTGCAAGCCACGCTCGGCCTGGATCCCCTAGAGCAGTCGCTCAGCATCGATCTGCCGCCTGGCGCCGCCGATCCTTCGGTACCGATCGATCCCAAGTCGAGCGACGATGCTGCAAATATGCAGAGGAAAGATGGAAACGAGAACCTGTTGCCGCTGCCGGTCCCTGTCAAGGAACCAGCCAACGCCGCCAAGCCTTAATCGCAATCCTCTCGAAGGCTAGGCCATCACCTCCGCGATGGGATTGGCTTCGAGAACGCCGGTGAGTTTCTCATCCAGGCCGCCATGGAAATAGGTCAAGCGACGGTGATCGAGCCCCATCAGCGTGAGGATGGTGGCATGCAGATCTCGAAGATGCCGAGGATTCTCGACGGCCCGCTCGCCGATCTCATCGGTGGCTCCATAGCGTGTGCCTCCCCGCACTCCTGCGCCGGCGAGCCAATAGGTAAAGCCATTGGGGTTGTGATCGCGACCGCCGGGTTTGCCGCCGGTATTGAACGTTTCTGAGACCGGCATGCGGCCGAACTCGCCTCCCCAAACGATCAAGGTCGACTCGAGCAACCCTCGGCGTTCCAAGTCTTCCAGCAAGGCAGCGATCGGGCGATCAACTTCGGGACAATGAAGCTTGAGGTTCTCTTCGATTCCGTGATGACCATCCCAGGTGTTCTGTCCACCCGCGTTGCCACCCCCAGAATAGATTTGAATGAATCGGACACCGCGCTCGACCATGCGCCGAGCGATCAAGCACTGCCGGCCAAACGTGCTGGGGCCCAGCGCCAACGGGTGCCAGTCGGGTTTGGGTTCATCGATCCCATACATTTCGAGCGTGGCCGCCGATTCCTGCGACAGGTCGAGTGCCTCCGGTGCAGCCATTTGTAATTGAAATGCCAACTCGTACGATGCGATGCGGGCCGCCAGTTCCGAAGTGTCCGTTTGGTGTTCGATGTGCGCGCGATTGAGCTGATTGAGGAAATCGATCTCTCGGCGCTGCATGTCGCGCGATACGCCCGCGCCTGGTTGCAAGTTCAGGATAGGTTGGTTGGAGGTCCGAATGAGGGTGCCTTGATACGCCGCAGGCATGTAGCCGCTCGACCAATTCGGAGAACCGCTGGTCGGGCCGCCGCGCGGATCGAGCATGACCACGTAGCCGGGCAAGTTTTGATTCTCGGAGCCGAGGCCGTAGGTCACCCAGGAGCCGATGGACGGATGGCCTTGCAAAATCCGACCGCAATTGATCTGCAGCAGCGCGCTGCCATGCGCAAAGGAATCGCTGGTCAGCGAATGGATCATCGCCAACTTGTCCATATGCTTGGCCACGTTGGGCAATGCATCGCTGCACCACAATCCCGATTGGCCGTGTTGCGCAAAGGTCCGTCGGCTGGCTTGCAGCACCGCTTGCGTCTTGCTGCCACGCCGGAATTCATTCTCGATGCTCTGTCCATCGCGAGCCTGCAACACCGGCTTGTAGTCGAACAGATCGACGTGCGAGGGCCCTCCGAACATGAACAGGAAAATGACCGACTTGGCTTTGGTCGGCAACATGGCTGGCCGCGGGGCCATGGGATGATCTTGATTGCGGCGATCGTCCGACAGGGCACGCGATTGCGAGAGCATGGCGTGCAAGGCAAGGCTGCCAAACCCGGCGCCCGACTGGGTCCAGAATTGTCGGCGGGACAGGCGAGCTGACAGTGGAGACGCCTCCACGCCAGAGCCCTTCGCCGTATGGGGAAGGTGGATTCGATCTTCATTCAACATAGATCGCCTCATTGCTGTTGAGCAGCGCGCGAACCAGACTTTGCCACGCGTGGCGCGACATTCCGTGGATCGTTTTCTCTTCGGAGGACGATGCGGTTGCCAACGCGGTTGCCGACTGCGACTGCAAAAAGTCCAAGCTGTGTTGGAGTTCCAGTTCCGAGGGGCGGCGTTGGTAGACGATGCTCCAGAGCCGTTCGAGCAAGGCAGCGTCCGTGGCTGGCGATTCTCGCAGGGCTCGCTCGAGCAACTTCGATGCCTGCGCGTGCAACCATGGGTCATTGAGCAGCAGCAGCGCTTGCGGCGCGGTGGTCGTGACCGAGCGGACGCCGACCGGAGAGGTGCTATTGGCGAAGTCGAGGGTTTCGAGGAAAGGGACCTTGAGCGATCGTTTGACGATCAAGTACACGCTGCGGCAGTTCTGGTCGCCAGGGGGGCTATCGACCCACTGCGCCAACGAGACCGGGTTGGCCGAATCGCGGACTTCGGGAGTGAGTGTTGGGTAGACGCTCGGGCCGGAGCGTTTCTCACCGAGCGAGCCCGACATCCAAAGGATCGAGTCTCGGATGGCTTCGGCATCGAGCCGTCGCACGCGCTGACGCCAAAAGCGATGCACTTCGGGATCGGCGAGTTCGGCTTGCGGGTCGTTCGTTTGCGAACGCATGCGATAGGCGTGGCTCGAAAGGATCACGCGATGCACATGCCGCATCGACCACCCCGAGTCGATCAACTCCCTCGCCAAAAAGTCCAGTAACGGCAAATTGGATGGCGGCATGCCGGTCCGACCGAAATCGTCGGGGGTCGGGACGATGCCGACCCCAAAGTACCGTTGCCAGATTCGATTGACCAACACCCGGGCCGTCAAAGGATGGTTTGGATGGGCGATCCATTTGGCGAGCTGCAATCGCCGGCCGCTCGAGTGCTTTCCCGGGCCGGGATACTCGGGTGCATCGATTTGTTTCTTAAAGATGCCCGGTACATCCGGTTCGACGGGATCGCGCGGGGAATGCACATCGCCGCGATGCAATACGAAGGTCGGAGCGATGCTCGGCCCGATGTCGGCCACCGCAAGTGCCGCATCGAAAGGTGGGACGCTGTCTCGGAGCGATTTGATTTCGCCGTCGATCTGCAATCGGACGGCCGGGTCGGTCGCTTGCTCGAGGCGCCGCTGCGCCTCGGCGATTTTTTGCTGACGCTCGGCTTCCCAAGCCGCGCTGACATCCTCGGAGACCAGAAAGCGCTGGATGCGGCCCGTGCCACGCCCTCCTCCACCGCTCTTGGTCAGTCCATACGGATCGATGCCGCGGAGGAAGGACAGCATCGAATAGTAGTCGCGCTGACTGATCGGATCGAACTTGTGGTCGTGGCATCGTGCGCAGCCGACGGTCACTCCGAGGAATGCTGCTCCGATGGAGACCATGACGTCATCGGCGTCATCGAAGGTGGCGGCTTGGGAGTCATCTGGCTCATCGTCCCAGACGTGCAGTCGATAGAATCCCGTGGCGATGATGGCTTCTCGCCAGCGTTCGGGCTCATGGGTCGGCGACCACCCGTTCTCCTCGGCCCACTCATCTCCGGCGAGTTGTTCCAAGATGAATGCGTCGTAGGGTTTGTCTTTGGCGATCGAATCGATGACGTAGTCTCGGTATCGCCACGCATGCGGCTTGAGACCGTCCCGTTCGTAGCCATTGGTCTCGGCGAAGCGAACCCAATCCAACCAATGCCGCCCCCAGCGTTCGCCGAAATGGTGCGAAGCGAGCAACTCATCGATCCACGTTTGCCATGGGCCGAGGCTCGGGTCGTTTTCCAAGCGTTCGATCGCCGAGGGATCGGGGGGCAATCCCCAGAGATCGAACGACGCGCGGCGCGCTAGCTCGCGGGGGCTGGCCAGGGGAGCCAGATCCAATCCGGGAACATCGCGCAATCCACGCCGCACGAGCACATCGAGTTTCTCCGATGCGGTGAGGGATTGCTCGTCAGGGCTGAACTCCGGTGCAACGATGGGTTGAAAGGCCCAGTAGGATTCATCTTCGGGGGTGATCTCGAAGCGTCGATTGCGCTTCTTGGGCCCGGTGCTATTGGACGGCGAGGGATCGAACGTGCGCGGATCGAAGGCGCCTTCCCGGATCCAGCGTTCTAGGGCCGCGATGTCGGTTGCGGACAGCGACTTTCCGGAATCGGGAGGGGGCATTCGCGTTGCCGGATCGGTCGATCGCACCGCATCGATCAAGGAACTGGCTTCCGGGCGGCCAGGCTCGATCACCCCGGCGGCTTCCCATCCGGAGCGATCGGTCCATCGCAATCCCCCTTGGGCATCGTCGCCCCGGTGACACTCGATGCACGCACGTTCGAGGATCGGCCGAATCTTGGTCTCAAAGAAGACTTCGCGATCGTCCCCATTGGCCTCTGTGTGTATGGGCGCTAGGGCAAAACAAACCGATGCGACGAAGATGGCGAAGAACCATCGCGTCAATGGATCACGGGTAGTGTGTCGATGCGAGCCTGCTTGCAGAGCTCGCGGCCACGTAGAGGGAATTCGTCCGCGAGAAAGAAGACGCATGACAACACGACGCCTCTGCCTCAGGCAGGATGGGGAGGAGGGACCAAGGGGAGGAAGTCGGTGCAGTCAGGCGTTCACCGCCAGTTGAGTATAACTTTGCCCGATTCGCCTTGCTGCATCGCGGCAAAGCCTTTTTCAAAGTCGGTGTAATGGAAGCGATGGGTGATCACCGGGGAGATATCGAGCCCGCTTTCGAGCAGCACCGTCATCTTGTACCAGGTCTCATACATCTCGCGACCGTAGATGCCTTTGATGGTCAACATGTTGAATACGACCGTGTTCCAATCGATGGCGATCGGCTCCGACGGAATGCCGAGCATGGCGATCTTTCCACCGTGGCACATCGAGTCGATCATGCTCCGCAGGGCGGTTGGAGAACCCGACATTTCGAGGCCAACATCGAATCCTTCGCGCATGCTGAGGGAATCCTGGACGTCCTTGAGGGACGTTTCTCGTGGGTCGACCGCTCGTGTCGCACCCATCTTGCGAGCCAATTCCAATCGGTAAGGGTTCAAATCCGATACGACCACGTTGCGAGCGCCTGCGTGACGGACAACCGCGGTCGCCATCAACCCGATCGGACCTGCGCCGGTGATCAAGACGTCTTCGCCGAGCAGATCGAAGCTCAAGGCGGTGTGCACGGCATTGCCCAGCGGATCAAAGATGGAAGCGATGTCGCGCTGGATCCCGTCGTGATGGTGCCAAACATTGGTCATCGGCAGTGCGATGTACTCCGCGAAGGCGCCGGTGCGATTGACGCCGATGCCTTGGGTGTCTTTGCACAAGTGCCGGCGACCGGCGAGGCAATTGCGACAGCGCCCGCACACGACGTGCCCTTCCCCGGAGACGATTTCGCCGGGGAAGAAATCCTTCACATTGGATCCGACTTCGACGATCTCACCGACGAACTCGTGCCCGACCACCATCGGCACCGGAATGGTCTTTTGGGCCCAGGCGTCCCAGTTGTAGATGTGCAAGTCGGTTCCGCAGATGCCGGTTTTCTCGACGCGGATCAAGCAATCATTGATTCCGATCTGGGGAAACGGGACGTCTTCGAGGCGCAGACCCACACCGCGATGGTGTTTGACGAGGGCTTTCATGGTGTTCAGATCGCAAGTAGGTAAGGATGGTTTGGCAAGGAGTCGGACGCGCACGTATGCGTCGACCGGCCCATTGGTCTTTGGTTGAGCGTGGGCTTCCTAGGATACGGCGCATCGGTCGGAGCGTCGATGCGTCGTTCTGGCCCATGCGAACAACGACCGCAGAGAACCGTTTTGCAGAAAAATCGACCTGATTCGACCCTGCGCATCCGGAGATGGACGGACGCATCCGGAGATGGACGGTCCCCTTTCTGGCATGCCCCATCCAAACGGCACGATTTTCAGAGAATCTTTGGGAAGGTCATCTTTCCGGCCGTTCTCCACTCCGTTTCGGCGGGCGACTTGTTAAAATCATCACTGGTAATGTTACGACCGCGCCAATTGGTTTGCGGGTGTTTTTGAAGACGGCACGCTGGATCGTTCCCATCGGCATGAGTCCCATTCTCATCGGATACATTCGACCCGAGCCCACCACCTGGGTGGTGTTGTCGATCTTTGCGGTGATCGGGCTGTTTTTTGTATTCCATCGCTTCTGGTCGATGCGAAACTTGGACATCCTCTTGATCTTGGCTTTCGTGCCGGGATTTATGATGGTCTACGAAGGGCGACGGGCCACGATTGTGGAAACGGCCATGGCCTCGGGGATTGCGCCCACCGCATCCGCCGATGACGCAGACAGAGACGACGCAGCAAGGGGCGACACGGCCAGAGACGACACGGCCAAAGACGACACGGCCCGCGAAGGCGAGGCCCATCCGGGCGACTCCCAAAACGCAAGTGCGCCCGGCGTTTCGCAACCGGCCAGCGAGACGGTCCCATCGCAAGACGAGCGAAGCACTGTCGGCCAGTCCGATGGGTCCGAATCGGAACCGCCCCGACCCGAGGCCACCAACGCGAGTCCGGTGCTCGTCAGCGCGGCTCCGATCCACGCAGGCCGTTCGCTCCTGTATTGGGGGTTTCTGAACCTGTTGATTTGCGCCGGGTTGCTCGCGGCCCGGATGTTGCTCGATACGGCCATCGTTCGCCGGCCGTTGCTCGAACCCAACCTCAACAGTGGCGGCATGCTGTTCATCGGGACTTCGTTGTTGGTGTTCTTGCTAGTGAATGTTGCGACCAGCACGCGCGAGGAACATCGCCAGCAGGGCCCCGATCTTGGTCCCGGTTATGTGCTCTTGAGCGCACTGCCGAAAATCCCCACCGATCACTTCGAGATCGTGGATGGGAAACCGGAACCCGCGAAAGTCGAGGTTCCGAATTCGGTTCGAGATGCTCGGTTGGACATGACGGCCAGGATTTTGACGATCGCCTCCAACCTCGCGTTGATCTGTTGCATCGTCGGGATCGGCTATTGGCACTTTGGCAGTTTCAATACGGGCGTTGGTGCTGCCACGCTGTACCTGCTATTGCCCTATACGGCGTTTACGATGGGACGCGTGGATCATGTGGTGCCAGGAGCTTTGCTGCTGTTGGCTTTGCTCATGTACCGACAACCCTTGATCGCCGGCCTGTTTTTGGGATGCGCGGCGGGGGTGACGTATTACCCGTTCTCCCTGTTGCCGCTGTGGTGCAGCTTTTATTGGCCCCGTGGCATTCGCAGGTTTGCGACGGGTTTCGTCACCGCGTTGGTGGCTTTGATCATCGCGATGGCGGTGCTTCAGCCCACCGATTTGGCGATCCATTTGGGATACATGTTTGGGATCAAGCCGGTGGCGATGACGGACATGGATGGCGTTTGGGGATTGGGTTGGCATCCCTTCATTCGCATTCCGATCATCGTGCTGTTTGTTTTGCTCAGCATGTCGTTTGTGGTATGGCCCGCGCAAAAGAATCTGGCCACGTTGATGAGTTGCACGGCCGCCTTGATGGCCGCCACGCAATTCTGGCATGGCTTCGGCGGCGGTTTGTACATGTCTTGGTTCTTGCCGCTCGCGATCTTGACGGTGTTCCGTCCCAACCTCGATTACTTGGTGGCCCTCGAAGTGGTCCGGCCATGGAAGCGGCGGGCCAAGCCGATCAAATCGGAGCTGGTCGACAACTCCAACCTCGCCGCTTGAGTTGCCTGGATTGCCCGGCGGATTAGCGCGGGGTCCAAGTCGATGTGCCAGGACTGGCTTGGCGTACCGAGATCGGTCGTTGATTGACCATTGTGGTGCCATCTTCGAGAGAGAATCGCACCCAAACATCGACTTGGGAGGTGTTGGGAATGCGTTCTTGCCACGGCAGTTTGACATGGAAGCCTTGGGCTTCACCGATCGGTTCGAGTCCATCTCGCCACTGCTCTGGAGTGATTGTCCAGCGACCGATACGGTTCGTGGTTCCGTCCGATTGCGTCTCCTCGGCGACGACGGTGAGCGTGCCGTTTCCGGGAACGAACTGATGCTGGGAGTTGCGAGGGAGCAGTACCAGATACAAGCCATCGTCACCCCGCTTGCCGTCAAAGTTGTGGCCTCGGGTCAAGGTGGGATGGAATTCGATCTCTCGAATCCTCGGATCGATCTTGGTGACGTAAACCGCTTTCGTAGCTGGCGGCGCCGAGGGTTCTGAGGTGGAAGAGGAGGCGATCGATTGGCTGGACGCTTGCAGGACTTGGTCGCGATCCGGCGTGTAGATCTTGCGCTCGCGCAGCACGGCATCGGACACTTCGTCGGGCAGTCCCTTCGGAGCCGGCTTGAGCAGCGGTTCCTTGACGGGGAGCGACTTCTTATCGCCCGGCGGCAACAGTTCCGATGCAGGGGCTTGGGGCAAGCTCGCGCTGGGCCCGTTGGGGTTTATGGGAGCCGCTGGATTTCCGAGTTTCGGAATTTCGATCTTGGGCAATTCGAGGGTGGATGCGTCCGGGATCTGTTTGTCCCGTTCGCGCTCCTCGCTCGGGACCGACTTAGGCAAGTTTTTGTCCTGCGGAGTGGCTGCCTCGTCCGACTTCGGTGCAACAATTGGTTCAGCGCTGTTTTTCGGCCGAGGTGTGTTTGTTCCATCGCCGAGGCCATTGGAGGAAAGCGGAGGTGGACCTTTCTTGGGGACAACGATCTCCGGCATGGATGTCGGATCGGAATCGTTCACCGCTGGCAACGTGAGCGGAGGAGGCGTCTTCAATAGCGAAGACGGAACGTTTCCTTCGGGACCGGCTGCACCCTTGTTCTGCTTGGTCGATGGATTGCGTTTCGATTCGTTGGGTGAGGCATCGTCGGTCCGTGGCTTGCGTTCCAAAACTGGACCCGAAGCGTTGGGTCCTGCAGTCCCGAGGCGAGCACGCTCCGATTGCAGTTCTTCGAGTCGAGCCTTGAGTTGCGCGTTGGTGCGACGCAAATCATGGATTTCGTACTCCATGGCCCGGTTCTCTGCGTCAAACTCGTACACCAGATCTTCGACTTCGCGAATCTCGCGGGCCAAGCTCTCGGCGTAGAGTTCCGTGAACGCGCGTTGGCGGCATCCCGAGAATCCAATACCGCAAATCAAAGCGATTCCCATGAGGAACGCTCGATGCGGGGGGAGGAACGAGTTGGGGATCGTGAAGCGAATCATCCAGGGAATTTCGCGAAATTTTTCCGGAATTGCTCAAGCCATGCATGGGAGTAGTCCAAACGCCGCGCACACGTCAAGGCGAATCGCTTGGCGAGGGATGCCCGCGCTGCTGCAGCCATCTGGAATCGGATGGAAAATGGCGAAACTGGGTGGTCTGGGGACCGCGAATTCTGATGGTTGGATAAACTTTGACGAAGAAACAGAATATTCCATCAAGTGCGCGGACCACGGGATCCGAAACCATCCCCAGGGAGCTGGACGGAGACGGCTTGTTTCGAACATCGAATATGGAAAACGAATCGATGACCACCAGAATTTTGCCAAACCACGATTCGCACGCAGTCGCCACCGCAGAAAGGATTCTGTCGGGGCGTTGGCTACCGGTTGCCCTTATTGCATGGATGTCCATTGCAATGACAGGTTGCTCGACCGTGATGATGCGTTCCAAAAGTTCGGTGGACAATTTGGACACCCGCGGCTTGAAAGTCCAAGGCTATTCGATCGGGAACAATGGGGTTCAGCGTGCCGGCACACCTGACGAGGCATCGCCTAGCGTGATTTTGGAAGTCAACGATGGCAAGCGTTCCGTGGAACGCGTTCCGTTGCCAGCCGGCCAACCGATGTTCGTTGCGGACTTGGTTCGAGACGCGCAATTGACCAAGAAGCTCGGACGAATCCAAATCAAGATTTTGCGAGCGAATGGCAACCGACCACCGGTGCGCTTGGATGTCGATTTCGATGACAACGGCAAGCGAATCATGGAAGAAATGAATTACTCGCTTCGTCCCGGGGATCACGTCGTGGTGATGCGAGATGAGCGCACCCTGCTAAACCGGCTTACGTCTGGAAGTGTTTTCACCGGTAGCAAGGAATAGCAACGATCGATGCAACAGCAATGGCTCCATATCGCTTCGACCGTCACCGGGGTATTCCTGGTGATGGCTATGGGTGGAGTTGCCCGCCATGTGAAGTGGTTCACAAGTGAGGTGGACCGGTCGCTGGCAAGCTTCACTGCAAGCGTGCTGATGCCAGCCTTGTTCTTCCACCGCATCATGTCCGATCGCAATCTCTCGATGCATGCGGACGCGTGGATTCCGGTCCTCTACGGTTTCTTTGGGACGACCATCGGGTTTGTGGTAGCGTCGTTTTCCGCAACCCTTCTCGGACGTTGGTTCGGATTGAAGAGCGAATCGCAACGCCGAACCTTTTCGTTGTGCGCTGGGATCGACAATTATGGCTATCTGCCGTTGCCGTTGGCGGAAACCTTCTTTCCCGCCTGCGTGGTGACGTTGATGATCCACAATGTGGGCGTGGATATCGCCTTGTGGAGCGTCGGGTTGTACATCATTTCGGGCACGAGCATTCGACACTCGTGGAGGCGCATCGTCTTCAGTCCGCCCTTGTTGGCAGTGGCATGCGCGCTCTTTGTTCGTCAGATGGGACTAGAACAATGGATTCCCCCACCTGCCCTGCAAATGTGTGAACAACTCGGTCGCTGTTCCGTCCCGATGGCGTTGGTGCTCAGCGGTGCCATCATCTACGACTACGCTGGCGCATGGCAATGGTCGAAGGCGTGGCGTCCATTGACGCTCGCGATTGTGATTCGCGTCCTGGTGTTGCCTCTGGGACTATTGGCCGCCGCGCATTGGACCACCCAACAAACGTCTCTCAAGGAAGTGCTGATGCTGCAAGCTGCAATGCCTGCAGCCACCTTTCCAATCGTGATGACGCGTTTGTACAACCAAGACGTCGAAACGGCGTGGACCGTGGTCGTCGGAACGAGCTTGCTCGGATTGATCACCATCCCGCTTTGGATGGTGATCGCATCGCATTTCCTGGGTCTGACGTAATTCCCTTCGGGTTCTCAACCAGCGAGGTTATTCGAGTTCGCATTGGCTGGCGCGAACGGAGATCTCGGCGGGCAGCACGCCGGTATCGGTGTAATCGATCGTCAGCTTCAACTCCATGCGTTCCAGCAGAACGACCCCGGCCAAGGCATCGAGGCTGGCCGAGGTTTCTTTCCAACCGGCATCGATCAACGCGGTGCGCATGGTTCGCACGTGTTTCATCGCTTTGCCGCTGTCGACTTGCCATTGGATGGAGTTCGCCGATTTGGCGAGTTGCTTTGCCCCTTCGGGAGCGGTGAGCCGGATCTTTTCTGGACTCGGAGCGTTTTCCTTTTTCATTTTGGCTCTGTCTGCGGCCGCTTGGAATCGCTTGGTCTCGGCGGCGACTTCGGCTGCAGACTGATGGCGGATCGTGACGCGACTGTTGCCAGCGACGTTGTTGAGCTGGACTTGCAGTACATCGCCGGCCTTCGTGCTGAAGATCAGTGTCTTGGTGCCGGCGTCCTCTACCCAGTTTTCGGTGGTGGGTTGCCAACCCGATGGAGCCAGACGTTCGCGATAGAAGTCGGCCAACGCAGCGGCATCCAGGGGCGAATCGAAGTTCAACTGGCGAATCTCGTCGGCGAACCGCACTTCGCTGGCATCCGACGGCGCTGGGATCTCGACGTCGACCATCCGTGCGGAGTACTGGATGTTGGCCCCTTTGGACGGAGGAGGGGCATCCATCACCATGCAGTTAAGGATCACGCCGTGTTGGCGATACTCCGAGATCTCAGAGGTGCCGCCGTAGGGCTCCCACCCTGCACTCAGCAATTGCTCGCGAATGGCCTCGATGAGTTTCTTGGGGGACTCGTCGCTGCTGTAGATGGCGCTCAGGGGCCCGACATAGATCGGTTTTGCGCCGGTGCCCGTAGGCAACTTGCCCAGTTCCACATTGCCGTGTTGTTGCAATCGAACCAACGCTTCCTTGCCTGGGTTGGACGGATCCGAGGGCATGATCGACAACGAAACGTGGAAGCCTTTCTTGCGAAAGGTGCCGGACGCATAGTCGTCGGTCACCGAGGAATCGGCCAACTCGGTCCATCCGCGCTCGACGAGTTGCTTTTGTACATTGGCATAGCACTTCTTCACCGGCTGCTTGACCGGATATGCCAACGACGTGATCAGCCGAACATTGGGATCGCCTGCTCCCTCGAGCAATGGCAATTCATCCAATCGCAGCACCTCGGCTGCTTGTTTCGCCGAAGCCGGAGCGGCTGCTGCGGATTTGCTTTTGTCTTGGGCGGTCGTCGTCAGCGGGCTTGCGGAGGCTAGTGCCAGAGATGCTAGTAGCAAGCGGACCAAATGCATGGATCGCATGGGCGTTCCTCGTAGATTGCCGTTCGAGTGAGCCCCGCATCCGGAATCGAGGGGGCACATTCAGGAAATGTGCGTGTGTCCCCACGATTCTACATAAGCAATTCGAAAATGCTCGCGACCGCCAAAGACTTTACGGCAAGAAGAAAATCAGACCGGTGGTGGCAGCACCTTGATACACAGCACCTCGCCAAGTCTTTGGCCCCCAATGGATTTGATGGGGCGTTGGGTCGCCGGGTCGCCAATGCCCGAGCGTGTAGACCTTTTCGTGGACTCGGGCTCCGCCCATCTTGTAGGGCAAGATCGGAATGGTTCCGAGGAACGCTGCGTAGGAAACGACAGGTCTAGCCCAAGGGTAAACCTTGGTGTCGTAGCGTTCGAAGTTGACTTGTTCAAAGTACAACGGCCGCGTGTAGAAGTTTGGTGCGGCCCAGGTGAAGATGATGCCTTGCGTGGCGGGCAAGCAAGCGTTGCCATCTTCCAACAGGGACGGATCGGTCGATTGCGACATCGAACCTGCAGCCAGATCGGCAGCCCGCATGCCTTCGAGCGGCGGCCCAAACTGGGAGTCCTTGGTATACGACGAAAAGACTTCGGACTTCTTGAGCCAATTGGCGTCGACGGTGTTCGGACCGGTCATCTCCGCCAACGAAGGGAGTTTTGGAAGTTTCGCGCTGCGCGCATCCAGGAATGGATTGTTCGAACGCTTTGTTCCCTGGGGCGGAATCCCGTCGGATGCAATCGAGGCTGCTTCGCTCTTGGCGGGCGCATCTTTCGTTGCAATCGTCTCTAAGGTTGGCTCTTGCGCCACCGAGTCGGCAATCTCTGGAATCCAAGGCTCGAGGGTTTCCTCAAGCAGAGCTGCGGTCGATGTGAAGATCGGAAGCGCAGGTTCGATTGCTGGGATAACCGAACCCGTCGGTGCACCGGTCACAGAGCCGGGACCAATCGGAGATATCTCATCGCTTAACGACTGGCACCAAGCAGGGCTGGTACCGACCAAGAGCATGGCGACGCCCAGGAACGATCGCGATCGAATCGCTAGCAATTCTTGATAGATTTGGCTCATGGGACGGTACCCCTCCGTCGTACCGTTATCGGACACCGAGGCGTAGAGCGTGAGCAATATCTCACCAAGCCGCGCTGCTTGACATGCTTTCTGAGCTTGCCTGGATTGTCGGCGTTGACAGGCGTTCAAGGCATGGCAACAAACGCATCCCGCGCGGTCAGGCGAGGACCTTCATGCAGACCTTGCCTTCGTTCTGCGTGGCTCGCTCGGGGCGGCCTTGATGGGGATAGACCAGCTTCCAATGGTCGATCCCGAGCAGATGCAAAATGGTGGCATGCAAATCGTGCACATGCAGTCGATCTTCGATCGCATGCAACCCGATTTCATCGGTCGCTCCGATGGTTTGCCCGCCTCGAACGCCTCCGCCGGCCATCCACATCGTGAAGCCATAAGCGTTGTGATCGCGTCCATCTCCTTTTTCGCTCATCGGGGTGCGTCCAAACTCGCCGCCCCAGATGACCAAGGTCGAGTCGAGCAATCCTCGCTGCTTCAGATCGGTCAACAATCCGGCAATCGGACGGTCCGAGCTGCGGCACAGCGTGTCGTGATTCTTTTCGATGCCGGAGTGTGCATCCCAACGGCTGCCCGAGCCATGATAAAGCTGAACGAACCGCACCCCGCGTTCCACCAGTCGGCGGGCCAGCAAGCAATTGCGTCCAAAGGTAGCGGTGGCTTTCTCATCGATGCCATACAGTTGCAACGTGGAATGGGATTCCTGCGCTAGGTCGATGGCTTCGGGGGCCGACGATTGCATCTTGTATCCCAATTCGAAAGCGCGGATGCGCGCGTCGAGCTCGCTATCGATCGAACGGGTCGATTGATGGATGCGGTTGATGGAATCGAGGAGTTTGAGTTTGGCGGCATGTCGCTCGGGAGAGACGTCTTTGGGCGTTTCCAAATGGCTGATGGGAGCGCCTTGACCATGCAGCGCCGTTCCTTGATAGGTCGCTGGCATGAAGCCGGAGCTCCAGTTGCGAGGGCCGTTGATGACCTTGCCATCATCGTCTTCGATGACGACAAATCCCGGCAACGATTCGTTCTCGCTGCCCAATCCATACGTGACCCAGGAACCCAAGCTAGGGCGACCGCCGAGGATCGAGCCCGAGTTCATCTGGCACACGCCATTCGAATGATTCAGCCCATTGCCCCAACAGCCGCGCAGGATCGCCAGATCGTCGACGTGCTGCGCCGTGTGCGGCAGCCAATCGGAAACCCACAATCCGCTTTCGCCATATTGCTTCCAAGTGCGCTTGCTAGGCATCAACGGCGCGTTGTACTCACCCATGGGGGTGATGATCGGTTTGAAGCTCGAGGGGAGAGGCTGTCCCGCCAGTTCCTTCAGTTTCGGCTTGGGATCGAACAGATCGATGTGGCTCGGGCCCCCTTCCATGAATAGGAAGATGACGCTCTTGGCCGTTGCTGGGTGATGCTGGCCGCCGTTCGCGGTCTGGCTGCGAGGTTCGTCTGCGCGGGATCCGAACTGGCTCGCGAGCATGGCTTGCAGCGCGATCGCGCCGAAACCGGCCCCGGCCTTTTCGAGCATATGCCGTCGATTGAGGTATCCACTGCCTCGCGGCGGGCGTTGATGGCTACTCCACATACAGAAACTCGTTGGAACATAGGAGCGCATGGCAAACATCGACCCACCGCGACAACGCGTCGCTCGGTGCAGTTTCTTTCGGTGCAGCTTCTTTCGCTGCGGTCTCCGCCGGTGCATTTGCAACGGAGCTGGTTGGGGCTTCCAGAAACGCCGCGATCACTTCGCGCTCACGCGGTTCGGGTGCGCGGAGCAAGATGGCTTGATAGAGCGCTTGGATCATGACTTGGTCTTCGGCGCTGGTGTCGCGTTCGCCTGTCTCCGTTTGGTCGGTGTCGGTAGCTGCGGGTTGCAAGTTGTGTTCTCGCGCCAGTCTCTCCACGAGCGCTGCGGCCTTTTGCATCGGCCATGCGGCGTTGGTGATGTAGAGGGACTGCAGCGGGGTCGTCGTCACATTGCGTTTACCGACACTGGAGCTGCCATCGGGCGCATCGAACACCGACAGCATGGGATGAAGCGCATTGCGCATGGCGCGCTGGTAAATCGATCGTCGATTGGAATCCTTCGGGTCGGATGGGCCCCCTGAGCGTTGGTCCAGCGTTCCGGTCACGAGCAAGATCGAATCGCGAATCTGCTCAGCATCCATCCGCGTCATCGCATGGCGCCACAGCCACCGATTGCTTGGGTCCAGCGCATGGCCTTGGGAGCGCTGAGCCGGATAGCTGGATTGTCGGTACGTGGCTGAGGTTGCGATCAATCGATGCAGTGGCTTCCATCCGCCTCCGTGGTCGACCAAGTAATGGGCGAGGTACTCGAGCAGTTCGGGATGGGTGGGGTGTTCGCTCAAATGCCCGAGGTCGCTCGCGTTGGCGACCAATCCTCTGCCAAAGTGCTGTTGCCAAATGCGATTGGCCAGCACCCTCCAAGCCAGCGGGTTCTCGGGGGAACCGAGCCATCGCGCCAAGGCCAATCGCCGCCCGGTGGAGTTGGGCAACTGCGGGAACTCCAGAGGGCCGATCCCTTCGACGACGCTCGGAACTTGAGGATCGATGGGGGCGCTATTGGGTCTACCGGGAACTTGAACTCGCGGGGCTTGGGGACCGCTGTCGCGAACGGTCAGAGCGAGCTCCGGTGCTGCGGGTGCTTCTTTCTTGAGTTCATCCAACTGCGACTTGAGTTCCTTCCATCGCTCGAGCGATTCGCCTTGGAGGCGTTTGCTAAAGTCGATACCTGAGAGATCGTTTTGGATCTGCAGATAGGCCAAGATCGCGATGGGGCGTTCTTCGGGGGAGCGTTCGCCGGCGGGTTTGCGAAGGGCGGGACGCACGTCGGGCGGAAACTTTTCAATGTTGGCTTGAATCGTTTGGGAGCGAATCTCTTCTTCGAGCGCTTGCATCGCGCTTTTCACGGGTGCGGAGCGTTCCTCCCATGCCTGTTTGTCCTGGAGCCAATGTTGATGGCGCTGGCGATCGGAGGGAACGTCGTAGCGAGGTTCGAGCGCGGCGAAGAACGACTGCAGTCGATAGTAGTCTTGTTGCAAGATCGGGTCGAACTTATGGTCGTGGCATCGCGCGCATGCGAGGCTCATGCCGAGGATGGCTTCTCCG
Organism: Pirellula sp.; assembly: GCA_046318495.1. Classification (GTDB taxonomy): domain Bacteria; phylum Planctomycetota; class Planctomycetia; order Pirellulales; family Pirellulaceae; genus JBKCUI01. Next base: position 2,261 of record JBKCUI010000308.1, on the reverse strand, counting down.
GTGACATCGGTGAGGTCGTTGAGGATATTGTCCCATTGCGATCGAACATCGCGTTGGTTGTACTCATAGGTCCAATGCCGAAGGTATCCCGTCGCCGCATTGAGTTCATCGGAATCCGGATCGATTTCATCGCCTGCGATCTGTTCGGCCAAGAACTGTCCATACGGCTTGTCGTGTTGCAACGCGTGCACCACGTAATCTCGGTAGCGATAGGCGGTCGTGCGAAAGGCATCTTGCTTGAATCCATCCGATTCAGCGTAGCGGACCAAATCGAGCCAAAAGCGCCCCCAGCGTTCGCCGTAGCGAGGGTCCTCGAGCAAACGATCGACGAGGTGTTCGTAGCGATTGTCGGCCGGGTCGTCCAAGTAGCTTTGCAACTCGTTCGGGGTTGGGGGCATGCCGACCAGATCGAGGTACAGACGGCGCACGAGGACCGGTTCGGGGGCGGGCTCGGCGATCGCCAGTTGCATCGATTGCAATTGCGAGTCGACGAACGCATCGATCGGGTGGGTGAACGAGGACGCGGGAGGAGATACGGTTTGCCACGGACGGTATTGCCAATAGGCCCGATCCTCATCGGTGATAGTGCGTCCGACCGTCGGTGCGATGGTGTTGCCCGGATAGCTGGGCCATGCCGCCCCTGACTCGATCCAAGCTTCCATCGAAGCGATCTGTTGCTCGCTGAGCGGTTTGGATGGGGGCATTTCCAAGCCTTCGTAGCGGATGGCTTGGAGGATCAAGCTGGCTTTGGGCGATTCGCGATCGATGGCGGATCCAGAATCCCCACCGCGGGTTAGCCCCTCGGCGGAATCCAATCGCAATCCCGATTCGGCCTTGTCCGGTCCATGGCAGCGAATGCACTGTTCGATCAAGACCGGTCGGATGTTGGTTTCAAAGAAGGCCGCGGCGTTCGCTGCGGATTGGCTCTCCGGTGCAGCGATTTGTTCGGAAACTGGAGACTGAGCCCAGGCGTTTTGGGCGGTTCCCACACCAGCAACTGCGACGGCTAGCACGAGCCTCTTGAAAGCGTTTGAGACATGCGCTTTGCGATCCCGTCGAACACGCATGATCTTGTCCTTGGGAGAAGATGGATTTGGGGGCAGGATCGGGTCGCGAGTCATGATGGATCGGTCCCCTGCTCTATTGGCCGCTAGGTACACCGATCGAACCGCCGGGGATGGCGTTGTCGCTCAATCCCTCGGTGGGCTTCGATTCCGCCTCGACCCAGAGTTCGTTCGTTTCGGGATGGTAGCGGTAGGCCATTCCGTCTGGGAGTTTCGGGAGTTTGATTTGAGTGCCGATGATTTCCCGCATGTACTCTTCGTGGCTCTTGGGGAATCGCCCGTGGAGCGCTTGGAACGCATTCAGCGTGTGCGGAATTTGAATGTCAAAGACGATCTTCTCTTTGGTTCGGAAGTATGCAGCCGCTGGGCCGGATACAAATTTTGCCGGGTTGTAATCGGAGCCACCTTCGAGGGATCGCCCTTTGACGCCAACGCCGACGCCGGCGACTTGGTTTTGCATCGCGGGCTCGGCGGCGGCCGCTTTCGCAGCGGCTTGCTCGGCAGCGATCTCTTGCTGCCGCACTTCTTCGGGCTTGCAGCCCCATGCGCTGACCGCGATCGAGCAGGCTGCCAGCCAACTCCATCGATGAAGTGTTGCACTTTGCCTGAGATTGGAAACCAGATTTGCGAGAGCCATAGAAATCGTGGGGGAATGATTTTTCGGGGGTGGGATGGGCCGCATCTTGGCCTGCTTATCTTATCGGTTGGCCAGCTTCACCGCAAAGAAATCCGAACTAGGGGCTCAGAATCCTCGCGGGGATCGGGTGGCTTCGCCTACCTAATCGTCGCGATTGGCGTCGCCGGGCCCGGGCACGACCTCGGGCTCGGTCGATTCTGGCATATCGGATTTCGGGAGTTGTTCCACGGGTGGCTCGTCGCCCTCAGGAAATGCCGGCGATTCGGTACGAGCCTGTGGCTCGTCGGTGGAATCTGGAAAAACATCGGGAAGGGGCTTGGGTTTTTTGTCTGGTTCCGCCTCGCGATCCGGGATGGAGTCCTCGGTGCGATTGGCATCTGTGGGTGCGGGCCATGAGAAAGGTTTACGGGCCGAGGGGCGGGTGATCGGATTCCGACGCACGGGGGTGCTGGTATCGGTGTTGTAGTAAGGACGACCGCGCAGATGTTTGGGGACGATCCATGGAGCAAAGCGGGCGACTTGAGGCCCGGCCCCGCCGATGTCCTTTCCAAAGCCGTACC
>JBKCUI010000307.1:0-5406 GCA_046318495.1 Pirellula sp. | reverse complement strand
ACCAATTCGGCGAAGCAACGAACCGGCGTCCAGTCCCATACTGCACCGCGACGGTTCAGACCACGCTGATTCTCCATACGCTCGTCCGCAACCGTCCGATTCGATCAGGCACGCTGCTGGTGCCACGAACAAGTAGTATGTGGAATTTACCATAATCCACCAAACACCAAATTTACCCTACCGCCGACGCTGAGCAAGTCGGCCGCAGCGAGTTTCTCTAAGAAAAAATGAGGGGAGACACCGCGTCTCCAAGCCGATTTTCCAGAATATGTTGAATTTGGGTTTTCCAGGTTATGTTGAATTTGCGTTTTCCAGGATATGTTGAATTGGGGATTCCCAGGATATGTGGATTTCTTGGTCGCGCCGTTTCTCCGGCGAGCGCGAGGGAATGGAGAAAAGCGATGTCAAAATCCAACGGTCTCGAGGACGTACTGCAGTCCAAACTCATCGCGGAGGTTCGTCGCTTGGCCAGGACGATGCACATCTCCAAACGGACCGAAGAAGCCTATGTTGGTTGGATCTCCCGCTACCTGATCTTTCATCGCGATCGTCACGGCAAATGGGTCCACCCCCTGGAGTTGGGCAGCCCCGACGTCAACGCATTCCTCTCCCACCTGGCTGTGGAACGCCAGGTGGCGGCCAGCACGCAAAACCAAGCCCTCTCCGCCTTGTTATTTCTCTACACCAAGATCCTCAAATCGGACCTCAAAATCGAGGCCATTCGCGCGAAAAGCCCCTCCCGGCTTCCCGTCGTCTTGTCCCAACATGAAGTTGCCAAAGTTCTCGAAGCCGTTCAGCCTCGCCCCAAAAAACTGATGTGCTGCCTAATGTATGGCGCAGGGCTGCGATTGATGGAGGCCTGCCGACTCCGTTGCAAGGACATCGACTTCGAACGCAACCAAATCTTGGTCCGCGAAGGGAAAGGGGAGAAAGATCGCGCGGTTCCCTTGCCACAACGCCTTATCCCCGATCTGCGCCACCAATTGGGGCTGGTCCGCGAACTGCACGAAAAAGATATCCAAGGGGGAGCAGGGTGGGTCTGGTTGCCGTACGCTTTGTCGGTCAAGTGGCCTCATGCAGGACTCGAGTTGGGCTGGCAATATCTGTTCCCAGCGAAAAACCTCTCGTACGACTCCCACCCGAGAGAGGCGATCGAGGGGGCTCAGGATCAACACGTCGTCGAAGGGGACCGAACTCAACTGCGTCGGCATCATGTGAATGAAAACTCCGTTCAAGCGGCTCTCAAAGCGGCCGTCAAGCGCGTGAATCTCGATAAACCGGTATCGTGCCATACCTTGCGCCATTGCTTCGCAACGCATCTATTGGAATCGGGCAAGGACATCCGGACGATTCAAACCCTGTTGGGACATTCCGATGTCTCTACGACCATGATCTACACCCACGTCAGCCGGTTGGGGGCCAGCGGAGTGGAAAGTCCGTTGGATCGGCTGTAGGGGGACCGATTCCAAGCGAGTGCGACGCCTCATCATGGATAGCGCCTTGTGGCTCCCATGTCGAACGCTGGTTTGGGAATGACTGGTAGTGGAGCAGACATCGTGGAACTTGTTGGAGTGGGAGCGGACGGGATTCGGCGCAGCGCGTCGCCCCTCATCCCGCCTTCGGCACCCTTCTCCCCTGAAGCAGGGGCGAAGGGAGAGCGAGCGCGGGGGGGCGGGCGTTAGGGCTTGGACACGAGCGTTCCCGATGCCAGGCGGCTATCGGTCACCCACTTGTCGCCCCCTCCGTTGCGGCCTTCGCTTTTGGGTTGAAAATTCTCGACGTAGTTGACCTCGATCAGTCCCCCCGATGCTTGCAACGTTTGCACGATGTGATCGCGCTCGCGGTCGACTTGGGAGTCGATGTGATGGGTGACTTGCCCGGTCGTGTAGCTGAGCCCCACACGTTCATCGTACGTTCCCGAGCCCATCCAAGCGGGACGACCATCGTCGTCCTGTTGCTCGGACTTCCAAAAGCGTACGTGATGTCGCTTTTTGGGATCATTGCCAACCGGCTGCTCGAAGGCGACGTCTTCTTTACGCCCATACAAGAACAGATTGCTAACCGGGGCGGTTGCGTAAGGGCGTTCCAGGACCGTTCCCTCTGCGATCTTGATGTCGTCCTTCAGGTTCAGCGGATCGGCTTCGAACCACCCCGCGGCTTTCATGGCTGCTTTCAAGTCCGCTTCGGATCCGATCAGCGCCAGATTGATCGGATCGCCGGGATGTTTGTCGCCGGTTACGGTCAGCGTGGGGGATGCCGCGATAGCGGGATGCCGTTTGATGTAGTGGCTCCACATCCAAGGCATCACAAGGTATGCAATGGCAAGGTAAATCGCCAGGAAGGTCAATGCGATCGTCGCGATTCTCGAGGCGAGCCGTTTCTTGGTTGCGGAAACGGACGGTTCGACCGAAGGCTCAGGCTGCGTTTCGTTTTCCACGTTGCTAATCCCGTTACCGTTGAGAGACTGTTGGCTGGGGGCGGAACCTGCGCGATGCGTTTTCGCGCACTTCAAGGAGCGATGCGCATCGGAGTGGGGAACTCGATGACGAATTTGGTCCCGCGTCCGACTTCGCTTTGAACGCTGATTCGTCCGCCGTGCGCTTCGATGATTTTGCGGGTGGTTGGCAGTCCAAGCCCGGAGCCTTCGGGTTTCGTCGAATAGAACGGTTCGAACATCCGCATGGCGGTGGTCTCATCCATCCCGCACCCGGTATCGATCATGTCGATCGCAACACCGCTGGGAGTGTTGTAGGTGTGGATGAACAATTCGCCCCCATCGGGCATGGCTTCCAAGGCGTTCTTCACCAAATTGATCAATGCGGCTTGCAATGCACTGCTGTTGAGCCAGATGTTGGGCAGGTTGGGGTCTAAGAACCGCTCCAAGCGAATGCTCTGTTTGTCCGCTTGCGCTTGAAACAGCGCCAGCACGACGGCGATCTGGTCGTTGAGCGATCCGACCGTCATTTCCATGTCGTGCATGCGGGCGAATCGCAAGAAATCGCGAAGTAGATTCTCCATGCGATGGCATTGCTGCCGGATCATGTCCACTTTGGATATGGCTCGGCGTTTCCCGGGCCATTGGCTCTCTTCTAGTTCCTCGCAGAGCAAATCCGTGTTCATGTGAATCACGGAGAGTGGATTTTTGATCTCGTGCGCGAGCGATCCAGCCAACTCGGCCAGTTCATGATACTGCCGCCGGATACTATCGGCATCGTCCAGTTCGCGATCCTGTTCGAGGGGCTGCTTCATGAGGCCAACCACTCAACGAAGGAACGGACTAGGAATCCGGTTCCTCCAGCATCGCACCATGGCTTGGGACTATCGGCAAAGGCTGGGCCCGCGATATCCAAATGCGCCCATGGCCGTCCATCCACGAACTCTTCCAGGAATTTCGCGGCGGTGATCGCGCCCCCCCAGCGCCCATCTCCGACGTTCTTGATGTCAGCCACTTTGCCGGCGATCAGTTCCGAGAAATGGGGATACATGGGCAATGGCCAAACATGCTCACCACAGCGCTCGGATGCGGATAGGATTTCGGTTTGCAGGTCGGAGTGATTCGACATGATCCCGGCGACATCGTTGCCCAAAGCCACCACGCAGGCGCCGGTGAGCGTCGCGAAGTCAACGATGCTCGATGGACGTTCCTCGAGTGCAACGTTCAAGCAATCCGCCAACACGAGACGGCCTTCGGCATCCGTATTGTGAATCTCGATGGTCTTGCCGCTGCGAGCCGTAAGGACATCTCCGAGCTTGAACGCATCTCCCGAAATGAGGTTTTCCACACAACCGAGGATCCCGACCAAGTTGCGTTTCACGCGCAGGCCGCATGCACCATCGAGGATGCCCAGCACGGTGGCAGCGCCGGCCATGTCGCATTTCATCGTAAGCATGCCATCGGTTGGCTTGATCGAGTACCCACCGCTATCGAAGGTCACGCCTTTGCCGACCAAGGCGATGGGGGCCGAGCCGTTCGGATCGCCCGAATACCGGAGGATGACCAGCCGAGGTTCCTTGATCGAGCCGCGCGCGACACCTAGCAGCGCACCGCATCGCTCCCGTTCCAGTTTCGCCCGATCCCAGATTTCGATGCCGAGCCCGTGGGTTGTCGCCAACCTGGATGCTTCCAACGCGATCGCGCTGGGATCCAAGACGTTCGGGGGCTCGTTTACCAACCGCCGCGTCAAATTGATCGCGTCACCGAGAATCTGACCCGAACGAACTTCGGCCGCATCCCCGCCCACCCACTGAATAACGTCCGGTTCAAAGGACGTGTGTTCGGATCGATACAAGTCTTGTCCGACGCAGCCGGCCATCGCACCCGCGATGGCCGAACGGAGTTCCAGCGGCGAAAGATCCGGCATGACGAAGCGAACCGTGCCACGCTTCTTGTTCATGATGGCACGCATGGCCGCACCGCCGGCACGGGCGTATGCAAAGGCGGTGGTTGCGTTGCCACAACCGATTCCCACCAGCGCTAGAACCGGCGTCGCGACTTGAGGTGGTCGCAGCAGCAACGTCACTTTGTTCGGTTTTGTGGAGATTTCTCCGCTCTCCAAAACCGATGTCAACCATCCTCCGGTGGCTTGAGACAATTGCTGCACAACAGGGCGATTACGCCAATCGTCATCGATGGCCAGCACCAACGCATCGCAGGGTGTTTTGACCCAATCCGAACCAAAGGTTTCGAGTTTCATATCTACCAATTTTCTTCCAGGCGGACTCCGGGACTGCATCATTCAATCCGAGCGGAGCGAAATCGTCAACATTCCGTTATCTCGCCCGCTGTTCGAATCCCAGATCCAGCGGCGAAACTTCCGGCGCGACGGCGGCTTTACAAGGGATTTCACCGGAGCGACGCGACGCCCTAGAATCGCGAGAAGGGGCACTCCGACGCCGCAGCCCCGAAAAGCTTCCTTCTCTCAGCGACGGACGGAAGAGGCGGCTTTCACCGTTTCCGCGCGGCGTTTCAGTGCCGTGTTGACCTGAGCAATGTAGCTTTGCCCCGCTCCGGTCAGGGGGGTGATCAAGTTGTAATACAAGATGTACCAAATCGCAGCCACCCCGTCGCGCATGCCGATCTTCTTGCCTTCGTCGTACGTTCGGCCGTAGTAGGAGATCGGAACTTCGTAGGTGCGGGCTCGCGTCTTGCAAACCATCGCGGTGATCTCCACTTCCATGCCGAAGCCACGACTGGTCAAGGTCAAGGGAGCCAAGACCTCACGGCGAAACGCCTTGTAACACGTTTCGATGTCGGACATGTTGCGGTTGGTCAACATGTTCGAAAGGAACGTGAGGAACTTGTTGGCCAAGTAATGGTAGAAGTACAGAACGCGAGAAGCCTTCTTCACCAGAAAGCGGCTGCCATACACCACATCCGCCACGTCGTCGACGATCGGTGCGATCACA
>JBKCUI010000306.1:0-8680 GCA_046318495.1 Pirellula sp. | reverse complement strand
GCACGAGCAGGAGCAGGAGCAGGAGCAGGAGCACGAGCACGAACCCGGAACGCGGGCGCCCCGCCCGCATCGAGTAAGCTGACTGCTATCGCAACGCGAAGCGTGTGCCATCCCAACCCGCTGCGTCAGCGAGGGACCGCTACGCACACTCCTCGCCAGACGCGAACTCGCTCATTCACCTCGAATAACCGCTTGTCGAGCACGAGCACGTGCACGATCCCGGTACGCGGGCGCCCCGCCCGCATCGCACGCTCACATCAACGAGCTCAGACCCGTTTGGATCGCCTTGAGTTCATCCCGCAACCCGCGCAATCCGCGCTTGAGCAACCCCGCCACGGCCATCTCCGACTTCCCCATGCGTTCGGAGATCGCTTTGAGGGGCATCCCTTCTAGATATCGCATGCGAATGGCCTCGCGTTGCGTTTCCGGCAACTGGTCCATGCATGCCGCCAGCACCACAGCCGCTTCGTTCTTCATCACCCGTTGGCTCGGGGTCGATGTTTCCGCAGGTAGTACGTGTCCGAGCTCTCCTTGGCTCCCATCGCTACTGCCCGTTCCGCCGAAAGACACCTCACGCCGTGCGGAACGCTTCTGTGTGACCAAGTGCTCTTGATGGGCGGTCGACACGTTATTGCGCAGGATGTTGCGCAGCCAAGCCAAAAACGACTCGACCGTATCGCCGCGAAACTGCGAGAAATCGCGAGAGGCTTCGAGGTAGGTGGCTTGGACAACATCGGCGTAGTCTAGGCGGCCTTGCACCCTATCGTCGAGCAGTCGCTGTGCAATGACGTTGAGATACGGACGGAAGCGGTTGAGCAGTTCGCCCTTGGCCTCCTCATCCCCCTTTCGGGCCGCATCCAGTTTGCTTTGCGAATCAAAGAGCATGCCGGGACATTCTGCAATGAAGTACTAACGAACTGCCATGCCACGACGAGCAACTTCGGTGCAACAATTTGTTCGGGCCTCGGTTGCGTTCATGCTTTCTCTCAAGCCCCCCGCTCCGCCCCGCGCACCGTCGATCACGGGGAAGTCGCGACGGTGTTGGTCGAATCGGACGAGACCGGCTTGGGAGGCGGGGGGACTTGTGCGATCGACAGCACATAATTGACCAAATCCCACAAATCGTCTTCAACCAGTCCTGGTTCCTCGCGCGATTGCACGATGTTTGCCGCTGGCATCGGTGTTCCCGCGATGCCGTAGCGAATGCGTCGGTAGATATCGATCGGATCGCGGCCACCGCGCAAATGGCCTTCGACGATGTTGCGAGGCTTCAGCGGCAACGGCTTCATCCCCCCGCGGGCCATGAGCGGCAACAAAACGTCGCTACCGGTCGGCGACAAGTTGATCTTGGTCGTCCATTCCTTGGTCCAATCGTCGTAGTCGGGAAGTTGTGTCGAAACGCCGTCGGCATTCACGCCATGGCATTTGGAGCAAGCCGCCGATTCCTTTGCGAACAGCTCTTTGCCGCGGGCGATCGAGGCGGCCAGGGCGTCCTTTTGTTCCTCGGTTGCCGACCCGACGAGCGGAAACTCGGGAGGAGGAAACTCTTCGACGCTATCCGGGGCGTTCGTCCAGCGTTCTGCGATCGAGGTCAATGCGTCCCCGGCGTTGCTCAGTTGGTCTTCGAGCTTCTTTTTCGACTCTGGATCGGAACTGCCTACCAAGCTCTTTTCGTAGAGCGGTTCGCCGGGGTTTTCCATGGCGGCGCTTTGCAGCAGTTTACGTTCGAATTCGCCGCGCACGCTCAAGAAGACGACATAGTCGACCAACGCATTGATCTCGGTGTCGCTCAGATCGGTGAAGACGGGCATTTGCGTTCCGGACAGTCCTTTGCGGAGGACGCGTGCGATGTCTTCTTTGGTGGGCTTTTGACTCTTGGGAGTCGATTTGAACTTGAAAACTCCCATGCGGAAATCGCGTGGGTACGGGTCTTGGCTCGCAGCGACGGGACCGCGGCCTTGGCCGGTGGGTCCGTGGCACGAAGCGCACTGGCGTTTGACGTACAACCCCGTCTTGCCCGGCTCTCCGGCGGCCAACTTGAGGTTGGCTTCGCTGAATAGATCCTCGAAGTCACCTTCTTTGAGCACGTCGGGGATCTTGGGATTGTCGATGGTCCCAAACCAATCCAACAGCAGCGCCCGCGACTCCTCGAGCGGTTTGTCCATCTCTTCGTCTTGGCTGATCTGCATCACTTCGGCAAAGAGGTAATTGGGCTCGTGCCACGATTGCTCGGGAGCCGGTTTACGGCATCCGAGCAGCGCGCTTGCGCCTACGAGTGCGGACAACGTGACGAAGGGAAAGGGACGTTTCATCTTGAAGGATCGGGGTTGGAGTGTTGGGGGCCGTCCGAGGTGCACCCTGCGCTGAGGCGCAATGCACCAGAACGGCCAACGTCAGTTTGGGCATGCGGGAAGAAGACGGTGTCTTCGATGCATGCCTGGTTCGCTATGGATTACTTGAGTTCGCGGATTTCGATGTTGCGCCATCGGACATCGAAGGGACCTTGGTCCTTGCCAATACCGTGGACTTGAAGCCCGATGAATCCGGAGTCGTGCGACATCGGGTCGGTGATGTCCTCGACGAGCTTGCCGTTGATCCACGTTTGAATCCGTTTGCCTTTGGCACGGATGTGGTATTGGTTCCATTCGCCGTTTTTCAAGTGCGAGTGGGGTGGCTGGGTTGGCGAGATCCAGTTGCGACCCGTGGCTTCGCCGTAGACATAACCGGATTCGCCGGGGCTGGCTTCGATTTCGACTTGTGGGCCGTGCACGCGGCCATTGTCTTTGTCGGCAATGCTCTTGGATCGGATTTGAACGCCCGAGTTGAGCTCGTTGTGGACTTTGACTTCGAACTTCAGCTCAAAGTCCCCGTAGTCGGTGGTGCTGCACAAGAACGAGTTCGGGCTGCCGGTGGAGGTGACGCCATGGATGGCATCACCATCGATGCGGTAGACGGCCCAGCCGTTGCGTTGCTGCCAACCGGACAGGTCTTTGCCGTTGAAGAGCGATTTCCAGCCGTCGCCGCTTGGAACGGGCAGTCCATTCGGGTTTTCGTTGCGGACGACTTTGGCGTCTTGCGCGAATGCGCCGGAACTGCAAACGGATCCACAGATCAACGACAGGGTGGCGAAGGCCATAGCCACGTTAGGAAAGGATCGAAGGAGCATAGAGGACTCTTGGAAAGGAGCTATGATTGGAGGGAGATCCCTGCTTGCACAGCGGGAACCGCACCTAAGTTTACCTTGCCCGCTCTGAACTCGCTACCTGACGCGCTGCTCCCCCCGCTCCCCACACAGCCGCATCCCCCGTTTTTCAAACCATGCCAACTCCGTCCTCCTTCGGCTCTTTCCCGTCCACCCGGCTGCGACGCATGCGGCAATTTGAATGGCTGCGGCAAATGGTCCAAGAGACGCATTTGGCTCCGGCCCATCTCATCTGGCCATTGTTTGTTATCGACGGCCAGCAGCAAACGCAACCGATTGCGACGATGCCGGGAGTCGAGCGGATGACGATCGATTTGGCGGTTCAGCGGGCGGCCGAAGCGATGGCCTTGGGGATCGGCGCGATCGCCATTTTTCCGGTCACTCCGTTGGACAAGAAGGACGACACCGGCACGCATGCGTTGGATGGCGGCAATTTGATGTGCCGGGCGACGCGTGCGATCCGCGATCGGCTTGGGGATGGAATCGGGATCGTGTGCGATGTGGCGCTCGACCCGTACACGTCGCATGGGCACGATGGTGTGTTGATCGATGGCGTGATCGCCAACGATGAGACGGTTGAGATTTTGTGTCGGCAATCGGTTTTGCAAGCTGCAGCCGGGGCGAGCATCATCGCGCCGTCGGACATGATGGATGGTCGTGTGGGAGCGATCCGCGCGGCTTTGGATAGTGCGGGCTATCAGCGAGTGGCGATCATGAGTTATGCGGCCAAGTATGCTTCGGCATTTTATGGACCGTTTCGGGATGCGGTGGGCTCGGCCAAGAATCTTGGGGGAGCTTCCAAGAAGACCTATCAGATGAATCCGGCCAACACCGACGAAGCCCTTCGCGAGGTGGCGCTCGACATCCAAGAGGGAGCGGACATGGTGATGGTGAAGCCCGGCATGCCGTACTTGGACATCGTGCGTCGACTGCGGGACACGTTTTCGGTACCGATTAGCGTGTATCAAGTCTCGGGAGAGTACGCGATGCTCAAGCATGCTGCGTTGGCGGGTGCGCTCAACGAGCGTGAGGTGGTCCTAGAAAGCATGCTTGCGTTCCGCCGCGCCGGTGCCAGCGCGATTCTGACCTACTTCGCCCACGACGTAGCGACGTGGTTGCACGAGGGACGCTGAGTTCCATCCTCTATCATCCGCTTTGGCGTTGGCTGCGGTCTGGATTTCCTATCGTGCTCCTGCTCAGTCCGTCAGGACGGTGCTCGTGCTCGTAATCGCCGCGCTGTGCTCGAAGCTCAAGGCAACACAATCGCCGCGCGACGAGCACGAGCACGAGCACGAGTGCGAGTGCGAGTGCGAGTCTGTCTATTAGCCGCTTTGGCGTTAGTTGCGATTCAAGAGGTGAGAGGGGGCGCACAGTGGGCGGGCCTGGAGACCCGCCCTACGGATACGGGGTGGGAATGCGCATGGGGGATCGAATGCGGTCAGCTATGGCCGCCGGGCCACTCGGGGAACGAACTGCGAAACGCATCGCCCGTCCCCACAATCCAAACAAACGAATCGTCGATCTTCTCGGCATAAATCACACGGCATCCAAAAAGCCCAATCAATGCCGAGATGATGACTCCAATCGGCAATTGCAACCCGACGCGTTGGTTTTGAAGTTGCGATTTTCGAGTCTTATCCCATTTCGCTCCGCGATTCCCCCTGGTTTTTCCTACTCGTACTCCGCGTAAGCAGTACTCGTACTCGTTGCCGTATCGTCAAGTACGAGTAGGAGGGGAGGCCAGAGTGCGCAACTTCAACACGAGCGCGTTTGGCTGGTGTAATGCACGTCGCTAAAGGGGTGAGCGAAACTTTCCCTCGCTAGCGCGTCGGGCTGGTATTGTTAGTAGTACTCGTACTCGATGATACTGCAACGAGCACGAGTACCATTTCATTGAGTACGAGTAGGTGGGGAGGCCAGAGTTCGCAACTTCAGAACGAGCGCGTTTGGATGGTGTAATGCGCGTCGCTGACGGAGTGAACGAAACTTCCCCTCGCTAGCGCGTCGGGCTGGTATTGCGAACGTCGTTTCACGCCGTGAGAGAAGAAAGCGATAAGACCGAGACGTCGTGTTCCCTAACGATCATCGGATGGCTTACGCCTTTCCGCTGGGAAGAAACGCGCAACAACGACTAGATGACGCCGCTACGAGGTGGGGGTTGAGCGCGAGGAGGCGATGCATGCGTCGGCACCTTGCTCGATAAGAGCCGCTGCGACTTGAACCGCCAACGCAATCGGAACTCCGCTGGTGATGGCGCGCTCGGCGTCGAACTCCACCGCATGCTTCGATTCAACCACTCGTCGACCGTCCGTCGAAAAGACGCGACAGACCAAATGCAATCGATCCGATCGGAAACAAGCATGGGCGGCCACCGGCGCTAAGCATCCCGCTCGCAACTGCCGCAGCAACTCCCGCTCCGCACGCACCGCAGAAAGGGTCGGACCATGATTGAGCACTCGCACCGCTTCGAGGGTAGCTTCATCTTCAATGCGAGTCTCCAATCCTAAGGCAGCTTGGCCGACCGCCGGCAACATCCGATCCAATGCCAACTTCTCGGTGATCACCGATTCCAGCCCCAACCGGTGCAATCCCGCATAGGCCAGCAGGATCGCATCAAACTCCCCATCGTTCAGTTTGCGCAAGCGCGTGTCGACGTTGCCTCGGATGTCGAGGATCTCCAGGTCCGGTCGCATGTGCAACAACTGAGCGCGGCGTCGTGGAGAGCCCGTCCCAACGCGGCTTCCAGCGGGGAGTGCATCCAGCGTCCGATGGTCCCGCGCGATCCAACAGTCGCTCGGATCTTCACGCGGAGGGACCGCAGCGAGTTGCAAACCTGGAACCGGTTCGGTCGGCAAGTCCTTGAGACTGTGCACCGCGAGATCGCAACGCCCTTCCAACAAGGCGCGTTGGATCTCCTTAGTGAAGAGCCCTACCCCGCCCGATGCGCCCAGCGGGGTCGTCGACACATCCCCCGTCGTGGTGATCTTGACCAATTCGACCTCGTGCCCGTGAGATCGCAACTGCTCGGAAACGTAGTTGGCTTGCCAGAGCGCCAGCGGACTTTGACGCGTTCCGATCCGAATTCGCATGCTTTTGTGGGGGTTGGAGAATGGCGAATCAAGTTCGACACGCCCGGGATCGCGCAACGGATTGGACTTCGGCATCCCCTGATTTCCTGGTAATATAGAGAATTCCATCCCTGGCGCAGCAAACGACCTCGCCAGATGCCACCAATCGCGTGAACCGATGCTAGAGTCCCTCTCCCAATTCGTAAAGCCATTCTGGGCCGCCTGCCTGCTCGCGCAGAGCACCGCCCTGGAAACGCCTGCGGCAATCACCACCGAAACCGGGGCTCCAGCACCCATCCCCAGCCCAGCAAACCTCGATTATCGCACCATTATTCTGGCTAGCGTGGTGCTGGGCGTGTTGGCGGCCGCCTCGCTGATCGCACGCTACTTGCATCAGCAAAACAACTCCAACATCAACCCTGCCCTGGTGCAACGCTTCGTCCATCGGCTGTGGGCCTGGTGGCTGATGTTCGCCATCCTGATTTCCGGGATGTTTTTGCATCGCATCGGAACCATTGTGCTGTTTGGATTGGTCTCTTTCTGGGCGTTCCGCGAGTTCATCACGATGACGCCGACTCGCCGCGGGGACCATCGCGCCCTGTTTTGGAGCTTGGTCGTCTTCACTCCGCTCCAATACGTCCTGATTGGATTGGCCCAATCGGGTTTGGCATTCCGGGGCCGAGTGATCGATTTTTACTCGATCTACAGCGTCATGATCCCCGTCTACGCTTCGCTGTTTATCCCGGCCCGGATCGCAATCGCGGGGGATCACAAGCGATTCTTGGAACGATCCGCTCAGATCCAAGCCGGATTGCTCATCTGCGTTTACTGTTTGTCCTTCGCCCCTGCTCTGCTCGACTTAAAGCTCATGCAAAGCAACGGGCAAGCGTGGAACGGTTCCCGCGCCGGCCTGCTGTTCTTCTTTGTCCTGATTTCCCAACTTTCCGATGTCCTGCAATGGTGTTGGGGCCGCATCCGCAACAACCGCGTCATCGCCAAAGACATCAGCAGCACACGCACTTGGGACGGATTGCTCGGCGGTTCCCTCTCCAGCGGAGTTTTCGGTGCCTTGCTCTATTGGGTCACGCCATTCACGCCTTGGCAAGCCGCGTGCATGGCCATCGTGGTGGCGGGCATGGGATTCGCCGGAGGATTGACCATGAGCGCCATCAAGCGGGATCGCGGCGTGCGCGACTACGGAACGTTGGTGATGGGGCATGCCGGCGTGTTGGATCGGATCGATTCCCTCTGCTTTTCCGCTCCGATTTTCTATCACTTAACCCGATTCTTTTTCAGCATCCCCACGTAAAGCATTGGCCCATGCGCGGCCAGCCTCGCAGTCGCCTTTCGCCGGGCCGCAGCCATGCGTGCATATCCCAAGCGTCGTCGAGCGAAATCCCGCGCATTTCGCCGGTTCTCTTTTCACTCACTGCAGTGATATAATCCTCGTGGGACGCGGCGGGCGCGGTTGGTTTGCCCGGTCCCTTTCTTTCTGCTGGACGATGGCGAACCCGAATGACGATCCTCGGAATCGATCTTGGAACCACCAACTCTCTGTGCGCCGTGTTTGAGCATGGCAAACCGGTGTTGATCCCCAACGCGCACGGACGGTTCCTCACCCCCAGCGTGGTAGCCCGATTGCCCGACGGGCAGATCTTGGTCGGCGATTCAGCCCGACAATGGCGCGTGACCCACCCGGAGCTTTCCGCATCGCGTTTCAAGCGCCTGATGGGGACTCAAGAAACCTTGCCGCTGGGCAATCAATCCTTCACCGCGCCCGAGCTTTCCAGTTTCGTGCTCCGCTCGCTCAAGGCCGACGCGGAAACCCACCTGAAACGCTCCGTATCCCAAGTCGTCATCACCGTCCCCGCATACTTCAACGACATGCAGCGCAAAGCCACGCGGCTGGCGGGAGAACTGGCCGGATTGGAAGTGGTCCGCGTCATCAATGAACCCACCGCCGCAGCCTTGACGTACGGATTCCACGATCGGGACTTGCGCAAGAAACTGATGGTCATCGATTTAGGGGGTGGCACCTTTGACGTGACCATTATGGAAGTCTTTGACCGAATGCTCGAAATCATCTCCACGGCGGGCGAAAGCATGCTCGGAGGCGAAGACTTCACCGATCGCATGGCGGCCAACGTTCTGCAAAAGCACGGCAAGCAACTGGAATGGGTCGAACTCAAACACCCCCTGCAATTGGCCCGCCTCAAGCAGCGTTGCGAAGAAGCTAAACTGCAATTCCTACACCAAGACTCCGCCCAAGTCGCGCTGCCTCGCGAAGATGGCGAGATCCCGGCCGATGCCCCGGTAACCGTTATCGAACGCAGCGAATTCGACACGTGGATGCAACCGCTGCTCAAGCGATTGCTGATGCCGATTGAACGGGCAGTGCGCGATGCAAACT
>JBKCUI010000305.1:0-8165 GCA_046318495.1 Pirellula sp. | reverse complement strand
GCCGGGAGACCCGCCCTACGGTGGTGTTGGGTGCGTGGGGCGGGGGCCTGGAGACCCGTCCTACGGAGGAGTGGGCTGCGTGTGGCGGGCCGGGAGACCCGTCCTACGATGGGGACGAGCCGACCACGATGCGGGCTTGATGGTCCGCGACCACAATCTCAAGCGGCAGCCCGCCTCCCCAGTCGCCATCGATCTGATAGCTGACCGGCGGCGCCGATGCGTCCGAGCGTGGAGCATCACACGATGCAAGGCAACGCACCCGAACGCCCGAGGCTCGCTCGCGACGCCAGTCGCGCGATCGCGTGTGCATGCCTCCGGCGACCATGCCATAGTGCCACATGCCGCGCACTAACTTGCCCCCTTGAAACATGCCGATCTCCAGCAGTCCGTCATCGATGTCGGCCGAATCGACGATCTGAATGCCTGCAGCATACCGAGGCACATTGAACGCAAACAGCCAATTGCACTCCCCTGCCCTGCTCCACGTTCCATCGGCGGAACGCAATTCGACTTCCAACGTGGGCCACGTGTAGCCGCCGATCGCCTGAAAGATGGCCCGCCAATACGCCCAACGCGTGACGTGCGATTTGCGACTTTGATGCACGATCCGAACCACTTCCGCATCGTACCCCACGCTGGTTACCAACAACGTCAATTGTCCGTTGGCGGTGAACAGATCCAGCGGCACGGTGCGCATCTCTCGCAACGCGGCCGCGGTCTTGGCAATGTCGCGATCGGATTGAAAGTACTTGGCGAGCAAGTTCTCGGAGCCAAGCGGAAACAAGGCCACCGGCACGCCGGCCGGGATCTTGCTCAACACCAGCGACGCCGTACCGTCCCCTCCCGCCGATACGACCGCGCGCAATTCGCCAGCGGCATGCAACTCGCGAGATCGTCGGGTGAAGGCGTCGATGTCGGTAAAGAGTTCGGCAGCGAAGCCCGCCGCATCGAGGGCTTGCTTCAGTTCACCGGCGCGCTCCAGTCCGCTGGTAGCTCCCGAGCGCGGGTTTGCGGAGATGAGGACGGAACGCGGTAGGGACATACACACTCAACTACAAGCCATGCAATGAAAAAGGGTGACTGGATTGTATCCAATCACCCCTTGTTCATGGTGATTGTATCCAATCACCCTTTGCTCATGGTGCATCCGCGATGCGGATCGCAATCGCCGATCGATTACTTATCGAGCAGTTTCTTGATCATGCTCTTGAGTTCGCTGACTTCGCTCTTGAGGTCTTGCACTTCCTTCTTCAGCGATTCGTGATCGCCGACCGCTGCCCCTCCGATCGCCCAGTTCATGCCTTGCGGCATCGGTTGGCCAGGAGCGAAGATGAAGCCGCTTTGCGGTGCGAGTTTGACTTCCATGCTGCCGATGTCGGACGACTCAGTCTTGGTCGGCTTGACTTCGACTTTGATGTCCTTGCCATCGCGTTCGACTTGCAGCGTGACGGTCTTCTCGCTCTTGCCCGCCTCTTGAACGGCTTCTTGCAGCGTTTCGAAACTCTTGAGTTCCTTGCCGTTCACGGTGACGACGACGTCGCCCTTCTTGATGCCTGCCTTGAGCGCCGGCGAATCTTCCATCACTTCTTCGACGACGAGTCCTTCCACGTCTTCCGTTTCACCGTCCTCTGTGACACTGCGATTGATGGCGATACCGATGCGGTAGGCCGGTGCGCTGCCAGAGGTCTGCAACTGCAAAACGCGGGCTTGGATTTCGGGGGCGAGTTGACCGAGACGCTCCTTGATGTCCCCTTCTGCCAAGGGAAGCAGCAATTTCATGCCCTGCAACTCACCCAAGTGACCCTGCAGTTCGTCCATCTTCAATTCTTGTTGCTTGCCGTTCTCATCGAGGATGATGATGCGGTGCTTGGTTGCAGGCTTGCCATCGCCATCGGTTTTGTCGGCCATCTTCTTGAGGACTTCCATCACCATCTTGCGATTCTTCGAACGCGAGTTGTCTTCGCCTTCCTTGGTTTCGATCTTGTCCACGTCGTCGGTGTTGACGGTCGACGTCACGGTCAATTGGCCCTTCTTGGCGTTGGCCAACGCGGACTGCAATTGCTCGAGGATCTTTTCTTGCTGTTCCTTGGGCAATCCAGACTTGTCCAACTGCTCGCGGACCTTGGCGATCATCTCGTCGCCCTTGCCCTCGTCGGAGCTGACGACGATGACCGAGCTTTTGGTCGTGGTCGGCGGATCCTCGGCCATAACAGGCATGGCCATTGCGGCCGTGACGCATGCAGCGCAACCGAGCGAGCCAGCGCGAGAGAAACGATTCCAGGAGAAAACACTTTTCATACAAAACCTCATCCCTTAAAGAGAACACACACTGAGAAGAAGACGGAATGGATCGCGAGAACTGTTTGCAAGCTCGTCGGGATCTTGTACTGAATCTCGGTCGGTGATGCAGCACCGATTGTCCGAGATCGAGTCTCGCTACAACCCGTTGGGTCGCAGCGATACGTTCTGAATGGGGACGACGACCGTACGGCCATCGCCCAGACTGCCGGTATGCCACTCCGGCTGGACGTCGATCTGGTAACCGCGACGCTTGAAATCATGCTTCAAACGGGCCAGGTCGTAAGCTTCTTTGGTCATGATCAGTTCCGGGTCCATTTCGCGAGAATCGACAAGTGGGATGTCGTGCGCGACCGAATCCGTAGAGGGCAGCCTGAGCATGTTGTTCGATACCAACCGGGTGTTGTTGTTCGAGACGGTTCCCAACGGACCGTTTCCAACTCGCGGAGACGTAGCCACTTGAGTTCTGCTCGTCGCTGTGCCGTCGTCGGTCCGTTGCCAAGAGCGAAGGGACGCACCTCCCCACAACCCCACGGCAAACAGCGCGCTGGCGGCCAAGACGCTCATCCAATGCCAAGTGCTTCGATGGCCCTGGGCGAGGTCAGCGTTTTCCGGCGCGGCGGGCAATACATGGCTCGCAGCCGCTGTGCGAACGTCGGCATCGGATGTTGCGGGAGCGACCGCCGACACCGAGGCGCGTTCGATCGCATCTTGCATCGCTGAGGATGCGCGGTGGGGGTGAGCCGAAGCTGCAGCGATCTGACGAGACCATTGCTGCTCTTCCAGCAGTGCCATCGCGAGCGAACGCCAGCCGCGCGCATCCTCGCCCAAACCGCGAAGCAGTTCGGCGCGCTCGGTATGTGTGAGCTCGCCATCGACCAAACGTTGAAGTGTCAATGGATCCATGGTGGACATTGCAGTGCGGGATTTCGATCGTTGAAAGGATTACGGAGTTTGCATTCGGGCTCGCAGCGCACGACGCGCCTTGAGCAATCGGTATTCGACGGTTTTGATCGAGATGCCCAAGTGATCCGCGAGTTCCTGGTATCCCCAGCCCTCGGTGTACTTGAGCAGCAGCAGTTGTCGATCCTGGGCGTCGAGTCGAGACAGCCCCTCGGCGACCGAGGCGATCGTCTCATCCCGCAGCATCCATTCTCCGGGTTGGTTTTCCCTGGAAAATTCGTCGGCTTTGCCCGCCGCGATGGCCCCTTCGAGCAATCGCCGCCGACGACCGGCCACGCGATGGTGATTGATCACCTTGCGAAGCGCGATTCGATACAGCCAAGGTGCCACCTTGGCCGGATCGGTCGGCCGACTCGTTTGACGAATCGCCGCCAACGCCACTTCCTGGAAAACATCCTCCGCAGCGTCGGGATCTGCCAAGCGCGAACGGATCACCGTCGCTAACCAACGACGGTTCGACTCCAAGGCTTCGCCCCAGTCGATCGTGGCCGGCGACTGGCTTTGCATAGGAAAACCCAACGTAACTGCAGTCATGATGCGAATAGAGTCGCGCCGCAGTGGCCGGCTCCCTGACGAATGATGAGAAATTCGAGCCGCCATCCCGCAGGCGGCTCGATCCCAAGCGATTCGTTGCTCCGCCAGATTGCTTGCCAGTTCTCCCCGCGTAAAGCTAAAGATTGCAAAATCTTTATCTTGCGGCGTTTTGGATGAGCTTGGCCCTGTTTGGGCCTTCTCTTCACGGTAGCTTCAGGTTGGCATGCGATGGTGGTTCGTGCAACGAATCGGCGAGCGAACCGACGGATGCCTGGGGACCTTGGGCTAGGTCGAATGCCCCCCTGCCCTGGTCGGTTCTGCCCCATCCTGCTTCCCCGACCTTCAACTCGCGAGCCAATCATGCCCCGATCGAAACTCTTCCCACGTCGGTCTGCGATGCTCCTGAGGCTGGCGGTGTCCCTGCGACAGATGTGTGGTGCGATCGGATTGGCATGCACTCTGTTGGCATGCATCGCCATGGCCCAGTCCGAACCCGATCCGAAGGACTTGGAAGCCATCGGTGGCAAGTGGTTCGTGACGCGAGCCGAGCCGAGCGTATACTATTACCTCGACGCCGGTCGTTACGTCGATCTGTTTTCGTACCATTGCCAAGACTCCAATCGCGATGGCATTCCCAACTTGCAGATCTCCCACGACGAACGCCACTTGATCCTCAAAAGCCAAGGCTATCCCAATCACCCGACCGCGATCTTCCCCAACAGCGACAACCCCAATACGATCCGCGTCCAAGACTTCACGTTTCGCTTGCCGCTGGAACCCAAGATGGCCGACAGCCTCACGCGACTGCCCATGGGACCGATCGGCATGGCCCTCAATGGTGTGGTCTTCTTCAACCCCTTCGAAGCCGGCGGCATGAATGCCGTCGAAGGCTACTCCGAAGTCTGGCTCGACTCTTGTTGCGGACATCCACAACAAACCGGGGTCTATCACTACCACAAGTATCCGTCGTGCGTGAAGTCCCCGTTTGCGGACAATGGCAAGCAGCATTCTCCGATCCTTGGATTCGCCTTTGATGGCTTCCCGCTCTACGGGCCCTACGAAGCCGACGGAGTCAAGGCGCTCGAACTCGACGGCGAGCGGGCACTGGATGCCTGCAATGGCCATCGGGATGCCGAACGCGGCTACCACTACCCTGTGACCCCAGGCCGGTTTCCGTACATCCTCGGAGGCTATGCGGGCGTCGTCGAACCCTCTAACAGCCGCGGCCTGAGGCGTGCCAGCATGGGCACCATCGAGAACAATGCACAGCCGGGCGATGTGTTCGGTGCGATGTTGACGTCGATCCGACCGGGCAGCCTCAAGCGAGGCGGTCCTCAAACGATTTTGATCGACATCGATCCATCGTCCCTTCGTCGCCCATTGCCCGAAGGCAATCCCTCGTGGGTGCAGTTCGGTCCGTGGGAAGCCACTCAAATCGCGCGCGAAGGCAACACGATCACCGCCACTATCGACGTGCCTGAAGACGCGGCGTTGGGCGTATGGTTCGATTGCCACATCGAGTTCGGCACCGATCGGGCGCGGCCGATGGTAATTAAGAAGAACGATGCCGTCCGCGTGGTCGAGTGACCATCGCGCAACGCAGACCATTCGGCGCTGATCCCTCCGTTTCGATCATTTGGCGATGCCCGCTGCGTCGCCGACGTATCTCCACTGCTTGATGTAGCTGATCAGATCGTTCATCGCGGCGGGATCGAGCTGGCTTTCGATCCCTTCTGGCATCAACGAAATCCCGCTGGATCGCACCGATTCGATCTCGTCTTTGTTCAAGACCAATCGGGGGGATTGCGCGTTTTTGAGAGTCAGGTGCTGCGAAGATTCCTCGATCGCGATCCCGTCGTGCACCTCTCCCTCGCGCATCTTGACCGTGACGCGGAAGTAGTTGTTGTCGATGGTTCGATTGGGATCGAGGATGGCGACGAGCAATTGCATCGGGCTTTGCGTGCGCGAATCCGAGATGTCCGGACCGACGGCGTTGCCGACGTCGTCGATACGATGGCAGGACGCGCAGTGCTGCGCAAACAATTGCTTCCCTCGCTGCCGATCTCCTCGCAGATCGATGCTCGGCGCGACGCGATCGATGACCGTTTGGCGATCCTTGGAGATACGCCCGGCGAGCAGTTTTTGGATGCGCGGTTGAAGCGATCCAGAGACGCTTTGAAGCGATTGCAGTTGGCTGGCATCGAGCCGTTGCAGCGACTGTTCACCGCGGTCGAGTGCATCGAGCCAGGCGGTCAATCGATCCTCGCGCGCGCGAAGGGCTCGGAACAGCTCTCCTCGTATGCTCGGGGTCGCGGAGGAAAAATGCTCGAGAATCCAATCCGTCAACGATGCATCTGCATGTTTGGACCAGGCGGCGAGGGCCCGCTGCGTCAACGCGGGGTCGGTGTTGCGCTCGATCCATGCGGACAACGCCGCGGCGCATTGGGCGCTCTGATCGGGCGCGATGGCAATGCCCATCAAGTCGAGCCACTCGCTGCGGGTGGCCTCGGTGAGGTTGCCTTCCAGTCCTTGTGCGACCCAGCCTTGCCACAATACGGTCTGCTCGCCCAGCCAAGCGCGATCCGGCGATTCGGCGATCCCTTGCGCGACGGACCAAGCCCACCGCAGCGACGGTTCCGAAACGGATCGGCGTTCGTTCTCGTCGGATGCGGTTCGCGTGGCTTGCGCGAGGGCGTCTTCTAACCACGCTTGCCGCGTGGCCAGCCACGTTTCGTCGTCCGGTTTGGCAACGCTCGCAACGAGTTTGCGGATCGACGGAGAATGAAAACGCGTTACAAGTTTCTTCTCTTGCAATCGTTTGCGTGCCGATTCCATCCAGGCGCGAGTGAACTGCGGGAGTCGCTCTCGATTGAAGGCCGCGAGCCCGGATAGAACATGCGGATCGTCGGCGAACTCGCATGCCGCATCGACCATCATCGGCCACATCAAAGTGCTGTTACTCAGCACGCGAGGCATCCCCTCGAGGCAAGCGAGAAGTTCCTCGCGCGACGCAAAGGATCCGTGGGCAGCTCCCCACATTCCGAGTGTCCAGCTTTCGAACGACTCGCACGCTCGCCATAGCCCCGCTCGCAGGGCCGGATCGGATACGGCCGTAACGGAAGATTGGGGGGTATCGAAGCATTCGGTGATCAGTTCCAACAAACCGCGATCCCAGGCACCGCGCTGCCGCAGCAGATTCACGGTCAGCAACAATCCGGGTGAGCGAGGATGCCGCCGACACGCTTGGACCAACTCCGCATCCATGTTCGAATCGTCGCGATCCATGAGGATGCGAGCTGCGGTTGCGCGCATCCAGAGGTTGTGATGATGCATCAGCTCGATCAATTCGGCGGTGCTTCGCGTGCGAAGAGGTCGGGCTCGGAGTTCCGCAAAGATGGGATCGAGC
The DNA here is from genome assembly GCA_046318495.1 of Pirellula sp. Classification (GTDB taxonomy): domain Bacteria; phylum Planctomycetota; class Planctomycetia; order Pirellulales; family Pirellulaceae; genus JBKCUI01. Next base: position 964 of record JBKCUI010000305.1, on the reverse strand, counting down.
TTTGGGGCATCGTGCCGCAGCACGCGATAGATGCGGCCGCAGTCTTCCCCCCAACGCTCATCGGGGCGATGCTTCAGTTCCTCGGGCACCCAATCGGGATGTTCGATGACTGCGCGATGCATGTCGACGATGTAGATGGCGCCTTCGGGACCTTCTTCGAGGTTCACCGGGCGGAACCAAGGATCATCGCTGGAAAGCCATTCGCGGTCGCGCGGTGGTTCTTCGGGATATGTGCGACCGTTGGCGCGGCCAAGCCCAACGCGATGGACCAAGCTGCCGGTCGGTTCGCACGTCAAGGCGTTGCCGAGCGATGCGAATGGCAGATGCCGGCTATCGGAGATGAGCAGTCCGCATGCAGCCGTGAATTGCCCTGCGTGCAGATTCGAAGTCGTCCAAGCGGAGACGCGCGGATGGACCGTGGATCGCTCGCCGGCGGGCAACGTCGATTCGGTGAGGGGGGCAAGGCCAGCCAGCGGACTTTTCGCCGCCCATTCCGCTTCGAGCAGCACCGCATCGCACGGATTGCGATTGCTGCAGAAGTACCGATTGCCAAAACGGTCCCAGGTCATGCCGAACTGCGAGGGACCGGTGATGGCTTGAGCGCGCCGGGTTCGCGGATCCCATCTCATATCGCGATTGCCGATGGAGAGCGATTGCCCTGCAATGTCGGCGCGGCTGCTGCGCAGGCCGTTGGCGAGGTAGTACTGCATGTCGGGGCCCAGATCCGGATCGTTGACGCGGAGCTGCGGATTCTCCACGGCAAAGCCCCCCAGGATCGGGCTTCGATCGTCGGCCCGACCATCGCCATCGGTATCGCGCAGCAGTAGGCACTCGCCCCCGACTGTGACCAGCACTCCATCGCCATAGAACTGCAATCCGGTGGGCATCAACAATCCCTCTGCAAAGGTCCGGACCGATTCGTATCGTCCATCGATGTCTTCATCGCGCAGCACGCGCACGCGTC
>JBKCUI010000304.1:0-12304 GCA_046318495.1 Pirellula sp. | reverse complement strand
GAATGGAGCCTTTCGCGATGTGCTATGGCGGCCATCAGTTTGGGCCTTGGGCAGGACAGCTCGGAGATGGCCGGGCGATCAACTTGGGCGAAGTTGTCAGTCCTGTGGGACAGCGATTTGTCCTGCAGCTCTATGGCGCAGGCGCGACGCCTTACTCGGGGCAGGCGGAGGGATTTGCGGTGCTCCGGTCGAGTGTGCGCGAGTTCTTGTGCAGTGAAGCGATGGCCCATCTGGGGGTTCCCACGACGCGGGCGCTGTCACTGATCGGGACGGGGGATCTGGTGGTCCGCGACATGTTCTATGACGGTCGTCCGCGGCGAGAGCCTGGAGCGATCGTATGCCGCGTCGCTCCGAGCTTCATCCGCTTCGGCAACTTCGAGATCTTCGCTGCCCGTCAAGACGATTCGACGCTTCGCAAACTGATCGACTATACGATTCGAACCGACTACTCCCAACTGCTCGGCAGCGCGGCGCGGGATTCGGCAACGGAGCTTTCCGACGACGTGTTGGTCGCTTGGTTTCACGAAGTCTGCCGACGGACCGCCGTCATGGTCGTGCATTGGATGCGCGTAGGTTTTGTCCACGGGGTGATGAACACCGACAACATGTCGATCCTGGGGCTCACCATCGACTACGGTCCTTACGGGTGGCTCGAAGACTACGATCCGACGTGGACTCCGAACACCACCGACGCCGAAGGACGGCGATACGGTTATGGTCAACAACCGCAAGTTGCTTACTGGAACCTGGCCCAACTGGCCAACGCACTGCATCGGTGTTTTGCGGACTCCAGCGGTTTGGAAAGCGGTCTCAACGCGTATGTGCAGACCCTTCAGTCGGATTGGGAAGCATCGATGGCTGGCAAGCTCGGATTGGGTAGTTGGCAAGAACCCGATGCGCAGCTCGTCGACAGTCTGTTCACGTTGCTCAAGCGCCATGAAATCGACATGACGTGCTTCTATCGATTGCTCGGGGATTTGCCGTTGGATGGGTGGTTGGACCGACCGGTCGAAGAGCAACGCGTTGCGGCTTGGGAAGCGATGCGCTATGCGTACTACGAGCCCGAACGCGATTCAGAAGGTTGTATTCACGGATTGGTCGAATGGCTGGATCGGTATGCGCGCCGACTGCAAGCCGCACAGCGCCGCCAGTCGGAGCGATGCGATCAAATGCGCCGTTACAATCCCAAGTACGTGCTGCGCAACTATCTCGCTCAACTGGCCATCGACGCGGCGGAGCAAGGCGACAGCAGCGAGATCTCCAAGCTGTTGGAGGTGTTGCGGCATCCGTACGACGAGCAGCCGGGATGCGAACGCTACGCAGAGAAGCGACCGGAGTGGGCCAAGCAGCGCGCGGGATGCTCGATGCTATCGTGCAGTTCGTAGGTTCGGTTGTTGATGTTGGCGATAACGCGCTGCTGGATCGCGACTGCGATCGAACGCATGGACAGGTGCAGTGAAAGAGGCCGAGTCCATGCGAGCATGGCTATGCTGGGGTTGGAACAGCCATCGAGTACGAGTACGAGTACCGTTGCACTGAGTACGAAAACGGTGAATTCGGTTTACGTCGGCTCGGGTGCAAACCTTGGACGGATCACGAGGGATCGGGCGTGCGCACGGAGGCAGGGTCGATCGATTCGCGAACCCATTCCATGTAGGGCTCGTTTACCCAATCGAGCGTTTTGAGGGTGATTTCGGGGACGGAGTAGGGATGCTGTGCGCGGAGGGCGTCGACGACTCGATGGGCCATGGATGCCAGCGTCTTGAGAACCAGTCGGCATTCGCTGCTCTGTTCAAGCGTCCCTTGCCAGCGGTAGGTGCTGGTAATCCCCGTGGCGACTTGGGCGCAGGCGACGAAGCGTTGTTCCACCAAGGATTTTGCGATGCCGTCGGCAGCCACGTCATCGGGACGGGTGGTGGTGATTTCGACCAACGCATCGGCGCGATCGTTGCGAGCCGAGACGTTCAAGCCAGACCTCGCTCGACAAGCAACCGTTCTTGATTCTCTTCGTCGAGAATCTCGCGATGCAACGCTTGAAACTCGACGAACACATCGCCGACTTCATCGCGTTGCGGATCGAAATTCTGGACGTGATGCATCAAGGCATCGAGCGAATCGATCAATCGGAGTTGGCAGAATTCGATCTCTCGCAACTCGGGGTAGAGCTTTGGGGCGCGACAAGCGACATCCTCAAGGTAACCTTCGCCCGCGACGCGGGTGAAGTGTTGATCGAGAATCCATCGGAAGCTCACCAAATGCTCGGCCAGTTTGCTCCACGCAACCCGCTGGTGCGGGTGCATGAGCCAGTGCCGAAAATCGCTCTCCAATTCGATGAGAGCGTCCTCAATGCCGGACTGAGAATGGTCCAAGCACATTTTCCACTCGTCCGCACGACGGCCCGAAGGAGGGCGTGGTTGCCCGTGTTCTTGCTCACCCATAGCCAAACCTCATCTTGCCAAAGGACGACGACTTGGGAATTCGCAGCCGATCATCGCAAACCGGTGCGAGTGGAGCGTTTCGAGGCAGAGAAGCCATGTCGGCACGATCGACGTGTTGCCATGGCATTTCCTGCGTTCGTTGGGCTCCCGAACGTCAGTGTCCCAGAGTGCGCGCGGCGGCGTCAAGCAAATTCGAAAAAGAAAAGCCATCGCTGCGATGTGCTCCCTGATTGCTCGGGATTTCACGGCGTATCGCGCGGTTGGGGAGCGTCTTGATGGAGGTCGCGCTCGCCCGATTCCTTGGATGCCTTGGGATCGGCTGTAGCCGGGCGATGGCTGCGGACGACGGAGAAGGCCAAGCGTTGCAACTCGATGGCGAGATCGACGTCTTGAATCGTCAACGCGTCGGACGAGGGGACCGCGATGGGTGCGAAGTTCAGGATGCCTGAGACACCGCACGATGCCAATCGCGAAGCGACCAGTCGGGCCGACTCCGCAGGTACTGCGAGGATGGCAAGGTCGATGGGATGCTCGACGATGAACGCTTCCAGGGTGTCGAGTCCGCGGATGGTCAGCGCACCGATGTGGCCACCGATCTTGTCGGGATCGCTATCGAAGGCGGCGACGAGTTGGAAGCCTTGTTGCCCAAAGCCTTTGTATCCGGTCAAGGCGCGACCCAGGTTTCCGACGCCGACCAGAATGACGCTCCAAGAGCGATCGGTGCCGAGAACATGTTGGATGGCGGTCACCAAATCCGCGACGCGATAGCCGACTCCGCGTTGGCCTACGGTACCCAGGCAAGACAAGTCGCGGCGGACTTGGGAGTCCTTGAGACCCAATCGCTCGGCCAGCGATTGGCTGCGCACGCTTTCGGTGCCACCGCGCTGCAACTGCTGCAGTTCGCGGAGGTAGAGAGCGAGTCGCGTTACTGTTGCTACCGGGATCTCTGAACGCGACTTGGGCATGGCCGTTCCCCGCACCCTTTACGCATTCGCGCTGCGGAAGGACTCGGGTGCGATGGCTCGCAGGAACTCCGCGCACTTGTCGACGGCGAACAAGATCTGCTGGTTCGAATGGGTGGAGTTGATGAAGAATCGCAGACGGGCTGCGGACTCCTCGACGGCCGGGTAGAGGATCGGCTGGACGTTGACCCCGGCATCGATCATGCGGCGCGACAGTTGCAGCGCGTGCAACGAGTTGCCGGTGATGACGGGCACGACCGGCGTGTCCTTGCTATTGCCCGTATTGAGCCCCCGCTTTTTGGCTTCGGTCAGGAACAGCCGCGACGCTTCTTTGAGCCGCGCCACACGCCCTGGATCGTGCTTGAGTGTGCGGATGGCTGCGAGAGCGGCGGCGGTGTTGGGAGGCGACAGTCCCACGCTGAAGACAAAGCCTGGTGTGGTGTACTTTAGGTATTCAATCAGTTCGCGTTTGCCGGCGATGTAGCCGCCGCACGATCCGAAGGATTTGCTGAGCGTGCCCATCCAAATATCGACATCTTTGGGATCGATGCCGTAGTGTTCGGCGATGCCGCGACCGGTGGTTCCCATCGTTCCCATCGAGTGGGCTTCGTCGACCATCAACCAGCATTGATGCCGTTTGCAGATCTCGACGAACTTTGGCAGATCGGGGTAATCGCCGTCCATGCTGTAGACCCCTTCGACGATGACCAGCACGCGGCGATGCCGTTTGCGCTGTTCGGCGAGAGCTTGATCGAGGGCTGCAAAGTCGTTGTGCGGGAACGGGCGTCGGCGGCTACCTGAGAGGATGGCTCCTTGGACGATGCTGTTGTGCGACAGGGCATCGTGCAAAATCAAATCTTGTTGGCCGACGACGTGGCCGATGACCGATTCGTTGGTCGCGTGACCGCCGACGAGCACGATGGCATCTTCGACGCCCACCCAATCGGCGATCTCGCGTTCGAGTTCGCCGTGGATGTCTTTTTCACCACTGACCAAACGGGATGCGGAGACGCTGGTGCCGTACTTCTGCGTGGCTGCGACCACGGCCGCGGTGACGTTGGGATCACCGCTCATGCCCAAGTAGTTGTAGCTGGCAAAGCTGATGCGCTGCTGACCGTCGACCAGCGTGGTATCGCGCGTGAGTCCTTGATGGACCGAGAAGTAAGGGTTGGGCAAGCCCGTCATTTCGAACTGGGCCATGGTCTGCTTCAACCGACGGTACTCCGGCATCAGGTCGAAGCGATAGTCTTCGGGAGCGACCGTGCGTTCGGCCGGTTCGGTGGTGTTTGCAGCCGACAGGTCATCGCGGATGCGATCTTTGCCAAAGAGTTTTTCGATGGCTTCGGCGATCTCGCGAATGGTTTCGATCTCTTGCAGAACATCTTCGGGGAAACGTCCTCCGACCGAGTTCTCGAGGGAGTGCGCGATCTGGAGGCGCTCGAGAGAATCGAGTCCCAGATCGACGATGACATTGGTGTCGAGGTCCAGCAGCTTGGCGCGGTCTTGAGCGACGTTCTTGACGGCGCGCTTGACCAGTTCCACCACACCCGGATCGGGATCGCGAGTTTTCTTAGGGGAGTGGCTCGATTGGGAGAATCCACCTTTGATGTCATCCACCGTGGCGGCCGCGATCATCGGAGGCCCGTCGAACAGATTCTCTTCCCAACTGAGCCATTGATGGACCACGCGCAAGCTGTCATCGCGAAAGCCTCGCAGGCACGCATGGCGTTGGATCTTGCCGGACGAGGTGCGAGGAAGGGACCCATGCCGCACGAGCACGACGGCATCGGGTGGAATCTCGTGCGCGGCGGTGACGGCGCGCCGGATGGCTTGCACGACCGGGTTCCAGTCGTCTTCCAGCGAGCGTTGGACTTCCACGGTAATGATCAAGCGTTCGCGCGGGCCGGAGTCATCGGCGAAGGCAGCGGCTGCGGACGAGGCGATCGATTCGTGGCACTCCTCGACGGTTTGTTCGATGTCCTGCGGGTAGCGATTGACCCCTCGGACGATGATCAGATCCTTGACGCGGCCTGCGACGAACAGTTGGCCTTGGCTGAGGAAGCCGAGGTCCCCGGTGCGCAAGAAAGGACCGTCGCCGTCTTTGGTCGTGGCGGTGAAGACTTCGCGCGAAAGGTCGGGCTTTTCCCAATAGCCCAAGCCGACGCTTGGACTGTCGACCCAAATCTCGCCGATCTGGTCCTCGGGGAGTTCGGCTCGCGTTTCCGGATCGACGATCAGGACGCGTTCGTTTTCGGTGGTGACGCCACAGCCCACCAAGCTTCGGGCTCCGGTGGTATCGGGGGCGCCGGGCGAGACCCGGCGCGCGTCCAGTTGACGCCCGTCGAAGGAACGGATGGTCGGGGCGGTGCGGCTCGGACCTCCGGTGACGATGAGCGTCGTTTCGGCCATGCCGTAGCACGGGAAATGCGATTCGTGCCGGAAACCAACGCTGCCGAAGCGTTTGCTGAACTGTTCGAGCGTGGATGCGCGCACCGGTTCGGCACCGTTGAAAGCGACTTGCCAGGAGCTCAAGTCGAGTCCTTCGAGCTCTTCATCGGTCACTTTATCGACGCAGAGTTGGTAGGCAAAGTTGGGCCCGCCGCTGGTGGAAGCCTTAAACTTCGAAATGGCGCGCAGCCATCGGACCGGACGCTGCAGAAACGTCATGGGACTCATGAGCACCATGGTCACGCCGACGAAGATCGGCGTTAGGATGCCACCGACCAATCCCATGTCGTGGTACGTGGGCAACCAACTGCAGCCGATCGCTTCACGGTTCTCGTTGAACAGGTGCGAGATGATCTCGCAATTGCGGATCAGATTCCCGTGGGTCAGCATCACCCCTTTGGGTTCGCCGGTGGAGCCCGATGTGTACTGCAACACAGCCAAGTGAGAATCGACGATCGGCGTCTCGATGAACTGAATGGCCATCGATCGATCGATGGCATCGGTTCCGATCAAGTCGAGGGCGGACGTTTCATTGCGAGTGCTGTCGTCCTTTTGAATATGGTTTACCGACTCGGCAGTGGTAAGGGCGACGCTGGCTTGGCAATCCTCGGCGATGCTTTGGATGCGAGCCCCTTTGCGGTTGCGGCGAGGTGGGTAGGCTGGGACGGCTACGCAGCCTGCGTACAAACACCCGAAGAACCCGACCACGAACTCGATCGTGCCAGGCGGGTAGAGCAGCAGGCAGCGGGAGCCTTGCGGATGCTTGGACAGGATACGGACGGCCGTGGCCCGCGCCGCGTGGTCCAATTCGGCGTAGGTCATGCACGTCGAATCGTCCCCTTCCCCATCGGACAGGTAGAAGGCTACCTTATTCGGGCATGTGTTTGCCCAAAATCGCAGAACTTCCACCAGCGAGTTCTTGGGGGGTTGGTAGGGGGCATGGGCCCTGCTCACGTCCAGCGCGAGCGATGGCCGAGCGCTGCGGCGACCGTCGGAAGTTGGCGGAAATGCAATAGACATTTTGCTCGCATTGGGTGGACTAGGATGCAACTCGTGGTGGTTTTATCGGACTTCCGTTATACCGTCGATTCGTGAAACTCGGTACAGGCGGCCAATTCGCCCGATTCGGCTGAGCCAGCAAACGGGTCGTGCAACAGTGTTGGATGCCGGGAACCCCGCCCAATGGCAGGCGAATTCCCCCTGTACCGCCCAAATTCTCGATCGGCAGACCGGATTGGCAACCGAAAAAGCACTTGTTGCCTTCTCGCGTGAGGGCTATACTTTCGCCCCCTCTAGCACTCCGAGGCCGGCGAATGGAGCCGGACCGCGGGTGGTTTGATTTTTGAATCGACGGTGGAATCCGCGGTGGTTTAGGCAGGAGCGCCGGATCCAAGAACGGTCCGTTGCATGCCGGTTGCTCGCATAGCAGACCGACCGCCGTACCGTTCATGCTCCCAGTGAATACAGCTGGAAACAACAGGAATTGTCATGGTTGCTCAACAAAAGACGACGGTCGCCAAAGTTGGAAACGTCGAACAAAAATGGTATGTCGTAGATGCGACCGACTGCACGCTCGGCCGATTGGCTAGCGAAATCGCCATGGTGCTGATGGGCAAACATCGCCCGCAATACACGCCGCACGTTGACACGGGCGAGTACGTCATCGTGATCAACGCCGAAAAGGTGAAGATGTCGGGCCGCAAACTCGAGCACCGCCACTACACTTGGTACAACGGTTACCATCGCCAAAAGATCGAAAGCTATGCTGAGCGGCTTGAACGCAAGCCAACCGACTTGGTCCTGTTGGCCGTCAAACGCATGCTTCCGAAGAAGAACACCTTGGCCCGACACATGTTGGCCAAGTTGAAGGTGTACGCCGGCAGCGAACATCCTCACCAAGCACAAAGTCCCATCCCAGCACCCTTTGGACATCAAGCCCAAAGCTAACGGCATCCACCCTTCACGATCAGATCTCGAGACCCTAACCCATGTTTACCAAGAAAGACAAAGTGAACGGCGATAGCCTCGGCACCGGTCGTCGCAAGACCAGCGTGGCTCGCGTTCGCATCCGTTCCGGCGCTGGCAAGATCACCGTCAACGATCGCGAGTTCGAAGAGTACTTCGTAACCGATGCGGAACGACGGCTCGTGCTCCAAACGCTCGATCACGTCGGACAACGCGACAAGGTTGACGTGTTTGTTCGCGTCGCTGGTGGTGGTCCGATGAGTCAAGCTGGAGCCATCCGCATGGGATTGGCTCGGGCCTTGGTCAGCCTCAGCGAAGAGAACTTCCCACCGCTTCGCGACGACGGGTTCCTCACCCGCGATTCGCGTATGAAGGAACGCAAGAAGTACGGCCTTCGCGGTGCACGTCGAGGCACTCAGTTCTCCAAGCGTTAATCGATTGCGTTGCCGCGGGACGTATCTGTCCTGCATGGCCCAGTCTACAACCGCACAACAGCCCGCCTCACTCGGCGGGCTGTTTCGTTTTCTAGCGGGAGAATAGGACCTTCGTCGTTGGCATGGGGTGTTCCAATGCCCTGCCGCATGCATTCAGACGGGATGCCTCGCAACGATCGCGCGAGGTTCGAAGTCGCGGATTATGGTTTCCCCTCGTATTCAATGAAATGGTACTCGTTCTCGTTGGCGTAACGTCGAGTACTGTTAACGCGGAGTGCGAGTACGAAAAATCGAGGGGAATCGCGAAGCGAAGGGGATCAGCGTGGAAATCCCTCGCGAACGCGTCGGGTTGGGACTGGGAAGCTGCGCGTCGCTGTGGCTTCGAGTACGAGTACTGCTAACGCGGAGTACGAGTACGAAAAGCTAAGGGGAGTCGCAAAGTGAAATGGGATGAGACTCACCCTGTGCAACTTCAAAACGCGCGAGCTGCCCGAACGCAGGTGCTCCAAGGCGTTCGCACTCAAGCATGCAGAGTTTGCTAAGAAGTCACTGCAGGTGCGTCCGCACCCTTTGCGTTGGAGCTACCGCCCAGCCCGAGGACCCATTCGCGTTTGCGATGGATGAATGCCAAGTGATGCTCGAGGTGCCAGATGTACTTCTCAAGCATCTCCGCCAAGGTAACTTTGCCAGACTCCGTGTGGATTCCAGCGCGCGACCATGCGGACTCGGGCAAGTGGCTCAAGATGATCGCCGTCAGTTGCCGGTTCTTTTGAAACAGTTCGCACACGGCGAACGCGTTGAGTTCCGAGCGACCTGGGAGATTGGAAAAGGCGGTCTCGTCGTATCCGACCAGCAGCGGCAGATCCATGCATGCGATGCGTTTCATCCGATCGGAGGCGATCAAATCGCTATCGAGCATGTGGGTGACGATTTGATGGATGGTCCAAGAACCATCGGGGGGTTGAGCATGCAACTGGTCGTGGGTCAGTCCCCAAATCGATTGGAGCAGTTGAGAGCCGCCTGCTGTGTAAGCATCGATCCGCGACGCGTTCATGGTGTCTCCGAGATCATGTCAGAATCGCGAGAAGAAGCGTGATTCGCTTGATTTCTTAATCCATCTCGCACGGGCAAAGCTTAGCCACAACGCACGGAGGTTGCAAGGGTTTTGCCGCATGCGCAGGCTCGACATGTCCGGTCCGCATCGCGCTCGGAGCGAATGCTCGTCGTCGTCACGCAGAACTCGTAGTGGATCTTGCCAAAGATCCTGGGGCGTACAGAAGCGCCAGGCACGAGGATCTGATACGTCGCGCTGGAATAGAGTTTTTACTAGCGGCCTTCAGGTTGAATGGGAGAAGGAGGTGCGAGGATCTTTAGCAAGATCCCTTACGGGTGTGAGCGATGTTAGTGGATCTTGCCAAAGATCCTGGGGCGTTCAGGAGCGCCAGCCACGATGATCTGATACGTCGCGCTGGAATGGAGTTTGACTAGCGGCCTTCGGGGTGAATTGGAGAAGGCGGCGCGAGGATCTTTAGCAAGATCCACTACCGGTGTGAGCGACGGTAGTGGATCTTGCCAAAGATCCTGGGGCGTTCAGGAGCGCCAGGCGCGAGGATCTGATACGTCGCGCTGGAATGGAGTTTGACTAGCGGCTATCGGGTTGAATGGGAGAAGGCGGTGCGAGGATCTTTAGCAAGATCCACTACGGGTGCATGAGGGGATTCAAACGTTTACGCCGCCTTGCTCGCATGCGAGGGGCGCAGATGACGAGGTGGAATAACGTCCCATGCCAAACCGAGCTTCTCAAGCAGCTTGATCTCGTAGTAGCTGATGTCGATCTCCCACCATTTGTGGTGCAAACTCGCGGAGGAGGGGTCTTCGTGATGATTGTTGTGCCAGCCTTCGCCAACAGTCAGGATGGCAACCAACCAATTGTTCTTGCTGTGCTCCCCGGTGCTGTAGTTTTGGTAGCCGAACATGTGGCTGAGCGAATTAACCGACCAAGTGATGTGCCATACCGCTACGATGCGAACGAAGACACCCCACACCACCATGCTGGTCCCGCACAGCAACGCCCGATCCCATCCCAGCCACCATCCACCCAACAGAGCGCCGATCGCAAAGAAGACCGGCAGTTGCATCAGGGCAATGTAGACGTGAGTTAGCGGACGCTTTTCCATGTACATGTAGAACGGATCGCGAAGGAGATCCTTTGAAAACTTTTCGATCGCCGAGAGAGAATGGGTCGCTCGGTTGTTCACCGACAGCCATCCAAAATGGGACCAGAGGAAATTCACTAGCGGGGAGTGCGGATCGGGTTGTTCGTCCGAATGGACGTGGTGAATGCGATGGATTGCCACCCAGCGCGCCGGGGTGTCTTCCATGCAACAAATCCCGAGGATTGCAAAGGTTCGTTCGACCCAAACGGGGGTTTTGAAGCTGCGATGGGTCAGCAGGCGATGGTAGCCGATGGTAATGCCTTGCCCAAAGACGTGGATTCCCAAGATGGCGGCGAAGACGGCTGGCCACCAAAAGAGCGATGGCATGAAGGCCAACAGTGCCAGTGCATGGATCGTTATCAGCGTGCCCACGTAGATCCAATGCACCGTAAACGGCTTGACCGTTTCTGGGACATCGTGATGCCCAGCCAAACCCTTCGAGTCATTCATCATCAACAATCCGTGCAAGTAACGTGACTGGAAGCAACGTAATGCGGCTCCAAACCCCGATTGTCTCGCGCGCGATGGCAATTGCTAGTAGGTCATGGAACAACTGCGACAAAAAAGAAACAACAGAAGCCCTAAGGTTTAACTGGACACCCATAACCAGAAATAGCAGCTTGGCGATTGGGGCTTACTCGGCCATTGCAACCAATGCGAGGCTGGTGCCGGATTCCGGCACGGGAGCCGCTTTCGCCGGGGCGCGGCACTGGCTAGAGAATCCGATTGAGGCCCCTACCCTAAGTGCGTGCCACTTTGACTTTGTCGTACCAGCCGAGCAAGCAAACCTCTTGAATGTCGGCCCAGTGGCATTCGTCTTCCCACAAGCTGTGTCCGCAATCGGGGCAGCAAGCGGAATATGCTTCGAGCCCCTCGGTGAACTTTTCGGTCAAACTCGGATCGGTCCAAACCGTTTCGCACTCATCGCACACGACGCAACCGGAAAGGCGATCACCGCGCATGCACACTCGGACGCGGCAAAGTCCCTCTTGGCATGTCGGGCACGATTGAACGTAGATCAGGTACGGAAGTGGCATGTTGAATTTGCGTGCAGCGTGTGGGGATAGAGTCGGCGACCGAATGGGATTCCAGAACCTTAGGGGGTTGGAAAAGCGGTGATCAAGTTTTGACCACGCACCACGATGCGCATCCGCTTGAGCTTGGGATGACCGCGCCGTGCGCCTTCGCTGCCTCCGAGATAGCCGATGGGCTTGTCGAACGGGGCCTCGTACACGGTGGCTCCGTCTTCCTCGCGTTGTTTGGTTCCTTTGGCGTGGCCGCGGGCGCGCTTGTAGGTGTCGTCGATGGCGATGAGGAATTCGGTGATGTCGCCGGAGAAGACACCGTGCGATCCCGGCCGATCCGGCTGGTCTTCCAAGTGCCGACGGATGTGTTCGATGCGATGCCCTTCTTCGCTCCCAGGCGCATAGACCAGCCCTGCAGGCGATTTGTACCGGTCCCGGCCGAGCGGTTCTAGGAACCGGTACTTGAGATCGTCATTGGCCGTGGTTTCTTTTGACGCCGAGGGCTCTTTGGAAGCAGTGGTTTCCTTTTGGGGCGCCGTGTTTTGAGGCGCCGTGTTGTTGGAATTGCGTTCCCGCTCTTTCGCAGCAGGTGGCCGGGGCGTTTCCGGTTTGGGCTCTACCCGCGATTTGGGCTCTACCCGCGATTTGGGCTCTGCCCGCGTTTGGGGGGCTGTGTCGACGTTGGCGGTGCGTGTCCGCGTCGATTTGGTCGCCGCAGGTTCTTCTTGCCCGAGCATGGCAGGGACGCTGGGCAGATGCCAACCGAACCACTGGTTGACTCTCGGTTGCAGCAAAACGTAGGCGATCACGGCAATG
>JBKCUI010000303.1:0-18216 GCA_046318495.1 Pirellula sp. | reverse complement strand
GTTGGACCCAAGTCCAGTTCTTTTTGATTTGGAGCAAGATGCCCGTGGACAGGACGATTGCCAACGGGATGGCAATCGCGAGCGTCAGCCAGTAATGGATTTGGCGAATCCGACGGTTCATGATGGGATGGTTGCTTGGGTGAATGACTGCGAATGCCTCGGCCCCCCATGCGGCTCTGGAAACCGGGGGGATAAGCGGGACTGCACGAAGAACATCGGCTCAACTCGAACGTATCCATCACCACATCGAGTGCAACACCAGATTCTCGCGACTTTGGTTCGATTCCGTTTGCCTGGAGACCGTTTGCTTCAAGACTCGGTTCACATGCGGGGCGATAAAGAGTCTCTATTTTGCCCAGATTGAGATGTCGTGATGGTAGTCTTCCAGCATAGATGGATCTCACATGAGGTCAACGCGCGAGCTGTTGTTACGTGCATTTGTCAATCGAGGAATCCGCCATCATGAAGATCGTATTCTAAGTCACACCGTTAAGCATCGTGATTTGATTGACGCACGGATCGATAGCCGATACGTTGGTACCGCGCTGCGGCATGCAGCTGTGTTCGTTCTGGCATCTCTGCCCGCATTCTTGTAATTCCCACCGTTACTAATGATTGAGGATTGGTTCTATGTTGCGCTCGCATTGGGTCTGGGCTCGTATGTTGGTTTGGGGGTTGGCTCTTGCCGTTGGGAGTGGTCGCAGTACGGATGCCGCTGTGTACAACGCTTCGCTGGATATCAGCCAGTTTGGATACTTGAGTCAGGGGGACATCCCGGGATTTGGCAACGTGGCATCGGCACCTGTTTCCGCCACCAACATGTTCGTGTATCTGCAGAATCGCAATCCGCTGCAGTACGGCAACACGCTAACGGGTTCCACCCTGTCGGATTGGCGTTCGACAGCCACGACCTTGGCGAGCGATACGTACATGGACACCATCGACAATTCCGGCACGTTCGCGCGCGATTTGATCTACGGAACGACGACGTATGTGGACGGATTTGCGCCCGCGCCGTTGCCTTTTGCAGGCCAAGCAGTGCTCGAATCAGGCCAGCCATGGACGCCTGCTCGTCCGCAGCCGTCGTTCGTGAGGACCGTTTATCCGACGTGGCAATTCATCTACGACGCATTGGCCAATCAGTTTCCGGTCTTGATCGACATCTTCGTGCCCGGCACTAATAATCCCGGGCATACGGTTGTCTTAACGAGTTTTCACTGGGATGACGCCAACAACAACCGGCTTATCGAGATTGGAGAAGGAGCGAAATGGGATTTTCTAGATCCGCTGGATCCTGTGAATTCCACAAATGATGGGGCGGAAAGACGCCTTGGAAATATCTACGAAGAACTATTGCCGGATGATTCGTTAGGTTCCACGCGGCTGCGGGTGGATTACACAGTTCCTGGGCTACTGCCCTTGGGGGGGCCAGAGGATCGCTACATCGGCGCGGCACTAACTGTGGTGCCGGAGCCAAGTAGTCTCGTTGTGTTTGCTTGCCTTGGGATACTCGGGGGAAGGCAAATTGCAAAGCGTCGGCGCGGCTTGGCGAATGGCTAGGGCTAACAGACGGTAAAGAAACAGGATCTGCAACCACAGCGAGCGCCGCAAGGCGCTAGCTGCTGGTAAGGTGGCTTAGCACCGGCCGCTAGCGCGACGCCTCGCACTTTTTCTACAGGCTCTAAATCCGCTCCAGCCTTGTTTGCCAAGTTAGCAAGCGGGCCCCCTATTTGTTTTGAAGGGCATCCTCCGTCGAAGCATTTTGCTCGGGACTGGCGAGGGAGGGGAATTGTGCGATTCGCATGCCGAGGAAACTTAACGATTGTACTTCGAGAACTGGAAACACATAATTTGTTCTATTGACCTCCGTTGCCACATCTCGATGGCCTCCGCAACTGAATCGGTGATCAGGAGGTTTTGCTGGTTGATCATTGGTCCACTCGGAAACACCGCCATGCATGTCAAACAAACCAAACGGATTTGGTCGTAATCGTTTTCCTGGAGACCAATTCGCTTTGTTTTCCACAAACCAAGCGTAATCATGCAATAGCGCTTTGTCGGAGCCAAAGCTGAATTTAGTCGACATTCCGCCGCTGGCTACGTAGAGCCACTCCGCTACATTGGGTAATCGAAACCCAGGAAGTGTTTTTACATAATCGAATGTTGGCCTCCCTTTCGCAAATCTCGCGGTGCCGGATTGTGAAGGGCTTACCAGCCTGGGCTCATAGCACTGTTTGGAAGAAGGTATCCCTGCAACTGCCGAGAGTTTATTGGAAAACTCAGCCGCCTCTTGCCAGTTGACGCACATAGCTGTTGAAAGTAGATCGGTTAGTCTTTTGTCTTCCGGATCGTTCTTGTCTTTTTCCTGAAAGTAGGTTTGCAATGATACGCCGACAATCGCACGATATTCTTGCCACATGACTTCTCGATCGCATACGGCGAAGGGAACCTTTGCATCCAACACCTCAAAGTCTGCCGAGACTTTACGCAAGTCGTGCCTTCCAGCCGGAAAAACCAACATGGTGAGATAAATACGGCGAGGCACTGTGTCATCTTGAGAATTCGTGGATTCTGTTCGGGAATCAGCGCTTGAGACTTCAGGTGTATCAAAACCGACGATATACCACTCCTGTTTGAGTGTCCGATCGAACGGTATCGGTTTATGATCCACGCGCTGGACGAGGGCGTCCAGCTTCCATTGACGAAGCACCCAACCGATGCTGCTGTGTACCACGCGGCTTGGGTGAGTTGCATACAGGGAAGCGAGTCGATCGATCAGGCACGCACGAGTCGCAACCGGAAAATCGCTTGGGGTGAATTCGCCCATGGCCAACAGCATCGCATAGAGCCTGAGGTAGTGCTGTCGCCGATCGCCAGCTTCCGTCGGGATTTCCATCGTGAGCAATTTGTCCACGTGTTGCCAAAGCACATCTGGCTTGGTGATCCGACCGGGAACGGCCGCTACGAATTGGGTTAACGCTTCGGGATCATCATCAACCGTCAAGAAGTCCTCCACGGCTTTCGTTTCTCGCAAAACCAGCAAGGCGAGTGCAGCGATCGCTTGCTGGCGGATGCTTGCGATTTTCTTTTTCAGGACATCTTCGTCCGTAACATCGGCAAAAGGATTCTCCGACGATTCCTCAGACGCTGCACAGATTGCTTTGAGATCGTCCACCAACCTTGACTTTTGAAAAAACTCTTGATGGGCTTCGAAGAGGTTGGCAAAGGCGCTGGGAGAATCGCTCATGCATTTCTCAAGGATGATCTTGCCAATGCGTTCCTTTTGAGCATTCGTCAGGGAGGGATAGAGCGGCTGTAGGCGATTCGCAATGGCTTCCAATTCCGCGGCGGTTCCTTGCTCGCCCCGTCCCAAGAGAGCATCGATTTGATCGCGATCCCATCCCACCAAGGCCATTCGTAGATTGAGGTTTTGCTGAGATGCCGCGTCGGATTTACTCAATGCTTCTCGCAATGGTTTGTCGTATTCCTCGAGGGTGGGGGCAATGCGGCTGAGTTCTTGGACGATTTTGTGGGTGTCGGCCGAGGCGATGGTCATCAAGTTCTGGGTGATGAGCTCTTTCTTGGCCTCGACGACGGCCTCTTGGTTTCTTTTGTTCTCCAGTCTGGATTGCTGAATCGTCCAAGCCGTCGCGCCCAGGGCAACGCAACCGAGCGAAGCGGCACCGATGCGAATCCAGTGCATCCGATCCGCGGCCTGCATCGCGTCTTGCTGGACGGAGGTCCACTGTCGTCTGGGCACCCATCGATGGATGGAAAGCCATTCCAGGAACGTGGGCAAGTGCTTATTCTCTTGGCGGTTCTTCCAGATGGACGTGCGATCTTCCAAGGCGATTTCTGCGCGACCGCGCGGGGATTCTTTTTGCTTGCGCTGCAACCATTCGCGCAGCGAGGGAATCAAGTAGTCGTGTGCTAATTGATACGATGGCGAGACCGGTGATTGGGCATCGGTATTCATGCTCGGTTCCGATTGCGGTTGGGTGTCATCGACCACCGGGGTGATCAGCCGCAATTTCCGATCGAGCAATTCGATGAGGGTTTGCAAGTCCTTATCGCGGTTTCCATAGCCGCTGGCGTGGCGCAGTTCGTCAAGCGTCTTTTGACTGCTACGGATCGATTCGTTGCCGTCAGGCAGCAAGGCTTGCAAGACGCCGCGGGCCGCAGTTTGGTGGTACCTGTTTTCTGCATCCGCATTCTTTGAATCAAAGCTTTGTTCCAGAAAGAGGCTGCCGAGCCCTTCGAGTCCACCGACGGTTGCGAGGGTGGCTGGCATCCACGGTTGTTCGCGAAGGAGTTCGGCGAACAGAGCCAGCTTGACCGGAATGACTTTGCCTTCGTCCGCGAGGGATCGCAACGACTGTTCGAGGAAGGATTGTTGTTCGCTGGACAGAGGCGCGGATTCGTCCTCGGGAAAACGTCCATAGGTGCGGCCGAAACGTTCTAAGACCTTCGTGGCGTGCGGGATGGAAAACAAATCGACGGCAAGCGTGTTTTCTCCTTCGTTGATGGGGACTTCCACGTCACGCAGGAATCGCGTGGTTTGCATCCAAAAATCGGCTCGGCACATGAGGAGGGCTTGGACATGCGAACCATCGCACTGTCGCAAGGCGTCGGTCACGGGATTGCGTTGATCGAGAGAGGTCGCGTGCAACCATTGTTCGAATTGATCGAAGACCAGCAGCAGTTTGTGGTCGCGAGCCAGCCAACCTCCGCTGCAAAGCAGTCGCAGGAGTTCGGCCGCGTCGCAGTCGCGAGGCAGATCGGGGAAGAATCGAATCAAGGACTTCTTGAGGGTCGTCTCGAGGGGAGCGTGGTAGTTGCTCAGGTAGAGGACGCGCACGTGGTCGGCCAATCGGGGCAGGATCCCCGCTTTGACGAGAGAAGTCTTGCCACAGCCGCTGGGTCCGTACAGCAAACCAACTGCGAAGGTTCTATCCGCTTGTCGCTCTTCGATGCGAGATTTCCAGAATCGGACCGATTCGGGCAGTCCATGCCGATCGCGAGGACCGGGCAGCAGTTCTAGGAAAAACTCGCGGTCTTCTCGATCGAAGGAGCGGAGTCCTTTGGGCATGGCTTTGGACCAAGGTGTGCCATTGGAACCGGACGATCCTGAACTGGGAGTGTCTGGGCTGGCGAGCGGTCGGCGTTGACCGCTGCTCGAAGGGGTTGGCAACGGCGTCGAGTTGGGGGCTGGGGGAAAAGCGGAAACCGCTTCGCTCGAGTTGGGCGTTGCGGTGCGGTTGGTCATCCACCAACGCAGATCTTCGAGCAGATCATGGGCGGTGGGATAGCGCTGCGATTTGTGTTTGCTCAAGCACTTGGTGCAGATGCGGTCCAATTCCGATGCGACCTCGGGGCGCCATTGTCGGATGGGGACGGGTTCGCGAAAGCAGATCTCTTCCGCGAGCGCTTCGCGTGTATCGCCTTGAAAGGGGCGACGGCCCGTGAGCAATTCATAGAAGACGACACCGAGGCTCCACAGGGCGCTGCGGCCATCGATACGGTGGGATTCGCCTCGGATACGTTCGGGGGACATGTAGTGTGGGCTACCGGATTGATCTCCTTTGCGTTTGCGCTGTTGGTCTTCGTGGATGGCCAGCCCAAAGTCGGCGATACGAGGGCTGCCATCTGCGTCGACGAGGATATTGTCGGGTTTGAGATCGCGATGGTAGAAGCCTTTTTCGTGGGCAAAGGCCATGGCGGCTGCGACGGCTTGAATGATCTCTACAGAGCGGTCGATAGGCAAGCCTTTGGGATAAGTGTGCAGCACCGTCCTCAAATCGTGTCCATTGACGAATTCCTGAATGATGCAGACCGATTCGCCAAGGGTTTGTATATCGTACAGTGTGACGATTCCAGGATGGCCGCCTAGTTTGGCTGTCGTGCGGGCTTCTTGAACGAACAAGTCCATCTCAGCAAGCGACTGGAATCGATCGCGGCGCGGCAGTTTGATGGCGACGTTTCGATCGAGGTCTGGGTCGTGTGCCAAGTAGACGGTGCCAAAGCCACCGCGTCCGAGTTTCTTGATCACGCGGTAGCGACCAAAAGCAGTGGGTTCCGGTTGGGTGTCTTCTTCTGGAGCGACAGGCTCGGGGGAGTTGGGGACGCTCGGATTCGATGCCGTGGGAAGTGGGTTGGAAAGTGCAAAAACGTTATCGAGTACCTGACCGTAATCGGGAAAACGCTCCGCGTAGTCGATGCGACGCGGGACTTCACCAAGATGTGTGCGGTGCTCGATCTCTTCCAGCAGCAGTTCATGGAGTAGAACTTGGGGGTGATCACCGGAGTACTGTTGAAGTGCGTCTTCGATACGTGGAGGGGACTGAGTAAGGCAAGCGGCTGCGAAGTCGCGGATGAGCGGCTCGATCTGGTCGCGGGCTGCGGGAGGGCACTCCAAGATGTAGCGAGGCTCGCTGGTAGTCATGATGGATCTTCCGTGCTCCAGAGTTGACGGATGCGGCTGAGGTTGCGTTCGACGGTGCGCAGACTGATACCGAGACGATCTGCGATTTCTTGATTCGCGTATCCGGAGAGCTTATCGCTTGCGATATGGGCTAAGTGCGGATCATGACTGAGCATGGAGAGTCTATGTGAGAGATTTTCTGCGCACAGAGCGGCGAATTCGGGAGAAGGCTCCGATCCCATGACGTATTCCATTCCGCCCAGCTCGGCGTTTTCCTTCCATTGCAACGCCGATTCTCCCAGCAGTTTGCCGCCGCCTCGTTTGGCTGCAAACTCGCGGCGGCGCATGGCGATGGCTTGCCGCTCCGTGAGCATGATGAGGATCTGCCATAGGTCTTGGCGATCCTTGAGCTCGGGAAAGCGTTGATGCTCGATCCCCTGCAGGAGCGCGTGGAAGACTTGATTGGCCGCGTCTTCTTCATCCCCCAGACGTCGCGGAGTGGAGCCGATTTTTCGGCGGGCCAAGCGGGCCAATTGCTCGACGTAGCGCTGCCACAATCTGGAAGCGACACCGGGATCACCTGCCTTGAGCCCTACGAGCCACTCGGTGACCGAGTGATTGGATTCACTAGATTCCGACGAGATGTTCATAGCAGTGCATGCTAGCTGTAGTGGAAGCCGCTTGCAACGCATTGGCGGACGGGGGCCGCACGCGGTGTGCGATTTCAGTGCGTTCACGATTGGTTCTCCAATACCCATTGAACGGCTGCGCGGGTTAGTTCAGACGCCGATTTGAGAGCAAGTTTGCGTTTGATATTTTCGCGATGGGTGTCGACCGTGTGCACGCTGAGGAATAGTTTTGTGGCAATTTGACTCGTGGAGAGTCCTTGGCCGATCCATTGAAAGATTTCGAGCTCGCGATTGGAAAGAGCTTCCAGAGGTGTCGTCGGGGGATGTTGGCCGCACATGGCCGTCTGGATCAATCGTTTTGAGAGCTCTGGGCCGGCAAAGCGTTCGCCGCGAAGCGTCTGTTCGATGGCTTCGAGA
Source organism: Pirellula sp. (assembly GCA_046318495.1). GTDB lineage: Bacteria > Planctomycetota > Planctomycetia > Pirellulales > Pirellulaceae > JBKCUI01. The sequence continues at coordinate 10,749 of JBKCUI010000303.1, read as the reverse complement.
AGCAGCGATTCGGTCTCGTGTTTGCTCAAGTAGCCCAAGGCTCCCACCCGCAGCGCTCGCTCGGCATAGGGGGATTCGTGGTATCCATCGATGACTAAGCATCGAACGTTTGGGCAATGGGTACGAAGCCGTTTGACCAATTCGAGCCCTGTGCCCTCTTTCAGGATGATGTCGACGATGACGAGATCCGGCTTTAGGCGTTGGATGGCGTGAAAGGCTTCGTCTTCCGAGGCGGATTCCCCGCAGACGACAAGATGCGGCAGAGACGAAATCCGGGACCGGAGCCCGTCGCGAATGAGTGGATGGCCATCGACGATGAAGACCTTGAATTTCCGCAGTGGGCGGGGCATGGTTTGCGATTGTCTTGAGTACGAGTGGTGAGTCCGTGTGGAGTTCATGATCGAGGCTGCGAGGTTGTGGGGGGGGGCCGTTGAGCAAGGAGTCCTGCGCATGGCATAGACGCAGGTGTCAGCGCGGTGCGCAAGACGGAAACAGGTTCGCGGAAAGATTTTTTGTCCGTAGTTGCCGTTTTCTGGCGGTTCCCTCGATCCCTTGGCTAGTAGCAATTCAGGCAGGCATCGCAGTGCCTCCCGATGGACCGTTCGCTCTCGAACGGACTATGTGTTCGCAAGCGATCGTCCTTTTGTTTCAAGCGGATTTGATTACCGCATGCCCATTGAGGAGCAACCCCAATCATGGATCCATTGTGCCCGTTGAGTCATCTCGCCGATTCCGCTCGGCTCGGGAATCGCCTTGCTGAGGACGCTTTTGCACAAGAAGCGTGGCGGCGGTCGGTGCGGATTGCCGAGGACCGCCTGCGCGGGAACCGATTGCGTCGCTTCATCGATCCAGAAGACATCGCCCAGAATGTGGTGCTCACGGTTTGCACCAGGATTTTGCGAAAAGCAGGCCAGTCTCCTATCGGAAACTGGAATGCCATGCTGCGGATGTTGACGGAGCATGCGATCGTCGATGCAGCCCGCTCCCTTGGAAAAGAGTTGACGCGCGTGCATTCGATGTCGAGTTGTCAACCTGAAACGGTGGATTGTGTGTGCAACGTTGCCGAGCGATCGGGGGCATCGCGTTGGGAAGATGTCGAGCAACGGTGTCAGGAGATTGAATCGCGATTGCCAACCGACTTTCAAAAGGTTTGGTGCATGCGGCGGGAGGGGATTTCATGGAGTGAGATCGGCGCAACGCATGGGTGCAACGGGCACGCGTTGAGAGTGCGATTTAACGCGTGGCTGCGAAAGGTTGCAACAAAAAAGAGCGAGGGAGCACGTCGCTAGCGATAGGGAAGTGTGCTAGGGGATGGGCGTGGCACCGGAAGCCTTACGGCCAGCCGCCAGGAAGGAGGGCCTCGTCGCACACGTGCGATGATTGGGGGTGGGCGGCCTTGGCGGTGCTAAGGATATTCGTATGATCGAGTTTCCAGCGGAAGGAACGTGTCGCATGTTGCGAACCGTTCCGATAGCGCACCACGCGGGTCTCGCCCCAAAAGAATGGAAATCGATGCACGACGGCGAGTTGACATGGATGGAGAGAGCCGAGCTGATGGCCTTGCTGTTTCTGCATGGCATGGCATTGTCGGCGTGGTTTGTGCCGATGGGGAGCGTGTTGCAAGCGGCCGGCATGAAAGAGCTCGTTCCGTTCGCCTTTGCCGCATCGGCGATTGCGGCGCTGCTCTCGCCGCTGTTTTTCGGTGCGATGGCCGACCGATCGGTTCCTCCGCTGCGCGTGTTGCGATGGATTAGTGTTGGTGGCGCCATCCTTGCCTTGGCGGTGGCGTGGGCGATTGAGTCGCGGGCCAACCATGCCGTGGTTTGGTTAGGCATCCAATTGCAGTCGTTGCTCAGCGTCCCCACCAACAGTTTGACCGGCTCGATTGTGTTCTCCAAGATCGCTCGATCGCATCATCGGTTTGGGGCCATTCGAGCGATGGGGACGGCGGGTTGGATGACAGGCTGCTGGTTGGTCAGTTGGTTGCACCTGGATGCCTTGCCATCCGTCTTTCAGATGAGCGCCGTGCTATGGATCATTCTGGCGGGATTCACGTGGTTGATTCCTCAAGGCGAAGTGATAGCAACTGCATCGCAGCGTTTAACTTTGCGCGAGCGTTTTGGACTCGATGCACTTTCCCTTCTCAAGATTCATGACCATCGCGTGATCTTCGCTACGGCAGCGTTGGTCGCGATTCCATTCGCGGCCTTTTATCCCTATACACCTGCACATATGACCGACCTGGGGTTGAAGCGAACCAGCGCTTGGATGTCGCTAGGTCAAGCCACCGAGGTTTTCGTGATGATCGCCATCGGCTGGATCTTGAGTCGTTTTTCGTTGAAGTCCATCATCCTCGCAGGATTGGTATTCGGCGTCGCTCGGTACATTCTCTATGCGATCGACAGCTCCCCTGCCCTGCTCTCCGGCGTGGCGCTGCATGGAATGGCTTACACGTTCACCTACATCAGCACACAGATCTATCTTGCCAAGAAGATCGACGCGGCTTGGCGGACGCGCGCACAGGCCTTGTTGAGCATGCTTACCGGAGGTATCGGAAACCTCGTTGGGTACTTGCTCACGGGGATGTGGAAGCGAGCATGCGAGGTCGACGGGCACGTCGATTGGACGACCTACTGGATCGGATTGAATGTTCTGGTGTTGATGGTGGCTGTGTATTTCGCGTTCGGGTATCGCAGCCGCGAAATCTTGAAGTGACGCTTAGAGCGACGGGTCGGCTTTTCCGTCGGCTTGGCGATAGAGTTCGGTCGGTATGAGGATGGTTTCGGGGACATCTTCGCCATCGAGATATTTGAGGATGGCGGCGACGGTTTCTTGACCGATGCGTTTTGGAAATTGGATGGGATCCGCATAAATCTTGCCATCGCGGATCGCACGCTTGCCGTCGATCTGGCCGTCAAAGCCGACGATTTTGACCTTGCCCGCCATGCCTGCATTCTCCAGAGCCGCGTAGCATCCCAAGGCGGAAGGGTCGTTGATCGCGAAGATACCTTGGATATCGGGATGGGATTGGAGCAAGTCCTGGGTGGCTTGGTAGCTCTTGTCCTTGGCACCATCTCCTGGGAGGGCTGCCACGATTTCGATGGTCACTCCTTTATCTCGAACTTGTTGTTCGAGTTCTTCGCGGAAGCCTTTGGTACGGAGCATCACACTTTCGACTTGAGGGAAATCGAGGATGCCGACTTTGCCTTTGCCGCCGAGGGCTTCGATGATGGCGATGGCCGCTTGGCGGCCGCCGCTGTAGTTGTCGGTGGCGACGTGGGTCACGACTTTGGCGCCCGACGCGATCGACGCGATGTCTGCGGTGAACACCGGGATGCCGGCTTGATTTGCTTCTTGAATCGCGGTGCCGACGGCCCGGCTATCGCACGGGGTGAGGATGATTGCGGAGACGCGTTGGACGATGAAGTCTTTGACTTGGTTTTGCTGTTTGTTGGAGTCCATGTCGCCACTGACCGAGATCAACTCGTATCCCGATGCCTTGGCCGCATCGCGAACTGCGTCCGAGATCTCGATGAAGAAGGGATTGGAGCTGGTCAATATCGACAGTCCGATCTTCCCCTTGGCGGCGGGTGCGCTGCTTGCAGCGTTGCTGGTGGCAGCATCGTTGTCCGGCTTGGGAGTCGAAGCGCTGGGTGTTTTCGAGGAGGTCGCTGTGGAAGAGGAAGGAGCGGGAGCGGGGTTGCATCCCGCCAAAGCCCCGAGGGTCACGAGCAAATAAGAAAGGAGCCAGCAGGTTCGTAGGGACAGGTTCATGGTGGACTCGTGAAGCTAGGGGCCGTCGAGGGAGAGGACAGGACGAAGTTCCCTGGGCGGGGGAGAGACCACTAGGATACCAAACTACGGTTTGTCTTTGGGTTTGTTCTGCTTGGAGTTTCCGGGGCGTTGGTTGCGAAGTGCTTTCGACCGTTCCGCCCGGTTGGTTTGTTTGTCTTTCGGTCCGGCTGCAGGTTCGTTGGCCGGTTTCTTTTTGAAGAAGGGCTCGAACAACTCAGCGAATGTTTCGGGCGGCTTAGCGGCCTTCATCTTGGGTTTGTCGCTATCGGCCGGGGATGGCAAGGTCGGTCGCTGTCCGGGTCCCGCTTTGGAGACCGCGGAGAGGATTTCTTGAACGACGTTGTCCGGGAGAGTCTTGATCTCCGCTTTCGGAGTAAATCGCTTGATGAGGAATCGTTCGACCAGCGACCAGGTTGACGAGGTGATGAAGTAGATGCAAAGACCGGCTGGCACGCGAAAGAAGAGCACGCCCATCATGATGGTCATGATCATCATCATCTGTTGTGCGGTGCGGGTCTGCTCGTCGGTGGCCTTGGGCATGAGCACTTTTTGCTGGATGATAAACAGCGTGATGGTTACCAGAGGCAAGATGTTCAAGTAAGGGCCGAACCAGCCTGTTCCGCGACCTGCAATGAAGTCTGGCATCCAACTGTGCCAGTCCATGAACATGTCGGGGCCGGCCAAGTTGGAGCACCATTCCCAACCTGGGATAAGGGGTTGTTGACGCAATGCCACGTCGACCGACACGCAACGGTAGAGGCCGATGACGATGGGCAATTGGATCATGGCCGGCAAGCATCCGGCGAGCTGGTTGATTCCCGCTTTCTTCATGAGCAGTTGTTGAGCTGCCATCATCTTGGCTGGATCTTCCTTGAGCGATTCCCGAAGCTTGGCCAGTTCCGGCTGCACGGCTTGCATCTTTTGGGAGTTGACGGCCATTCGTCGGCTGACGGGGAACATCAGGGAACGCACGAGGATGGTCAACATGACGATGGCCAGACCGTAGTTCTGAACAAGGTGATAGAACAGGTGGAGGATCCATCCCAAACGAACGGCGAAGAATCCGAAGATCTGCCAACCGTATTCGATGTTGTCTTGAAGTTGGTAAGCGGTCAGCAGTTCCGGATCTTTGGGGCCGGCGAACAAGCGGTAGGTGCGAGACGATTCGCTCTTTGCGGGAATGGATTCGGTCGGCGTGACGAACCAAAATCCAGTGTTGTAGGCTTGCTGGCGGTAGGACTCGAACTCTTCGGGCTTTTGGATTGCTGAGTTTAAGATCGTGGCTTTCGCTTTTTGGAGTCCCTTCATCGAGTCCGGGGATGCCGGAGAGGGTTGCATGGCCGCGAGGAAAACTTGGGTGTCGAGGCCCAGATAGCTCACGTTTCGGCGCGCCTCGCTGTCTTGGGGGCCAAACAACAACTGATCTGGATCGGTCGGGAACTTCTTGGCGTGGTCGACCACCGAGCGTGTCATGAAGATCGAATGGCTCGAGCTTTGGTCGCCGATGACGATGTCCCGCGCACCTGGCGAGGAAAAGAAGTGCGGCGAGAGTTTGGTCGGATACCACCAGCCCTCGAGCGAGATGCCGTTGAGCCCTTCTTGACGCAGTGCAACTTCGTGGGGGCGGTCATCCAAATTGCGAACGGTGGTGGTCAAGTCGAGGTGGTAGCGCCATGTGTCGGGAGAGGATGCACCTTCGGTGGGGCCAGACTTGAGCAAGCGGTATTGCTTGACGAGTTCCAAGTTGGCATCGATACCGGCGAGTTGCAGATGGGAGCCCAGCGGCAACGACAACTCGATACCGGTTCCTCCTTCGACTTGGAGTGGACGTGCTTGCCAATTCCCAGCCATCGTCTTTTCAAGCCCGAGGATGGTGCGTTCTCCCTCGTCGAGTTCTTTGCCATCGATCTTTGCCAAGGTCAGTCCACAGGAACCCATGGGGGTATTTCCTTTGACTTGCTCGATGGCGAAATCGTCTTCGGCGCGCAGGACCGAGACCGGTTGTTGGGTCAAGACTGCTTCAAAGGTCAGGTTCTTGAAGGCAGCCGGGGCTTCTCCTTTTTCGGTCTTCGCATCGGAGGAGGATGGTTGATCGATTGCGTTGGCGTCGGCGCTCGAGATTTCTGCCGCCGGTGGCGCCGGAACGGACGGGATCGGTCGTTGGACGAGGAGTTTCATCCGTTCACCGGGTTTGCGGTGATGCAACGGTTTGTCCAGTTGGTAAAGAGTCGCGGGTCCTTGCAAACCATCCCAGCTCTCGATGATGTCGCCGACTTGAAGTCCGACCAGCGAGGGATCTTCGACGCAGACGGCGGTTTGTGCGGCGCTGCCGGATGGGACCGAGTGGACCACGAGGCCGCCGCCGGTCCGCTCTTCCAAAGCGAGGTATCCGAGGTAGCCAACGATGTGTTTGGTTTGCAGGGATCGATAGTCGAACTCGCCGGGGCGCGATTGCTGGACCAGTTCGATGCGTTCGATGACGGCGCCCGCACTGTCGAGCGTCACGAGGAATCGGTAGCCATCTTTAGGATCCATGCTGCCCAGGGTAAAACGCTGGCGCGGCGATTCGGGAGGCACGACGAGGTCGGGCTTTTCAGCAGCGATCTTCTCCGCCAGCTCGCGGGCTTCGCGGGCGCGGTTTTCCTTGAGCGTTTGGCGTTGCTCCTGCTTCTGCTTGTCGGAGGCTTCTCGCAAGCTCTGCTGCTGTCGCATGCTTGACATGAAGAAGTAGACGGCCATGCCGAGGAGCAGCCAGGCCAGGAGTCGATTGTTGCGTTCCACAGGTTGGGTCCTGATCCAATTTTCCAGGAAGGGTTACGTTGCAGAATTGTCCGAGCCATCGGTGGCTTTGGCTAGGCCAATTGCAAGCGTTCGAGCAAGCGGTCCGGAAGCAGCAACGTCTTTTCCTATAGTAGTTTGCGGCAGGATCGACGCCGATCCAAGAACGGTAAGAACGCGGCGGATTGCGAGCCCGCAATGCAAATGTGGGGGCACCTTCCAGTTTTCGTGGTCGTCGGTTTCGGAACATTCGGAACAATCGTCACATTTTCTCAATTCGGCAAGCTCGATGGCCCGATACAGCGAATGAGACCGTAGTCGACTTGTTAGGCGACTGGGCAACCGCGCGGCGTATCCTTTCCGATTGGGAATCGAACATGACACAATCCAAGCGGCATTCCAAGACCGGGAGCAGTCGAGCCAAGCGTCGCGCGATGCTCGTAGCGTGGCTCGTCAGTTCGGTCTGCGCGGCACCCTGTCGAAGCGTTGTTGCGGACGCTCCGTGCGAGGGTGCGAGCATCGCCAGTCCGGGGGAGAAGTCGGCGGGGGCTTGGGTATCTCCGCTGGCCCCGATGCGAGCGATCGGTCTGCGTTACGCGCCCCCAACGGTCCAAATGCCGCCGATTCCGAGCGATTTCGGCGCCTTGCCAACGGCCTGCGCCAACAGCGATGCGGCGCTTTCCAAAGGCATCTCCCAACCAAGTCCAAGAGTGCCCGAGCCTCCACGCTTGTTCGCTTCCAATCACGGTGCTTCGAGCGCCTTGCCACCCTTGCGTCCGGCACCTTTTGCCGAGGCTGCGGCGAGCGACGTTTCCCATGCTGTTGCATCGCAAGTGCCGACCGGCGTGATCCTGGCCTCGGGGAATGCGATGCCCGCCGATGAAGCCAAAGTGAGCATTCGCATCGGCGAACCCGCCAAGAGCGATGCGGAGCGTCCATCGCCAATCCGCACTGAGAATCGCGAGCATGCCTCGGATGCAGGCAGTTCGTCCGCGAAGGCTCCTGAGCGCATGCCGCAGCAAATCAAACCGCAAGCGATCCGAACCCAAGCCAAGTCGGCCGCAGGTGCATCGAAGCGCTCGGCGCCGTCCATGGAACCCTCTGCGAATCTCAATGTGACGCGCGTTGAAGGAATCACCGAACACTCGCCTGTGCGCTTGAGTTTCGCCGACGACAAAGTCACCGCAGCGCCGATGCCTCGAAGCGTCACCGGCTATGCCGTCATGCGAAATGGATCGGAGATTCCAGTGGCGGTCCGGCCGATTGAACCGGGTTCTAAGGTGCTTCAGTCGGTGAAGTCTTCCACGGCGCCGTTGGTGGCCGCGGTTCCACCCGTGTCCGAGCATGACGAGGCCGCGATCGCTACCGAGGGGCAACCCTCCTCGGGGGCTTTATCGTCATCGCAAGTCGGTCTCACGTCGGAGTCAACGGTTGCACCGGAGTTGGAATCGAAGCACAGCCTCAATGCTGGCTTCGTTCCACCGAGTCCATCGAGAGAGACAGCGGCTCAAGGATCGCCCGCAAGCACGACGCCGGTTGCAACGCAACAGTTGGCTGCCGGGAACACCCGTTCGGCCCAAGCGATCGGGGCAGTCGAGCCAAATGGTATGGTCGTCCATCGTTCCGATTCGACGGTACCTCCGAAGTGGTCCAATCCTCCGGTGTTGTCATTGCCCAGCGCTCCATTGGAATCGGTTCCTGCCCTGGCAGCACATGAAAATCCGCCTGTTCCGCAATCCAGTCCGGAAGCATCGCGAACCAAGATCACCTTGGCAGCAGGGCCATCCACGGCCACGGTCCGCGTGCGCGCTGTTCCAGAGGATAGCATCCAAGCAAACGTGGCCGCAGATCAAGCGACATCGCTGAATCGCGACGCGCATCCAACGGAACCGTTCGCAATGCGCGAGGACCACCGACGAGCACCGGTCTTGGTGGGAGCTGCGCCCCCGACTTTGGACATCGACAAATCGGTTGCTGCGGATAGGGAACCCATGAGTTCGCCGATTGTCGAGCAAGAGTCCGATCTTCCGCCTGCCTTCACGCAAGAAGAACCTGTCGAAGAAGCGCTGTTGCATGAATTGAGTGCAACCCCCAAGAGCCAGTCGGCGGTGCAATTGCGGCACGCAGACATGACCACCGAATCCGCAGTTGCTTTGCCCAAAGGCCCCAGCTTGACCAGCGGGCCACTGGAAAATGGAGTTGTTCCAGAAGGTGCTCCTCGGCTAGAAGTGGAGTCCCATACCGCGAACGAATTCCTCGTCGAAGGGAAGATCACCAACATCCATATTGAAGACCCCGCGGTTTGCCGAGTTCTGGCGAGCAATGGCAGGGTGTTTTTGGTAGGGGATCGCTCTGGGGAAACCGTGGTAGCGATGCGCACGGCGGAGACGGTTGAGCCGATTTACGTGCGCGTGGTAGTGGTGGCTGCGTGGCGCAACCCACGATTGGGGGTTACCGACATGGAGCAACTGCGAGCGACGATCGCCAATCTGGCACCGCAATCGAACTTGCGCATTCAACCCCAACCCGATGGCTGTTTATGGGTCAGTGGCATGGTCGACTCCAACGAGCAAGCGAAACGGATCATGGAATTGACCCGCCGATTGGTGCTCGTACCCGTGGTCGACAAGTTGGAAGTGCGTTGATGAGGATCCGCAGATCACCTGTTCGGTTCGCGCTCTTGGCGTCGATATTGAGCGCGTGTTTGCAGGCATCGATTCACGCCCAAGGCGTCACGACACCAACCTATCCGGGAACCGCTGGGCGATTCGAGCCCTCCGTTGGTGCTGGCGGCCATGGCGCGCCCTTGCCGCCATCGTCTCCCTATCTATCGCCGTCGACGAAAGCGATCATCGGTGGTGGAGTGGCGAGGCCATTGCAGTTTCCATCGCCGGATGGCATGCAATCGCAATCGGGGATTCCATCCGGATCGAACCCGCCGGGCCAGCCTTTGGCCCCCTATGCTTCCGGATCCCCTTCAGGATCTGCAGTTCCAGGCGCGGTGGCAGCTCCGCCGATGGCCCCTGCTCCGTCGGCTGAAGGCGCGGTGACTTCCCAGGACTTTCTCAAGCTGATGGAAGAGGCCAATGCGGCGCGAGGCATCGGCGTCTTCGGAGGTGAGTTTCCCGGGGCCAAGAAGATTCCTCAAGCGAGTTCGACACAGCCTGGGTTCCAAAAAACGATGATTCCGCCTCGTCCGGTGACGGTGGTGCCGGCGCCTGCGGCGGTCGATGCTTCGAATCCTGCGGTGTTGCAGAGCGATGCTTCCCAACCGTTCCTGCCACCCCCGATTCCGATCGGGCAACCGCAAGCTCCACAGCCCTCTGCCAACCTGCCACTAGGCAGCAGCAACAACCTGCTTCCGGGCAGTGGGGAACCCGTGGCTCCATCGTCACAGCAGCCGTTTCCGGAGCCGGTAGCCCCGCAACCCACCGCAAGGCCGGGAGTCTCTCCCGAATGGAACGCAGCGCCGTCCAACGTACCGACGTCTCCTGGCATGCTCGCACCCAGGACTCCATCCCAATCCCAGGTCTCAAATCCCGCGTATCCCGGCCAAGCCTACTCGGCCGTCCCTTCGAGTCCTGCGACCGAGAGTCCGAGCTTGCCCTCCGCGACCGATCCTTCCTTCGGAGGCAATTTCGCGCCGACGGCAGCACCGCAAGCTTCGGTGCAGCCATTTGTTCCGAATCCCAACGGGCCGACCGCGAACGCTGTGCAGCCTGTCGAGCGAGCCACCGGCAGCGCGGTACCTCAGTCTCCCCCGGCAACACCTCAAAAGCTCGCCAATCGGCAACGCGTGATGGGGGGATATGAGTCGGTATGGATGGAACGTACCGGGGATCAAAGTATGTCCTATTCACAAGGGAGCACATTGGGTAGTTTCGGTACCGATCAAGCGGGGTTGTACACGATCGGCTACCTGATGGATCCGATGGAAAGCCTGGAGTTCCGTTTCTTGGGCACCTTTCATTGGAACCGAGAGCACCAATCCGCGGGGCCGGTCAACAGCACCCTGCTTTCCAACGATCCAACGTGGTTGCAGAACTTCAATGCTGCAAGTCATCACTCGCAGCGGCACCAAGCGACGCTGCGAAGTTTTGAGTTCAACAAAAAACTGATCACCGATGATCTGGGTAGCTCGTATTACGGGTTGAACATCATCGATTACTCCGAGGA
>JBKCUI010000302.1:0-2073 GCA_046318495.1 Pirellula sp. | reverse complement strand
CCCATGAACAGGTCGCGTGAATCCCAACCCGACGTGTCAGCGAGGGATTCTACGTTCCTGGCCCGATCACAGTGGCGAAACCAACCCGGTAGGGCGGGTCTCCAGGCCCGCCTCCCCCGCTGCTGGTCCCTGCGCACACGTGGTGCGCATATTCTCCGAGTTCCGAGCGTCCCAATCGGTCACACGCCATTTGCCCAAGGCAACTCTCTGCGGCTTTCTCGGTTCCCCATCCGCGACCGCCCTGAATGGGCGACGCCAAGACGGCGAACCGGGGATGGCACCAATTGTCTTTGTGAACTTTACTCCAAGCGATGCTATAATCGGAGCAGGAGCGAATCCCATGAACGAATCCATCCAAACATCCGTCGACCGCACCGTTAGCGATATCACTCCCAAGCAACGTCATGCAATCGAGGAACTTGTCGGAGGAAATCTGTCTCCCGATCAAAGAGTCTTCGTTCTCGCTTACCGCCCGGGAGCAGAACCTACCGAAGCAGCCAAGTCCGTTGCTCGCAATCGGATAGAAGAGTTGCTGACTCAAGCCAAAGAAAATGCCAAGCAGTACGAGGTGACGCCCGACGAAATCGAAGCGGCGATCACCGAAGCGATTCAGAGTACGCACAAGTAATGGCTAGGATCGTACTCGACACGAACATCATCGTTCGAGCTGTAGCCTCGCCGATTGGGCTCGCGTCTGAACTGTTACGGCATTCGATCTCCAACCGAAATCTGCTTTGCACCTCCAACTTCTTGTTGGCGGAACTAGATCGAGTCTTGCGATACCCGCGAGTACAGAGAATTCATCGTCTAACGGACTCGGAAATAGAAGACTTCATCCGGTCCATTCAGCAAGTCGCGGTGGTTGTTGAGGTAGATGCCGCGAAATCGATGCCGGTCACTCGAGATCGAGAAGACGATCCAGTCATTGAAACCGCGATTCGTAGTAATGCGGATTACCTTTGCAGCGTTGACCTAGACCTCTTAGCCAAGGACGTCGTTGACCATTGCAAGGCACGCGGCGTGGAAGTTGTCACCGATACAGAGCTCATCGCGATTCTACGCAATCAAGTTCAAGGCTAGCACTCACTTCGGTCCTTGGTTTCGAATGCCAAGACTGTCTTAAGCCCACCTGCGATTATCGGTTGCTTGAACGGCGCAGCAACCTGTTTCAAGGGTGCGCCAACCGGGCAGGGCCAATGCATGCCAGTCACCAACCTGGCTCATGCTTACAGAGATTAAGTTCCTCCATGGACGATTGCTTCCAACCACGAAAAACGCGAATCACACGAAAAAAAGCCATCGATCGTTCGAAGCACGTCGGCTCCCATAAGAACCTGCACGCTATGGAAGGGCCGTTCTCTTATCCAACCGTTCCCTTGACTGGCCTATCTAACCGGATCTCCCTTTCGTGTGTTTCGTGTATTTCGTGGTTCCTCGTTTTCAAGGCAGGGCCAATGCGTGCCAGCCACCAATCTGGCTCATGCTTGCAGAATGTGTATTCCTTCATAGACGTTTGCTTCCAACCACGAAAAACACGAATCACACGAAAAGAAGCCATCGATCGTTCGAAGCACATCGGCCGCCATCAGAACCTGCAGGCTATGGAAGGGCTATTCTCTCATCCAACCGTTCACTTGACTGGCCAATTCAGCCGGATCTCCCTTTCGTGTGGTTCGTGTGTTTCGTGGTTCCTCGTCTTCAAGGCAGGGCCAATGCGTGCCAGCCACCAACCTGGCTATATCTCAGCGCCGCATCGTCCCACTGTACCAACTGGGCCAACTACTGCCCGAAGGTCAACAACAGTTCCTCAGGTCGTTGTAGTCGCATTCAATATTGTATTTGCCCAATCGTACCCGGATGTTGCTGGTGGCAAGGGCCGGTTTTCGGCTTCGTACAGTTTGACCATTTCCTCGACGATCTGGCAGAGTTCAGCAAAGACCGATTTTTCGTCGTCGCCGTGACAACCACCGTAAAGCAGACCAGGGCAACTGCCGACGAAGCACTGATCGTCGTCGGACCATTCGACCAGCTTTACGTATCTAGCGGCACTATTCATAACTTGGACTCCTCAAT
>JBKCUI010000301.1:0-9461 GCA_046318495.1 Pirellula sp. | reverse complement strand
GAAGATTGCAACTCGAACCCTTGTTTCTGCCATGTTGCTCGCAGTAGGACTGCTGGTCACCGGCTGCGGCAAGGATCCGAAGAAGAATCCCGATTTCAATGAGAAGTCGCTTCAAGAGCCAGCTGGCATCAAGATGGGTGCCGATGCACGCAGCGCACCTGGCCCTGGCATGTAATTGCGAATGGGATCGAACGAACGAGCGATGAACGCCCGCTGACCCCAGCGGGCGTTTTTCATTGGCGTGTTCATCTTTGGATGCGATTGACTCGCATTGGCTCTGTCGCGATTGGAGGCGCTCAAGGCTTCTCCGCTTGCACACACAGGAACGCAGGGCGGTCGCACAAGCTCGCATGTCGCACGGGATCGGCTCGTCGAAAGTCCTCCGTGGGCAATGGCTCCAAGACTCGCACAATCCGGAATCCAGCGCGGATAACTGGCATCAAAATCTCTTCGAGCGATCGTCGAAAGCTCGGCATCATCACGTGTTTGCCAAACCCCTTCCATACGCATTGCACTTGTTCAACGGAGAAGTACGCATGCGTGTCGTAGTACTCAGCGTCGAAAGCTGGATGGCCGCACGAGAACTGCACACGTCCGCCCTCGGTGAGCAGGCGATGCCATTCGCAAAATAGCGGTTCCCAGGATTCGATGTAATCGAGGCACAGGGGGGCATTGATGAAATCAAAGCTCGTGTCGGAAAACATGGAGAGGGGTTTCGATAGATCCACCAGCATCAATTCCGCGGAGCCTTGCAGCCGTTTCTGAGCGAGCTCCAGCATGCGGTCGCTGACATCGACTGCAACCACGCTTGCACCGCGAAGTACCAATTGCTCTGCGTAGGCGCCGGGTCCGCATCCAGCGTCGAGCACCCGCTTCCCGCGTAACTCCGGCCACATGCCTACCATCGCTGGGCGGTCGTAGTAAGCGTTATGCGGTTTGGTATCGATGCCAGCGGCGTAATGGTCCGCGAGCAATTGATAGGCATCGTACGCAATCGGCTTCACGGAGGAACTGTCCCGTTCGTTCATGGTGAAGTAGGATTCGGTGGAATTGTCGAGGAATCGAACAAAGCGATGAGTACTTAGAGCCTGAGGATCGCCCAGGTAAGCCGCTAGCACTACTTGGGAAACAATTCCAAGAGCATTTCGCGAGTCGACTCCCAAGCTTTGGCGGCCGCTTCAAAATCGATTTCAGCCCATCGGACCCCTTGGGTATCGATGCGAGAAGATTCCTTTGCATCGGGCCACAATGGAAACTGAGCGCTGCCACTCATGGCCAGCCGCGATTCGATGCGTTCGCTAACGAGAAAGTCGCACAACTCTCCTGCTGATATGGGATGCGGTGCACCTTGGATCATCGCGATGGTGTTGGGGATCAAGACGCTTCCAAAGCCATCTTGGGTTTGGTCGGGAAACACGATGGCAACGTTCTTGCCACCCTCCACTTCGAGGATGGCGTCGTCGGTATCGGTTAACCCCCATGCCAACTCCCCGCTGCTTACGGCCAAGGCCACTTGTTTGTTTCCGGCTAAGGTGATGGCGTTGCTCTTGATGCTTTGCAACCAAGCCTTCCAGTCTTGCTTGGCGCCGAGGGCTCCGGGATGGGTCGCTAAAACACTCATGTGCGTCGCGGTTGTGCCATAAATCGGGTAAGCGAAGCCGCATTTGCCTTGCCACTTTTCATCGCCCAATTCGGCCACGCGCGCTGGCCATTCCTTGGTGTCCTTGAGAAGCTCACGATTGACCAACAGCACGCGAGCGCGGGCTGCGAAACCGACCCAACTACCATCGCTGGCACGAAAGCTCTTCGGCCAATTGTCAGGGATTTTCCAGCGGCGTTTAGACAAGAGCCCGAGCTGCTGCAATCGCAACGTGTGAAGGATCTCATTGTTCCAAAGCACATCGCACCGCGGTCGCTTGGATTCCTGTTCAATCCGCGTGACCAATCCCAAAGTCTTCGAAGCTTCTACATCGTACTGCCGAACAATTTCGGTGCCTGCGTGAGCGCGCTCGTATGCGTCGAGGATCGGGCTGGCCGCTTCGCGATCGGTTGCACAGTAAATCACCACGGCGTCCTCGCTGCGCTGCACGCAGCCCATGGATAGGACTAGCGAAATCCCTAGAACACCAAGGACCGAACGAAACGTCGTCCAACAGAGTAAGCCAACATGCTGAGCGTTCATCCAAGGAGTTCCTGGTGATTGGTCCTGAAGGCGGCGAATCGCGACGATCGCGGGTGCACAACCGATCCGGCTAAGATTGCGGAATGCTGCCTACCATACCAAGCTCTTCTGAACAGGCAATCGCGCAAAGTCAAGAAGCCAGTCACCGCGTTCGTCGATGAGCGACGCAACAAAAAGGGGCGGTTGGACGGTGTGAGTCGTGACCTGGAATCGAATCACCAGAAAAAAGAAACCGGCACTGCGATCGATCGCAGCGCCGGTTTCGGATTCTTGAACGCAATGCCATGGTCGCAGGCGATTCGCACCCCAGAGCGGGGGCGAATCGGTCTAGAGCCGGGCGGATCGCGGTTATCGCTTGGCTACCGTGCGGGACTTGGTCGCCGATTCCTTGGCTGGGGTCTTGGTGACCTTGGCCTTAGGAGCTTCGGCAGGGTATCGCAATGCAGCTTGAGCAGCGGCCAATCGCGCGATTGGCACGCGGAATGGGCTGCAGCTAACGTAATTGAGCCCGATGATGTGGCAGAATTCGACCGAGGTCGGATCGCCCCCGTGCTCACCGCAGATGCCGATCTTCAAGTCGGGACGGGTCGTTCGACCTTTCTCGACACCGATCTTCATCAGTTGTCCCACGCCGGTTCGATCGATCGAAGCGAATTGGTTCGCCTTGATGATTTCTAGGCCTTGGTAGGCGGGCAAGAACGAACCGGAGTCGTCGCGGCTCATGCCCAGGCAGGTCTGGGTCAAGTCGTTGGTGCCGAACGAGAAGAACTCGGCGGTCTCTGCGATTTCGTCGGCCGTGACGGCACCGCGAGGCACTTCGATCATCGTGCCGACGCTGTAGGCAAACTTCTTGCCCGTGGCCTTCATCACTTCGGCGGCGACGCGATGAACGATCTCGACTTGAAGATCGAGTTCCTTCTTGAAGCCGACCAATGGAACCATGACTTCCGGCTTGACTTTGGTCCCTTCCTTGAGGACGGTCACTGCGGCCTGGAAAATCGCGCGAGCTTGCATCTCGGTGATTTCCGGACGGATGATGCCCAGACGGCAACCGCGGAAGCCGAGCATCGGGTTGAACTCGTGAAGTTCATGCACCAGCTTGGCGACTTCGGCCACGCTGATTCCGAGTTGCTTCGCGACTTCTTCTTGACCCTTCTTGTTGTCGGCTTGGGGCAAGAACTCGTGCAACGGTGGGTCGAGCAAACGAACGCACGCTGGGAGTCCGTCGAGGGCACGGAAGATGCCTTCGAAGTCCTTTTGTTGGTAAGGCAAGAGTTTCGCCAGGGCGCTCTTGCGAGCGTCTTCGGACTTGGCCAGGATCATCTGCCGAACGGCGATGATGCGATCCCCTTCGAAGAACATGTGCTCGGTGCGGCACAGACCGATTCCTTCGGCTCCAAACGCTACGGCGTTGAGAACTTGATCGGGTTGGTCCGCGTTGGTGCGCAAGCCGAGGGTGCGGTACTTGTCTGCGAGCTTCATGATGAAGTCGTAGTACTGGAAGACCTTGCTGTCCTTGGGCTTGAGCGTCTTGCCAACCAGCACTTGCTTGAGTTCGCTGTCAGCGGTGTCGATCTTGCCGTGGAAGACTTCCCCGGTGGTGCCGTTGATGCTGATGGGTTCCCCTTCCTTGATGGTCACTCCCTTGCATCGCAGCACGCCCTTGTGGTAATCGATTTCGATATCCCCGGCACCGGCGACGCAGACCTTGCCCATCTGACGAGCGACGAGCGCCGCGTGGCTGGAGACCCCACCGCGAGCGGTCAAGATCCCGTCGGCGGCGATCATGCCTCGCAAGTCTTCTGGGCTGGTTTCGATCCGCGCCAGAACGACGTGCTGGCCTTTGGCTGCGAGTTCTTCAGCTTTACCGGCGGTGAAGACGACAGCACCGGAGGCCGCCCCTGGACCTGCTGGCAGTCCGACTGCCAACAGTCGACCTTCCTTCTTGGCCTTGTCGTAAGCCTTGATATCGAAGATCGGTTGCAGCAATTGGTTGAGGGCTTCGGGGTCCCCCGACTTGATCGCATGCTCGGGGGTCATCAATTTCTCTTTGACCATATCGTGCGCGATCTTGACATACGCGAGGGCAGTTCGCTTGCCGTTTCGCGTCTGCAGCATGTACAGCTTCTTGTTTTCGATGGTGAATTCAAAGTCCTGAACATCGCCGAAGTTCTTTTCGAGGGTCTTGCGGACTTCGACCAGTTCCTTGAAGGCAGCGCCGAGGATCTTGTCCTTGGCCATGTCCGAAATCTTGAGCGGCGTGCGGACGCCGGCGACGACGTCTTCGCCCTGAGCGTTGACCAAGTATTCGCCGTAGAAGACGTTTTCGCCGTTGGCAGGGTCGCGGGTGAATGCCACCCCGGTGGCGCAGTCGTCACCCATGTTGCCGAAGACCATGCTTTGTACGTTGACAGCGGTACCCCACTCGTCAGGAATGCGGTACTTCTGACGGTAGAGGATGGCTCGTTCGTTCATCCACGAACCGAAGACAGCTTGCACAGCCCCTTCGAGTTGCTTCATCGGTTCGGTTGGGAAGGCCTTGCCGGTCCAATCCTTGATCAGCTTCTTGTAACGCTTCACCAGTTCTTGAAGATTCTCAGCGGTCAGATCGGTGTCTTCGGTGACGCCGACTTCCTTCTTCAAGTGATCCATTACCTCTTCGAATGGCTCGTGATCGTTCTCATTCTTCTTTTGGACGCCCATCACGACGTCGCCGTACATCTGGATGAAACGGCGGTACGAGTCCCAAGCGAAGCGAGGGTTCTTGGTCGCGACGGCCAAGCCTTCGGTGGCGGCGTCGTTCAAACCCAAGTTCAAAATCGTGTCCATCATGCCCGGCATAGAGTCGCGGGCTCCGGAGCGGACGGAAACCAGCAACGGATTCTTGATGTCGCCGAACTTTTTGCCCGTTTCCTTCTCTAACCACTTAACCGCCTTCTCCAATTCCGTAGGGAGTTCGGCGGGGTATTTGCGGCCATTCTTGTAATAGTTCACACAGACTTCGGTGGTGATGGTGAAGCCTGAGGGAACCGGCAGCCCGATCTTGGTCATCTGAGCGAGGTTGGCACCTTTCCCCCCCAAGAGAGCCTTCATCTCTCCATTGCCGTCGGTCTTGGATTTGCCGAAGAAATAGATCAACTTGTTTGCCATAGCCGAATGCAATGCTCCCAAAATTGTGCGAAAATCGTCCAGGATTGGCGGCTGGAAAAGGCTTACGAAAAGACCTTGCGCGCTCCCTTAAAATCGGGCGAAAGTTTAAGCCTACCCCCTGAAATCGTCAATTGCCTCAAGGCCTCTTCCCACCGCAGGTTATCGATCTGGGGCTTCCTCGATCGATCGATAGGAAGTCACTTGTCATGCCCTCTCTGATCGACTGCCTCGCCTCCTGGATCCGGATCCTCGAAACTGCCTCTGAGGGTGCGGATGGAATGGCTACCGATGCGAACCAAGCGTGGCGTTTTCAAGCATTTTGCGACGATTCTAGCGCATGCACGCCGCCGATCCAGGCGACGCCATCAGGTGTGTCGCTTTGGTTGGAAAATGCGGTTGCAGGCCGAGCTTGGCTTGCTCTGCCGCTGGGGATAGCCCGCCGGAAAAAGGATTGGGTTCCACTGGCCGCAGAGGATTCCCTGGCTGCAGGGGCACCCTTGGAACGGCCTCCGATGGCCAATCGAACCGACCTTGGGCACGCCGCTGCCAATCCCGCTCACCTGCCTTCTGAAGCGACGGTGCGAGAATTCTCGTTGGCCTCGGAGTTGGCGACTTGCCTGACTCCCTCACACGCCTGGTGGGTCCCCGAAACGCGATTGGACCCTTCGGTGCCGACCGACGTGCAGCGCGGCTGGCATCACGAACGGGCCGTCCTCGTGGACAGCCTTCTGCGAGCGCGGTGCTTGATCGACGGCGATGTGTATTGGTTGTTGGTCCCGTGCTCGTTATGGTCGGCGGCCGCGCGGGTCCTGGCCGACGAAGATGGCCATGCCTCGCGAGGAGCTCCTCCGAGCGAAGTGCTTGAAGATTGGGTTTCGCAGTGGTCCCGTTTGCAATCGCAAGGCCCCAACCCGAGTTCAGCATCTGCGCTTCCCAGCCTGCCCGATGCGTTGCTTTCGCAACACGGCTGGCTGTGTTCGTTGTCACCGCTGCGCGAGTCGCTCTCGAGTTCGCTCGGTCTGGATCGCGATCCTCAGAGCATGCATGCATGGCTCCATCGCTATGGCATCGTTCCTCGAATCGCCACTTGGCCAAATCTACCAAAATCGGAACAAAGTGTTGCACCGAAGCTTGGAGGCGATCGAAGCGAGTTAGTCTCTGCGCCGATCGCTTCGGCTGGTGAGCGTGAGACGGCGGCTCAGCGATCGGAGCCGAATGATTCGACAGCCACGGATTCCGATGCGATCGAATCCAGCGAGGATCCATTGCGCATGCCCAAGCGATCGCGGTTGCCGACGAAGCAGCCTCGTAAAGGTCGGCATTCCATACCGTCGCCATGGTTGGTCGGCGCGATCGGAGGCGCGGGGCTACTCGCATCGATCGCAATTGCCGTTTGGCTTTGGCCACGCTCCACGGCTCGCACATCGGACAAACTCGCAGGGAGTTCCAGCCAGAAACCTCGCGAAGCCACGCCCCAACCCTCAGCGACGCGGTCACCCAGCGTGGAAAATGCATCGACAAGAGATGTGTTGGCGTCCAGCCCGCGATCCGAGGCTCGCACACCCGCTGCCGAGGATGCGTCCCGTTCGGAGTTTGGATCGAACGCCGACGAGCCGCTGTTGATCACCAGCTTGGATGCTTTCGAGGACGCATCGCAACAGAACGCAGCGCCGTCCGTCATCGCGCCTTCGCTTACCGGATTGCTCGCCGATTTGGACCAACGCATCGCCAAAGAACTGGGACCTCGCACCAGCGTCGATCGGGATGCAACGGGCGAACACGATGCTCCGATCGAAGGTCTGTCCGTCGAACTCACCACCGATTCAATCGTAGAGCGTTCGATGGCAGCCGATGCAACCAAGGGCATGGCAAGCGGAGTACCGCCGGGTGCTCCAGAGAGCAAAACGCGTTTCCCCGCCGATCCGCTCGATGCGAATCCGCCGCCTGGGGGCGATGAGCCCGCTCCAGGAGCTGAGAACGCTATAGCCGACGCAGCGGACCCCGTTGCTGTCGACGGGCAGTCCAATCTGACGCACCGCATTCCATTGCGACTCGGCTTTCAACGCCTGGATGCCAAGGTCGGCAAAGGGGTGCATGCCAAACTTGCCAGCGCCGTTGCGCGGTTGCAAATGGCGGACGACGTCCTGCCCGAAGTCCAATTGGTGCCCAGCGACGAGGTGACGCTGACCGGATCGGCCACCAGCGAATGGCGCATCGCCATCGAAGATGAACAGCCCGAGTTGATTGTGCGGCTCTCCAGCCGCCCCAACGCCAAATGGCAATTGGCCGCTCAAGTCGGCGTGCAGTTAAACCCGCTGCAGGATCCCATCCCGTTAGGGCCGAGCGACGCGGCCAATGTATTGCAGAACCTCGCGGTGTATCGCACGTGGTTGGAACGCACGATCGAAACGCTTTCGAACATGCCCAGTCCGCCGCGCGCGTTCGGTGGCCCGGACCGAATCGCTTTGCTGCGACACTACCGTGCACAATGGAAAGAAACCGAGAAAGCAATCGAAGCCTGGCAAGTCGTCCAGCGACTCTCCAGAGAGCTGTTTCAATACGCATCCATCGAGATTCGCTTGCAACCGCAGCCAACAGACCTCGAGACACCGTGAACGTCAAGCGTTGGCTACCTCGCCGATGCGGGCCCTTGTCTTGCCATTCGCAGTGCCCGAGGATACGCTGACCTCAGTCCTCCGTGCCATCCGGCGCGCCGTTGAAATCGGTTCCAATCCTCTCCGTTTTTCCATCCATTGGAGTCCAGCATGAAGTATGGGATGAATCTGTTGTTGTGGTCGGGCGAACTCAACGAGGGCATGGTCCCGGTGTTGGAAAAACTCAAGGAGTTCGGCTACGACGGAGTGGAGATCCCAGTCTTCAATTTGGACCTCGACTATGCTGCTTGGGGCAAGCGCCTCGATGCGATCGGGCTGCAACGAACCGCAGTCACCGTACGCAATGCCGACGACAACCCCATCAGCACCGATCCGGCGATTCGCCAAAAGGGGATCGAGGCCAATCGCAAGATGCTCGATTGCTGCGCCGCTGCCGGCGTTCAAACGGTCGTCGGCCCGTATCACTCTGCATTGGGTACGTTCTCCGGCGCGGGCCCGACACGCGATGAGTGGAAATGGGGACTCGATGCCATGCGCGCCACCGCAGAACATGCCGCAAAGGTCGGCGTGCTGCTTGGGGTCGAGCCTCTGAATCGCTTCGAATGCTACTTCCTCAATGCACAAGCCGACGCGGCCGAGTTCTGCCGACAAGTCGACCATCCCAATTGCCGGATGATGTTCGACACCTTCCACAGCAACATCGAAGAGAAGAGCCTTCGCAAAGCCATCCACGACATCCGCGACATGTTGTGCCACATCCATATTAGCGAGAACGACCGCAGCACGCCCGGCGCTGGAAACGTGCGATGGGATGAGTGCTTCGATGCCTTTCAAGAAATCGGGTACGACGGCTGGTTGGTGATCGAAGCCTTTGGACTGGCCCTTCCCGAGTTGGCGGCCGCCACGCGCATCTGGCGACGCATGTTCGACGACGAATTGACCCTGGCCCGAGAAGGCTTGGCGTTCATGAAGGCCCAAGTCGAAAAGCGACGCAGCCGACACGCGTGATGCGAGTGCGCGGCGTTCGCGCGGATGGCAACGCGGCACGTGACACGCGGCATATGCCAGCGACCACTCAACAATTCAGGATGACAGGCTACAGGATGGGCAAGACGAATCCCGCGCGGAGCGAAATGGTTTCATTGGTTGAAGTGGCGCATAGTTGGAGGAACGCGTGCTCGAGTTTCGTTACTCGAGCACGAGTACGAGCACTGCTACCGCGGAGTACGAGTACGAAGGAAGAAGAAAAGCGGGAGTCTTCAAACGCTGCGGTGCGCGGGATGCAGACCAACGGCTTCGAGAGTCATGCTCGAGGTAGCTTGCGACTCGAATTGCTGCTGCCCATCGCATTGGCGGGCTTGGTTCTGTTTGGTTGGTGTTCAAGTACGCTAGGGCAAAGTGCTGCATCGCTCCGCGCGGATGGCGCGGGGCCATCCGCAAGCGTCATCGTGGTTCGCCCGGCGGGTTGGGAAACGGCGTTGGCGGAATGGAGTCGCTATCGCAGTTCGCAATAC
>JBKCUI010000300.1:0-15651 GCA_046318495.1 Pirellula sp. | reverse complement strand
CTACGACTTGAAACTGCAAGAAGCCATCCAGATGGCATTGCAGTCGAGCACGGTGTTACGAAACCTCGGCGGCACCGTCGTCCCGGCACCCAACAGCCGCCCGACGCAAATGGACCCGGCCTTGGTCGAACTCAACCCGCTGGGCGGCACGCAAGCCGCCTTGGCAGCCTTTGACGCCACGGTGACTTCGTCGCTGTTTTGGACCCAAGCAGATCAGCCACAAAACGTTCCGATCATCAAAGACCCGACATTCGGTTCGATCTTGGTCGGCGTACGTCAGGGCTTGCAAGCCAACCAGCTCAACCAAATTCAGAAGCGTACCGCAACCGGTGCCACCTTTGCGTTGCGAACCAACGTCCTTTACGACCAGAACCAAGTCGCCCGGGCGAACTTTGCCCGTTTGTATCCGAGCGACTTCTCAGGCTTCATCGAAGCCGAATGGCGTCAACCGATGATGCAAGGAGCCGGCACGGAGTTCAACCGCATCGCGGGCCCCAACGCGCAGGTCGGTCAGTACAATGGAGTGTTGATAGCTCGTATCAATACCGACGTCTCGTTGGCGGACTTCGAAGCCGGCGTCATCAATTTGATCAACGACGTCGAAACGGCCTATTGGGAGCTTTACTTCACCTACCGTGCTCTGGAAGCCCAGATCTCCGGTCGAGACAGCGCTCTGAGAACTTGGCAACGCATCCGCGAACTGCAAAAGGTCGGTTACCGCGGCGGTGAAGCCGACGCCGAAGCCCAATCGCGATCGAACTACTATTTGTTCGCATCGCAACTCAACGATGCCCTGGGCGGCCCCAACGGACTCTACGCTGCCGAGCAACGTCTGCGCTACATGATCGGGATCCAAGCCTCCGACGGACGGCTCATCCGTCCCGCCGATGACCCCATCCAAGCCGAAGTCATGTTCGATTGGCAATCCGCCCTCAGTGACGCCGTGACGCAACGCGTCGAAGTCCGTCGCCAAAAGTGGAACATCAAACGCCGCGAACTGGAACTGATCGCAGCCCGATTGAACCGTCGTCCACGATTGGATGCGGTCAACAGCTACCGCTACCGAGGTATGGGGAATCACTTGTTCGGCGCTTACGATGGGGCCGAGCCGTTTGATAACTTCTTTACCTCGCTCGCCGCAGGGAACTATCAAGAGTGGCGATCCGGTCTTGAACTCGCGTACCCGGTCGGGTTGCGTCAAGCTTCGGCCGCCGTCCGCTCCGCACAGCTCAACTTGGCTCGCGACATGGCGTTGCTCGAAGAACAACAACTGCGGATCTCGCACGACTTGAGCTTCTCCGCCCGACAAATCTCGCGCAGCTACCAGCAGATGCAGATCAACTACAACCGCATCGAGGCTGACAAGCTTCAAGTGGAAGTCCTTCGCAATCGCTACGAACGCGGGTTGATCAACATCAACTTCTTGTTGCAAGCCCAACAGCAATTGGCCAGCAGCACCAGCGCGTTCTTCCGATCGCTGGTCGATTACAACTTGTCGATCCGCGATTTCCATCGCGATAAGGGCTCGCTCTTGTCCTACAATCAAGTCAACTTGAGCGAAGAACCGCTCTCGGGCGGCAACCTCAATGGTGCCTACCAACGTGGTAAGTTCTTCACGCCTCGCGACAACCCCGAAGAGGTCACGGTTCGCAACCGCATCAGCGGCGGTGCCTTCGATCCCTCGAGCGTTGGGGCCTATTCGACAGGCATGCCGACCGACGGATCCGAATCGCCTGCAGCATCGTCCGCATCCTCTCCGAGCGATGCAGCGGATCAGGGTGACAACGATGCGGTCAGCGTAGGCGGACCAGTGCCCGCAGTTCCCAGGAGTGTACCGTCCGACTCGCGGTCACCTGCCGTGACCAGCACCCCGAACGCCGAACCGAAGGTCATTCTGCCGACAACTCCGGGAGCATCGCCCACGGGCAGCGGTCTAACTCCGATCCCGCCTATGCCTAAACCCTGATGAGGCTTCATGCCGCCAGCCGGGAACGCACATCACTGGCTAGGCTCCGGCCGCATACCGGACCTAGCTCGATGTCGATGCTGTCTGGAGTTCCACACGCCAGTATCCGGACGGCTTGCGCTCAACCGATAGTTCGCAATCGAAGCACTGCGAGAGCCGCTCCGCTTCCAACGCCCGTTCCGTTGGGCCATCGAAGACCACGCGTCCTTCTCCCAACAACACCGTACGCTCGATGCACGGCAAGATCTCGCTCATGTGATGGGTGACGAGGATCAGCGTCGTGCCCAGGGTCGCAAGGTGCTCGAGATGCCTGAGAAGTTGGTCTTGGGCTCTCAAATCCAAACCTGCGGTCGGCTCATCGAGCACCAGAGCGATCGGTTGATGCACCATGGCTCGGGCCAGCATCGCCCGCCTCCGCTCGCCGGTTGACAAGTGTTGCAAAGGGCGCTCGGACAGCCCGCTCATCCCCAACCACTCCAGCGCCTGAGCCGCGCGCGTTCGCATCCAGTCGGTGACTTTGTCTTCATCCGGCTCCAGCTCGGAGGAGAAGAATCCCGTCAATGCCGCTTGCATCACCGACAGCCGTCCCGAACGCCCCATCATGAAGTGATGATCGATCTCGCCGCTGACGAAGCCCAATCGCGTCCTCAAATCCCATACGTTCCATTCGGTTTCGCCAAACAATCGGACGCTGCCGGCGCGCCCGTCTACCACCGACGGGTAGATGTGCCGCATCAGCAGTTTTAGCAGTGTCGATTTTCCCGATCCATTCGGACCCAGAATGGCCGTATGCTCCCCTGCCGTTACCCCTAGCGACAACCCGCGCAGAATGGTCGTACTCCCTCGAACGAGGTGCACGTGATCCAGCTCCAAAATGGACGGCTCGGGCATTGAATTAGGCTCTTTTTGGAATTCCAGAAGGAGATCGGCAACGCTTTGCATAGACCGATTGTGGCAAGGGAGACTATTCTAGGGCGTGCTGGGCAGATGCAAGCCCCGGCTCCGGCTGCCCCCCTGCTAACGTTCCCCGGCTAAAGTTCCCCCGCTAACGTTACAGTCCTCTCGATCGCGGACCGTATTGAAGTTGCATGAGCAAAGATCCCGAGCACGAATCACGCAAACGCAGCGATCATCCGGTCACGCGCGCCTTGCACCAGGACAAAACCTCCGGACCAGGCGATCCTGCTGACGATACCGACTTCGATCTCACCCCTGCAAAAGGGGATCCATCCAAATCCGGTTCCAATCCAATCTTAGGCGAGTACATCATCCTCGACCGGATCGGCGCCGGCGGCATGGGGCAAGTCTTCCGCGCTCGCCATCGCACCATGGACCGCGAAGTCGCCCTCAAGGTCCTGCCACAGCGACTCTCCAACGACCAATTCGCGGTCGAGCGGTTCTACGCAGAAGTCCGCGCGCAGGCCCGCTTGATGCACCCCAACATCGTCACAGCCTTCGACGCTGGATGCCATCAGACACGATCCCTAAAAGTCCATTACTTGGTGATGGAACTGATCCAAGGTGAATCGCTTGCCCATCGCATCAGCACCCACGGACCGATGAGCTCCGCCGAAGTGCTCCGGTTTCTTCAACAAGCCGCCGCCGCGCTGGAATACGCCCACGGCATGGGGATCGTCCATCGGGACATCAAGCCCGGCAACATGATGCTGACCGAGCAAGGCATCCTCAAGATCCTGGACTTTGGCCTAGCGGTCCTGCGCAACGTGTCCGACCCCGAAGGCTCGGCCTCCAGCCAATTGGTTGGGACCGTCGAGTTCATGTCTCCTGAACAAATCAATACACCCGAGTTGGTCGATCATCGCAGCGACCTCTACTCGCTCGGAGCCACCATCTTTTATTTGCTCACCGGTCGGCCAATGTTCACCGGCGAAGTCGTCCAAACGGCGCGGGCTCAACTCCATCGCAAACCCCCTGCCCTGTATGAAGTCCGCGGGGACATCGATTTGCGATTGGATTCTGTCTTTCAATCGCTGGTCGCCAAAGATGTCCGCGATCGCTGTCAGTCCGCCCACGATTTGCTCGAGAAACTCTATTCGCTGAACTTGATCGAGCGCGCGGCCACGACCAACACCAGCAGCTCCGGCACTTCGAGCCTTGCCGGCATGATTCGCGAGCGCCCCACCAGCTTGGGCCAATCCACCTCGAGCTTGCCTCGCAGCTACGCCCCGATCGGGATCGAACTGGGCATGATCTATTCCCGCGTCAGCTATATCAACTCGGAGTTCAAAGTCGAAGAAGTCCCGCTGGAAGGGGAATCCTGCCAACTGCGCAATATGCTTTTCAGCGATCACGAGCACGTCTCGATCGGATCGGCGGCGGCAGCCAAACGCGTCCAGCGCCCAGAGCAAATCTTTTATGCTCTCCAGCGATGGTATGGATTGCCGCTGCTCGAACGTCCATTCGGCGGGCGGCGCGTTCCTCCCGAAGTCCTCGTGGCTTGCGTCCTTCGCCAACTCATCGTCTCGGCGCGACACAAAGAACCCAACGCCTCCCATGCGGTGATCACCATCCCTGGTTGTTATGACCAAATGCATCGCATCAGCACCCGCACGGCCGCTTCCATCGCGGGCATCGAGATCCTGCAACTGCTCGATAAACCGCTGGCCGCCGCTCTGGCGCATGTCGAAATCGAATCGCGATTGGCGTTGGCTCGCGGTCAAACCGACTACCGAAGGACGATGCTGGTCGTCATGCTGACCGGCGCCGCATGCGAAGCCGCCATCGTTCGCGTAGAAGGTCAGCGGACCCAAACCCTCGCCCTGGCTGGGGACTGGAAACGCGGCATGATGCGATGGTACGACCGCGCCACCAAACGCTTGGCCGGTTTGATCGAAACCAAATTCGGACTGAGCGCCCGCGAGAATCTCACCCTCGCTTCGCAACTGCAGCGCACCATGGAGCGCGCGTTCGAACGCTTGCAACACAGCCCCGTCGTCCCCTTCGCCGTCGAGACCCCGCACGGCCGCTTCGAAGACGCACTCCAGCGCGACCATGTCGCCGATTGGGTGGAGGACTTGGCCGGCGATTGCGAACTGTTCGCCAAAGAAGTCCTGCTGCGGTCCGGCGTCGACCCCGGCGATATCGACTCGCTGCTGCTCATCGGCGATGTGCGCTGGCTGCCCACGTTGCAAGAGCCCCTCAAAAAACTGATCCATCCCGACGCCAAAGTCGTCCACATGGGATCCGCCGACCTGGCGCGGGGTGCGGCCATTCATGCCCGATTCATGATGCCCCCGATCGATCCCAAAGCCCCCGCCGCCAACGCTGCCACGTCCTACGACCTGGGCATGATCGTGCAAGACGACTCCGGCACGCAGTCCCCGCCCAAGATCCTGATCCCGAAAGACTCGCCGGTCGGTTATCAAGTCAGCCGGACGCTCCGCTTCCAACGCGAAAGCAAACGGCAGCCCGTGTTGCAATTCATCGAAGGCACCCGGCTGGGCTCCTCCACTTGGAACCGCCTCTCCCACATCGATCTGCAAAATTGCTTTGAAGGCCGCAACACCCCCGACCCCGTGCAACTGCGCGTGGAAGTCAACGAAAGCGGATTGTGGGACGCCAGCGTGACCTGGCTGGCCGGCAACAAACAACTGACCATCCCACCCTTGGGCGAACCCGTCATGGACGGCGTCTCCATGAGGCAATGGCGCGATTGGCTCGAGTCGGTCATGCTGTGCAACATGGACGCGAGCTAAGCGCGTTTCCCAGTCCGCCCGATCGCGATTCCACGACAACTCTGGGAAGGCTCCCTGCATTCCGCTATCATCATCGCTCGAACGCAGACGCGATCTCAACGTCATGCTGCGCTCCTAGGCTTTCCTCCCTCGCTCCACGAGTCCCGCTATGGCAAACACTGTTGATATCCGATACGGCAAAGGGGAACTGCACGTCCGATTGCCGCACGGTTGCGAGCCCACCATCATCCGCAAACCCGCCATGCCGGTACTGCCCGATGCCAAATCCGCCGTGGACGAAGCGCTCAAGCAAGCCGTCGGATGCCCAGCTCTGGTGAACGTCGCACGGTCCGCCAAACGCGTGTGCATCGTCATCTGCGACATCACGCGACCGGTTCCCAACGGACCGATCTTGGTCGGGCTGGTGAACGAACTCCGCGCCGCCGGGATCCGCAACGACCAGATCACCATCTTGATCGCCACCGGCCTGCACCGCCCCAACCTGGGCCGCGAGATGCTCGAAGTGGTCGGCGATCCGTGGATCTTCGACAACATCCGGATCGAAAACCACTACGCCCGCGATGCAGCGTGGATGGTCAACCTCGGCCACACCCCGAGCGAAGGCATCCCTGTCGTGCTCAACCGACACCTTGTCGATGCCGATCTGCGCATCGTCGTGGGATTGGTCGAACCTCACTTCATGGCGGGCTACTCCGGCGGTCGCAAAGTCGTCGCGCCGGGTGTCGCCGGTGAAGACACCATCCGCACCTTCCACAACTACCAGTTCATGGCCGACCCGCTGGCCTGCAACACCAACCTTGTGAACAACCCGTTGCACCGGGGCCAACTCGAGATTCTCGACATGCTCGGACCGACTTATGCGGTCAACACGATCATTGATGAAGAACGCCGGATGAGCTTTGTCAATTTCGGCGATTGCGTCGCCAGCCATCTTCAAAGCGTCGATTTCGTGCGGCGATACGCCGAAGTCCCCCTCGAACGCAAATTCGCCACTTTGGTCACCAGCGCGGCGGGCTATCCACTCGACAAAACCTACTACCAAACGGTCAAGGGGATGGTGGCCCCGCTGCAAATCATGGCCGATGGCGGACGCATGATCATCGCCAGCCGCTGCGAAGAAGGTCTCGGCTCGGCCGAGTACCGCGAGTCGCAATCGCACCTCAAGCAGCTCGGAGCCGATCGATTCCTAGATCGCATCCGCGCCATGCCCCTGGCCGACATCGATGGCTGGCAAACCCACATGCTCCTACGCCCCTTGCACATCGGCAAAGTCTCCCTGTACAGCGAAGGGATCCAAGGCTCCGACCGAGAACTCACATGCGTCGACATGATCGAGTCGATCGAGCAAGCCATCGAACAGAGCGTGGCCGAGTCCGGCGACAAATCGGTGGCCATCATTCCTGAAGGCCCCTACGTCATCCCGGTCCTGCGCAGCGCAGCGAACTGAGCGACCACCACCTTGCGCAAGCATTGCAGTTTGCCCAGGGCGCAAGCCCGTCGGCTCCGATTCCTTTCCCTTCGCTCGGGAATCCGCCCCCTGGAACGGCAAGTTGAATTACACTATCCCAACACCTTCGTCCGAGAAGTCCGGTGGAGAGCGACCCGCCGGCTCTCGCATTCATCAACCCTGGAATGCCACCCCTCCTAAGCATTCCCATGTAGGAATCGAAAGATCGC
Source organism: Pirellula sp. (assembly GCA_046318495.1). Taxonomy (GTDB): domain Bacteria; phylum Planctomycetota; class Planctomycetia; order Pirellulales; family Pirellulaceae; genus JBKCUI01. Next base: position 8,292 of record JBKCUI010000300.1, on the reverse strand, counting down.
CGCAATGAATCTATTTGCTCGCAAGTCGATGGCCGACCTCCATGCCGAAGCCAACGAAGAAGGGCATGGCACCCTCAAACGGCACTTGGGCGCGTTCAACTTGATCCTGTTGGGTATCGGGGCCATCATCGGCGCGGGACTCTTTGTCCGAACCGCCGCAGCCGCCGCCGAACACGCCGGTCCCAGCGTTACCTTGAGCTTCATTGTCGCCGCCGTCGGCTGTGCCCTGGCCGGGATGTGCTATGCGGAATTCTCCGCCATGACGCCCGTATCGGGCAGCGCCTACACCTATTCCTATGCCACCATGGGCGAGCTGTTCGCATGGATCATCGGCTGGGACTTGGTCCTCGAATACGCCCTCGGGGCCGCGACCGTCGCCATCGCTTGGTCGCAATATCTCAACAAACTCATCGCCAACTTCATCGGCCCCCAGTACGTGATTCCGTATCAGTTTTGCCATTCCCCCTTCGAGCATTCCGAGGAATTAGGGGTAAGCGGCATCATCAACTTACCGGCAATCTTCATCCTGCTGTTCTTGACCATCATCCTGGTCCGCGGCATCAAAGAATCGGCGTTGTTCAACGCGATCGTGGTTTCGGTCAAGGTCCTGATCGTGGTGCTCTTTATCATCCTCGGTTGGCAGTTCATTCAACCGGCCAACCACACCCCGTTCATTCCCCCGGTTTCGGATTACATCCCACCCGGAAAAACCGAAGTCAAGAACGTGTTCGGTGGCCTATGGGGCATCCTGGGCGGGGCCGGCGTCGTCTTCTTTGCGTTCATCGGATTCGATGCGGTCTCGACCGTCGCGCAGGAAACCAAGAACCCCAAGCGGGACATGCCGATCGGGATCTTGGGCTCGCTCGTCGTCTGCACCATCCTCTACATCTTATTTAGCTGGGTCCTCACCGGCATCGCTCCTTACGAAGATTTCCGCGATCCGATGAAGGGCAAAGAAGCCTCGGTCGCCTATGCCATCGAACAATACATGACCGGGTACAGCGCCCTGGCCAACTTCATCACCGTCGCCATCCTCTTTGGATTCTCCTCGGTGATCTTGGTCATGCTGTTGGGTCAAAGCCGCGTCTTCTATTCGATGGCGCGCGATGGATTGGTCCCAAAGATCTTCTCCGAACTCCATCCGGTCTACCAAACCCCGTGGAAATCGAACTGGCTGTTCTTTGTCTTCGTCGCTCTGTTCGCGGCTTTTGTCCCCGATTCGGTGGTTGGAGACATGACCAGCATCGGCACCCTGTTCGCCTTCGCGCTGGTCTCGATCGGCATCATCCTGATGCGCCGCTCGGATCCGGATGCGCCGCGCCCCTTCCGCACCCCGTTGGTTCCTTTCGTTCCGATCCTGGCCGTGCTCGTGTGCGGCGCCATGATTGTCGGGCTCGGCAAAGAGAACTGGGCGCGATTGCTCGTGTGGTTGGCCATCGGGTTCGTGATCTACTTCGGATACAGTGTTCGAAATAGCAAGGTCCAACGCCGTCTGCGCACCGGCTCGTCGGCGTAATCGAATGCAACTCACCATCCCCTGGGCTGTGCCTGAGGTCGTCGCGCATCATGGATGCTGAACAAGCTCGAGTGCAGGCCGACCTGCGAGGCATCCTCGAGGGGGAGGTCCACTGCAACCCCCTCTACACGCAGCTCTATGCCAGCGATGCGAGTTTGTACGAAATCACGCCGCTGGCGGTGGTGCGCCCCCGCCACGAACGCGATGTCTCGCAGTGCTTGAAGTACGCTGCCGAAAACTCCATGCCTGTCTTCCCACGCGGGGGAGGAACAGGATTGGCCGGTCAAAGCCTCGGGCCCGGCATTGTCATGGACTTCTCACGTTTCATGCATCGCATCCTCTTCCTGGACCGCGATGCCCTCACCGTGCGCGTCCAACCCGGGATCACCCTGGCAGAACTCAACCGCGAACTTCTCCCTCATCGCTTGGTCCTCGGGATCGACCCGCCAACACGCTCGGTCACCACCGTTGGTAGCTTGGTCGCCATCGATGCCCTGGGCAGCCACTTTCTCAAGTACGGTACCGCCGGAGGTGCTGTGGTTTCCGCGCGAGGCGTTCTGGCCGATGGCGAAGCGGTCCCGCTCGAGAAACTCGCGTGGCAATCCCCCAACTCGGGCAGCCCCAAACTCGATTACCTGGCCTCGGAAATCGGCCAGCTTCTTTGGGCCAGCCGCAACATGATCAAATCCCCACCCTGGCGCGGCGTCGCCCGAGGATGCGGTTACCGTCTGGAAGCGATCTGCGAAGCCAACACGATCGAGCTGGCGCGATTGCAAGCCGGAGCCGAAGGGACGCTATCGGTCATGACCGAAGTCACCCTCAAAGTCTCCCCGATGCCCTTGGCTCGCGGCGTCGTGCTGCTGTTCTTTGAGAAACTCGAACTGGCTGCCCGTGCCGCCATCGACGCGCGGCGCGATCAAGTCGCCGCATGCGACTTGATGGATCGCCGTTTGATCGAAATCGCCCGCGAACTGGATCCTCGCTACGAAGCCATGCTGCCGCGCGGTGCCGAAGCTCTCCTACTGATCGAGCAACAAGGCTCCGATGCGGTCGAAGTGCGCCAGCGCTTGGCATCTCTGGTGCAACGTGTTGTTCGTAAAGCGCCCTCCACGCAGCAGTCCCGCATCATCGTCGATGACAACGAACGCGACTTCATTTGGAAACTCAGCCGGCGCATCGTTCCGCGATTGGTTCGATTGGGCGGATCGCAAAAACCGTTGCCCTTCATCGACGACATCTCCATCCCTCCCGATCGCATGCCCGAGTTCCTGGTCGAGATGCAAAATGTGCTCAAGACCGAACGGGTCACCGCCACCCTCTTTGCGCATGCCGCACAAGGCCACTTGCAAATCCGCCCGTTCCTCGATCCGAAATCACCCGAAGACATCGGCAAACTCCAGCGCATCGCCGATCGCTTGTTCGAGAAAGTCATCGAGTTCCGGGGTGTCGTCTCCGGAGAACACGCCGTCGGGTTGAGCCGCAGCAGCTACCTGCGGCACCAACTGGGAGACCTGTACCCGATCTGCCGTCGCATCAAGGAACTCTTTGACCCCAAAGGAATCCTCAACCCGGGCAAGCTCATCACCGATGCGCCGCCCAAGCCTACGGATAACTTGCGCCCCATCGCGAGCTTGACCCTCGACACGCAGTCGCGCACTCCTCAACGACGCATCCGGCGAAGCAAAGATGCTTCCAAACGGGGCATTGGCGACGCCCCTGCGAGCGCTCCCGGCAATCCCGCCATCGATCCGACCGTCGATCCAAATACCCTGCCTGTCGACTCGCCACTGCCAAAACCCAACACCTCGATGCTGCCGATTCTCAAATGGGACGGGGCGGAGTCGTTGGACGCGACCTCCCAAGCGTGCAACGGGTGCGGCCGCTGCCGAGCCAGCGCCCCCGCCGAACGGATGTGCCCGATCTTTCGCCATTCGCGGGCCGAAGAAGCGTCACCGCGAGCCAAAGCCAATCTCGTCCGCGGTCTGCTGTCAGGCAAAATCCCGCTGCGGCATTTGGAAAGCGACGAGATGCGACAGATCGCCGATCTGTGCGTGCATTGCCATCAATGCCGCATCGATTGCCCCGCATCGGTCGACGTGCCGCGGATGATGGTCGAGCTCAAAGGCCAACACACGGCCGCCCATGGATTGAGCCTCTCGGACCGTTTGCTCTCGCGATTGGATCTGCTGGCTTCGATCGCCAGCCGCATCCCTCGCATCGCCAACTGGGCTCTCGAAAACCGCGCCACACGCTGGATCTTTGAAAAGACCACCGGCATCGCGCTGGGTCGCCGGCTCCCGCAAATCTCGCGTCAGTCCTTCGTGAAGTGGGCCGCTCGCAATCGCCTGAATCGCTCCAACCGCAGCTCGGGCCGCAAAGTCCTCTACCTCGTCGATCAATACGCCAATTGGCACAATCCGCTGATTGCCAAAGCCTTGGTGCAAGTCATGCAGCACCAAAAGGTCGAGGTCTATGTTCCCTCATGGCAGACCGTCACGTGGATGACCAAGATCGCGCTCGGGGATATCGAACGGGTGCGCAAATTGATCGCGCCCCAAATGCGTCAATTGGCCGAGGCAGTGCGGCAAGGCTACACCATCGTCACCACCGAACCGACCGCCGCGCTGTGCTTGAACCACGAGTATCCCTTGCTGCTGGATAACGAAGACACGCGATTGGTCGCGCAGCACACGCGCGAAGCCGGCCAGTACCTATGGGACATGCATACGTGCAACGAACTGGAATTGGATTTCCGACCGTTGACCATGACCGTCATGTACCACACGCCCTGCCATCTGCGGGCCATCGATCCGAATTACTCCGGCATGCAACTTCTGAGCTTGATCCCCGGATTGACCGTGCTGCACGCCGATTCGGGATGCTCCGGCATGGCCGGCACCTATGGCCTCAAACGCCAACACTACCGCACGTCGATCCGCGTCGGCTGGGGTCTGATCCGCACCATGAAGGAAACGGTCGCACAAGTCGGCTCGACCGAGTGCGCATCGTGCAAACTGCAAATGGAAAAGGGAGTCGACAAGCCGACCATCCATCCCATCGCGCTGATGGCTTATGCCTACGGCCGGCTCCCCGAAATCAAATCGTGGATCCAAAGTCGCAACGAAGGTCTGACCGTTCGATAACGGCTGGCTCACGCGCTACTAAGGCGCTTTAGGCCGTTGTTCGTGTTGGCACTCTGGATCGATTGGGACTTCGCGTCCCACCGCATCGATTGGGTGATTGAAGAGGTATCGCCAAACCGGCGCATGGAGGTATCTCCCCTCGGCATCGCGGACCGCGCTCTTGCCCGGAGTGACGCAGCTATGGGCGCGCTTGGCATCGCCCCCCACATCGGCATGCGTGATCAAACGCCGCGTGTTTTCATAAGGCGGAGCGCTTTGCTCGGTATCGATAATGGGACCGAATGCCGCGAGTCCCAGCATCTCCCACGATCGGCAGTAATGATCTCCCGACCAACCTGTATCCAGCGCATGGGAGAACCCAAAGAACCGCTCGCGTGGAGTGGCCGAGGGCAACGATTGCCAGGATTCGTACTGGTCGCGCGGCCCGCAGAACATCACCACGCGATCCACCTTTTGATGCAGCGCGAAGCGCGCCGAAGTCGTCGCGCCGTGCGAGGCCCCCGAGAGAATCACCCGATCCCATTGCACTCCGTTTCGATCCTCGGTCAGGTAGGCGGACCACCCCTCGTCGGGATGCTGACCGTCGAGCCAGATCAAGAACTGCCGCACGCGCTCTTGCATGCCATCGGGTCGCGCGATTTGAACCAGCGAACTGAAGTCTTCTCCGGTAGCCGCTTCCAATCGGATCTTGCCCAGCGCGTAGCGATCCTCGGGCGGAGGTTCTTGCCCAAACTTCGAAAACCATCCGTTGGCGTAATGGACCCGTAAGACATGGAAGCCATCGTCAGCCAACCACTCAAACAGCTCGGGACTATAGCCCATCATCCATACGACCAATCGGTTCTTGCGAGGAGATTGGGAAGAGACGCATGCGTGCCCCACATCGACCGGCTTGCCATCCCGTTCCAGCAAGAAATCGATTTCGGGATAGGCTTGCACCCGAGGATCGATCGGGCGGGCCCGCGCCGTTCGAACGGGGGTCGCCGTTCGCACGGGGTTCGATTTTGATGGGGATGTCGCGACCGGCTGACGTGCCCGCTCCTGTTGCGCTCCACACCGAGGTGCGGTCACCGTCGCAGTCGCTACGCATAGCATCAGGACCCAAAATGCCCCAAGCAGCCTCCGCTTGCGAGCGAGCCTCGCGCAAACCGTGGTAGCCAGCCAGAACCCAGAGAAAGGATGTGCGTGGTGCATAATCGGTCCTTGTCCGACGGAAGGGATGCATTAAGTTTGGCCATACCGGATGCCATTGTACGCGTTCAAAAGCCTGCCACGCTCGCAGCGTTTCCTTCGCAACGCGGAGTTCGATGCAAAAGCGTGGAGTCGGCCTAGAATGCGCTTTTGAGCTTTGGCTGCGTGCGCGGGTTGCTCTTTTTTCTATCCGAGGGTGGGATTCGCTTTGAAGCTTTTTTTCACCGACCGATTTGTGTTGCCGCTGCCGGATGGACATCGCTTTCCGATGTCCAAGTACCGGCTGCTGCGCGACCGATTGGTCCATTCTCCCGCGCACCAAGACGATGTGTTTTTGGAACCCCCTGCAGCCTCGCTCGACGAGTTGATGTTGGCGCACGATTCCGATTATGTCGAGCGCGTTTGCAGCGGTGCCTTGAGTCCGATGGAGCAAAAGCGCATCGGCTTTCCTTGGTCGCCCGCCATGGTGGAACGCTCGCGCCGCAGCTCCGGCGCAACGCTGGCAGCAGCTCGCATCGCGTTGCAAGAACGGATCGCCGTGAATTTGGCTGGCGGCACCCACCATGCCATGCGCGGAGCAGGAGAAGGCTACTGCGTGTTCAACGATGCGGCCGTCACCGCCCGCTGCTTGCTGCATGACAGGAGCATCGCCCGGGTGTGCATCCTCGATTGCGATGTGCATCAAGGGAACGGAACGGCCGAAATCCTCGGTCGCGATCCGGATGTCTTCACGTTTTCGATCCACTGCGCCAAGAACTTTCCGGCTCGCAAGTTTCCCAGCCATCTCGACATCGATCTGCAGGAAGGAACCGACGATGCACAGTACTTGCAGCGCCTCGATCAAGGCCTCGCACACGTCATGCAGCGCGGACCGTATGACCTCGCGATCTATTTGGCGGGTGCCGACCCCTACGAAGGCGATCGCTTGGGCAAACTGCGGCTCACCAAAGCGGGGCTGCTGGCCCGAGACCGCCTCGTTCTGGAAACCTTGGCCGATCGTCGGATCCCGGTGGCGGTTGCGATGGCCGGCGGATACGCCCCCAACGTCGAGGACATCGTCGACATCCACGCCGCCACCGTCTCGGAGTGCCGTCGCATCGCGTCGCGTTATGGCTGATCCCGCATCGATGAGGGTCCCCCCCTGGGAGCCGCCGCCGCGGAATCTTTTTTCCATTTTTTTGGCCGGTGACCAGAGGTGTCAGGGCTAGCATTCACATTTTCTTAACTGGCGGTTGGATCGAGGTTTAAGAGCGGTTGGCGCGAGCCAAAAACGGAAAGTGGAAATTCTTCCCTAAGCCCCAAACCTTGACACAAACGGGTGTTGCGCGCGGTCGAAACAAAAATTTGACTTCGCAAAATCAATCGGTAAACTGCTGGCCCATGACGCAACATGTAGTGCCGCGGCGCCAAAAAAACTACTATAGGTAGTGTTTGGAGCCGATAAGTGCACCAATGCATGGCGTTCGCAACGCATTGCCCTAGCGACCGGGCAAAGCCGCTTGCGACTTGCGTCGGAGGCTACATCGGAATGGGGTACGACACCCGCAGGTCGCAGGGACTCTTCTCGATTCAACCAGGCACAGATGACACGGAAGTTCTTCGTCCGCCACTCGGAACGATAAGCGTTTCGTTATCTGTGTTGGTCTTTTTCATCCACCTTAGGCAAGGAGTCGCACGAGCGAATGGCAACCGTAGAAATGGGACGTGAGCGTCGAACCCAGACCCGAACGACGCACGAGGCACGTGGCAACCGCAGCGGGCTGAAGATCGAAACCAGGTTTTGCCCGCGCGACGTGGCAAATCCCTTCGATACGACGGCTTGGGAGATGCGCAAGGCTGCGATCAAGGACGAGAACGGCAAGGTTCTGTTCGAGCAAACCAACTGCGAGATTCCTGCCGATTGGAGCCAATTGGCGACCAACGTGGTGGTGAGCAAGTACTTCTACGGGGACCCAAACAATCCCAAGGAACGCGAGAACTCGGTCCGCCAATTGATCCACCGCGTCACCCGCACCATCGCGGACTGGGGGATCGCCGACGGTTACTTCGACACGCCCGAGGACGGCGAGCGTTTCTACCGCGACCTGACCTGGTTGTGCTTGCACCAATACGGCTCGTTCAACTCACCGGTCTGGTTCAACGTCGGCCTGCTCCATCAGTACGGCGTGGTCGGGACCAAGTGCAATTGGCGCTACAACGTCGAGGCTGGCCAGCTAGAGCAACCCGAGAACCCCTACGAGTTCCCGCAAGCTTCCGCATGCTTCATCCAGAGCGTCGATGACAACATGGAAGACATCATGCGCTTGGCCACCAGCGAAGCCATGCTGTTCAAGTTCGGTTCGGGCACCGGGACCGACTTGTCCACCATCCGATCGAGCCGCGAAAAGCTCTCCGGCGGTGGCAAGCCCAGCGGTCCGCTCTCGTTCATGCGCGTCTATGACC
>JBKCUI010000299.1:0-2962 GCA_046318495.1 Pirellula sp. | reverse complement strand
CGACGCGCAGCCTCCCTGCCATCATTGCGGTGAATGGCGAGAAGCTTGAGACTCCAACTGCCATTGTCCAGCGGCTTAGCGAGATGTTTCAGAGAATTTTGGCAAGCAATCGAAACCAGACATGCGCTGGCATCCCATGCCAAAACCGGGGCATGAGGGAATTGTATTCGTGGACTTTGGGACGGGCGGCCGGAGGCATGGATCGCAGGTGTAGCAGGAGAAAAGAAAAGCGGGGATGGCATCTTTGGGGGCCAGCGGCATGCGTCGAGCCAACGGCCAACGAACTCGCCATCGCCCGATGCGCAAGACACAGTGGCACAACAAGACACGCTGGCACACGCCGTGCGATGGGCAAACCCACACGCCATTCGGGCAAACCGATATGGACATCGCCACTCTGAGGAGGGTAGTTTTCCCAGCGGCCGATCGCAAGATGGATCTTGCCTGACGTCCTACGCACTTCACGACCAATGATAGGTTCGCATGGCGGATTGGGCAAAACTCTGGAATCGATATCGCGACGCGATCGTGCCGATCGCCATCGTGGCGTGCCTTGCTGTCATCGTGGTGCCGTTGCCCCCATGGCTGCTGGATTTGCTGCTGGCTGGGAACATTGCGTTGGCGGTGGTCATTTTGCTGACCACCATGCACGTTCGCAGTCCGCTGGAGTTCCATTTCTTTCCGGCCATCCTGCTGGTAACGACCCTGTCTCGCTTGGTGCTGAACATCGCGTCGACGCGGTTGATCCTCACCCAGGATGCGAGCGCCGGACCCAGTTCGGCAGGGCATGTCATCGCGGCCTTTGGAGAGTTCGTCAGCGGCGATCGCATCGAAGTCGGGATCGTGCTGTTTGTCATGATCTTTTTGATCAATTTCATCGTCATTACCAAAGGGGCCACGCGGATCGGCGAAGTGGCGGCTCGGTTTGCCCTCGACGGCATGCCAGGACGTCAGATGGCCATCGATGCCGATCTCAATGCGGGCGCCATCGACGATCGCGAGGCGCGCAGGCGCCGCGAGGAGCTCTCGCAGCACGCCGAATTCTACGGCGCGATGGATGGTGCGAGCAAATTCGTGCGAGGCGATGCGGTCGCCGGCATTGCGATCACGTTCATGAATCTGATCGGTGGTCTGTACATGGGAAGCATGGTCTTCGGGATGCCGATCGCCCAATCGGCCGAAGTCTATTGCAAGATGACGATCGGCGATGGACTGGTCAGTCAGCTACCGGCCTTTTTGATTTCTCTGGCCGCCGCCCTGCTTACCACGCGCAGCACGCAACCCTCGAACTTCTCGCGCGATTTCCTCAACCAACTGTTCAGCCGTCCGGCCCCGTTGATGGTCAGCGGCGTGTTCTTGTGCTTGATGATGTTCACTTCATTGCCTGCAGTCCCGATGCTGACGATGGGCGGGGGATGCGTTGGACTGGCGTTCTTGCTCCAAAGGCAGCGCCGCGCCGAAGACATGGCCACCGAGCGCGAACGCGCGGCGGCCGCGCAGCGGGCGGCCTGCGGCGAGCGCAAGGCCGAGGAGTTGCTCGAAGTGGATCCGATGCGATTGGAGTTGGGCGCGCAACTGATCGCGTTGGCCGACCCGAATCGCCAAGGGGATTTGATGAAGCGCATCGCACAGGTGCGCGCCCACCTCGCGAGCGACTTGGGCATTTTGCTTCCCATGGTCCGCATCAAAGATCGCATGAGCCTCCCGCCGCAGCAGTACGAATTGTCGCTTTCGGGAACGCGCGTGGCCCATGGAGAGCTGCGGCCGGGCAAGCTGCTGGCGATCGCACCCTTCGGAGATTCCGAACCCCTCGATGCTCCCGCCACCCGCGATCCGGTGAGTGGCCGTCGAGCCTATTGGATCGATCCAACCCTCCGATCGCGGGCTGAAGCCAACGGATACCAAGTGATGGACTGCGGCTCCGTCCTCGCCCTGCACGTCCAAACGTGCGCGCATCAGTACGCGCCGGAACTGTTGACGCGGGAAGTGTGCAAACAACTGGTCAGCCAGTTGCGCAAGAGCCATGCCACGTGCGTCGATGAGTTGATCCCCGAGGTGATGAAACTTTCCGAGGTGCAGCATGTTTTGCAGAATCTGCTCCGCGAAGATGTACCCATTCGGCCGCTCAATGTCATTCTCGAGACGCTCGGAGACCATGTGGATCGCACACGCGATCTGGATGAGCTGACGGAGATTGTGCGAGAACGGATGGCCCGAACGATTTCGCAACGGTATCGCGATGAGCAAGGGATTCTACGCGTGGTGACGCTCGACCCGGCGACCGAAGAGTTGATCGCCCATGCGGCGAGCCACGGGGAGCAGGGAATGTGGAGCCGCATTCCGTCCGCGAAGCTCCAAAGCTTGCTGGGGACGCTTCAATCGGAGCTGCGGGTGCTCGAATCGCAAGGTCGACCGCAGGTGGTCTTGGTGCGTCCTCGCATTCGCTTGGCATTGCATCGGCTGATCCGCGATTCGGTGCCGGATGCATGGATCCTGTCCTATAATGAAATCTCCAAAGACACCCGGATCGAAGCGGTGGGGATGCTTCAGCGAAACGCGGCCCGCGCAGCGTGATCGGCGCTGTTGGCCTCGCGCGTTTGGGTCCTCGCGGACCGCTTCCCTCGTTTCAAAGAGCCTTTGATGCATCCGTTCGACAATCGATTCGTTCGCGAACTGCCTGGAGATCCATCGACCAGTCCCGGATCTCGGCAAGTGTTCGGGGCATGCTATTCGCGCGTCACGCCGGTCCAGCCCAGCCAACCGCAGTGGCTGGCGGTTTCATCCGAAGTCGCCGCCATGCTCGGCATCGACGCGGAGGCGATGCAATCGGAGTCTTTGCTCAAGGCCTTATCCGGTCACACGCTAGTGCCTGGAATGGAGCCTTTCGCGATGTGCTATGGCGGCCATCAGTTTGGGCATTGGGCAGGACAGCTAGGAGATGGCCGGGCGATCAACTTGGGCG
>JBKCUI010000298.1:0-7354 GCA_046318495.1 Pirellula sp. | reverse complement strand
AGCGTCGCCGCTCTGGCCGGGACGAACCATGAACAACGTTTGTCGGCTCGATTGCCACAAAGCATACACGCACATGATCACATAGGGGACCACCGACCATAACCAAGCCGAGTGCAATCGATCGCTGTACGGCCTCTGGACCACGCTCACCGTCCCTCCAAGGAAAAGCATTGCACCCTGCAGCAAGGCCATAAAGAAGAACATGAAGGCCATGGTCCAATAGGCAACCTTGCTCGGGGCCCGCATGCATGCGAAGACGAAGATCAATGGATTGGCACACATGATCAATCCGACCCAACCAAAACGCGGCATCGTCCAAAAGGATAGCGGCTGGACAACGAGCGACACCAATCCTAGTGCAATCCCTAGAATCAAAACGGCGGCGATGAGTAACAATCCAAAAGGCGGATAGGTTTGAGGAGGATGGGGCGATTCCACCGCATCCAAGCCTGGATCGGGCGATTGGTAAGGGTTCAGCTTGGTTTCGTCCATGCCCAACATTCTCGTTGAGCCGGACGAACATAGCAATCCCAGGCGATCGACTCGGTGCATGGACCGACATCCTGGTCTCACAACAAACTGGAAACCGTGCGTTGATACCCACCAGATGTTGTGAGGGCACCTTCCGCAAGCGGTCCTCGACCCTTTTGGTCGCTAAGCCGCGCGACGCTTGGTCGCAACTTCGGTCTCGGGCATACGGATCGACTGCATGGCTGCGATTCCTTGCCGTGCGGCTTCGACGCGCTCGGTGATGCGTTGAACCATCGAGCGATCGCGAACTCCCAGTACCCATCCGAGCCGTTCCGCAGCAAGCTTCGGATTCATCAAGCCAGTCGCCAGATTTCCCAATCGCTTGACCAGCGGTTCGATCGCGATCCCGGAGTCTGCGATTTCTCCGTAAGCGCATGCCAGCATGCCGCATCCCTTGCCAAGTTCATACGACACGGCGGGTTGGATGATGTTGCGCTGTGTCGTGACCAATCCCGCTTCGGCGTGAACACCACCGCGCAGTTCGAGCATCGCACTCAAGATGGCCCACTCGACATCGATCAACTCGGCTGCAATCGATTCGCACCAGCCCCCCATCTGCAACAAGGTGCGTCGACGGATCATCGAACCGCCAAGTACAGGGCCACCGCTTTGTGGACTGCGACGTGCAACGCGGCGATGCGGCAACTCCCTTGCATCCAAACCGTAAATCGTTTCTCCGCTGCCTGCATCCGAAATCGCCAACGCGAGGTAGTCGAGATGTTCGGCTTCCATGCGATCGAGTGCTTCGTCGGCCCAGCCATCGCGAACTTGGATGCCAGGTGTAAGGACTTGCACCACAGGAGAACATGCTACCGAAGCGGCGAGATTCAATTGGTCGGCCATGCCGGCATCGCGGTCCGATTCCAGGACGACGGCCTCATCGCCATCGAGCTGGTAGGGATCGGTGTATTCACCGCTGTGAACGATGATCAACTCATCGTGCTCCGTGCGAGATTCCAACACGGACAACAGAGTGGACTCCAGGGCATTTTCGTCTCGTTGAAACGGGACGATCATCGACAGTCGCGGCACGAGAATGGACTCCGGCAAATCGTGGTACGAGCGAACTTGATCCTGTCACCGCAGGGAAGATCGGCCGGTTGCTACGTCAAATTCAGCCAATTCGAGCTTTGCTAGATAGTGAATTCAGCGAAACTTTGCGGGCTGGGCAGCATGCCATACTCCCAATCGCCATTCCATGGGCGATAATGAGAAGGTGAAGAGGCTGTCAGAATCCTCCTTGCACCGCATGCCCGTTCGGCGGGACAGAATTCGTCCACGCCAAGGGCACGCTTCGCTCTCGAAGCGCCTCGGTTCCTCCCAAATCCCACCCCGCCGCGTTGATATGAATCCTTTCCGATTGGCTTCGCCGCTGCTGGCCCATTGGCCCTGTGCGAGCTCGGCAGCTTCCCGCCTGCTATCCCTTCCGTTTCGAGTGCGTGCTTTGGCTTCGTTGGCCTGGATCTGCTTGGCCTGCCTTTCCGTCGCGCAGGCAGCCCCGTCCGAGCCCCCCACCGATGAGATCGACTTCAATCGCGACATCCGTCCGATCCTCTCCGAGAATTGCTTCTATTGCCACGGACAGGATGGCAACAAACGCGAAGCCGGGCTTCGCCTCGACGTCCGCGATGCCGCCATCGAGTTGGGAGCCATCGATCCTGCCAACCCAAGTGCCAGCGGTTTGATCGATCGCATCGAGCAGAGCGATCCCGACCTGGTGATGCCTCCCCCGAAATCGAATCGGCGGTTGACCAACGAACAAAAGGAGTTGCTCAAGCGTTGGATCGCCATGGGAGCCCTGTACAGCCAACATTGGGCGTTCGAGACCCCCAAACGTCCGGGATTGCCGGCGAATTCGGCCGACACATGGTCGCATCAACCGCTCGATGCGTTCGTTCGAGCTGGCCACGAGCGTCGCGGTCTCGAGCCCAATCCGACCGCCGAACGCGAGACCTTGATCAAGCGACTCTATTCCGATTTAGTGGGATTGCCGCCGGAGCCTTCCGAAGTCGAAGCCTTTGTCCAGGACTCGGACCCCTTGGCCTACGAACGATTGGTCGATCGACTGCTGGCCGATCCCGCTTATGGGCAACGCATGGCCTTGCCATGGCTGGATGCAGCACGCTACGCCGATAGCAATGGCTTCCAACAAGATGGCGATACCTGGCAATGGATGTGGCGAGACTGGGTCGTTCGCGCCATGAACGCCAACTTGCCATTCGACGAATTCACCATCTGGCAACTTGCCGGCGATTTGCTGCCGGACGCCACCGTCGATCAAAAGATCGCCAGCGGCTTCAACCGCAATCACTTGCTCAATGGCGAAGGAGGCGCGATCGCGGAAGAACAACGCTTCGTGATTCTCTTTGATCGTATCGACACCACGGCGACCACTTGGCTCGGTTTGACGATGGCCTGCGCACAATGCCATGACCACAAATACGATCCGATCACCATGAAGGATTACTACTCGCTGATGGACGCATTCAATCGCGTCCCCGAAAGTGGTGTACCGCAGTATTTCTCAAGTCGCGTTCGCGTGGCTCCGCCTGTGATCGAACTGCCGACCGAAGAAAACCAACGCCGCATCGCCGACTTGGAATCGCGCATCGCGAACTTGGACAAAGAAGCCCAACCCCTCACCAACGCGGCTTACGAAGGCTGGCGAACGGCGATCACCCCGACAACCGCCGGGCTGCCCCAACCGATCGTCGATCAGCTCAACACGCCCGAAGCCTCTCGCAACGACGAGCAGAAACAGAATCTCGAGAAGGGACTCCGAAAGCACTTCGACGAAAAAGTGGTGGCGACTTTGCATGGCAAGCTCCCCGTGCTGGCCCAACTGCAATCCACCCGGAACGAACTCAACTCGTATCGCGCCGACCAGATCCCGCGACCGATGATCATGAGCGACGGTCAACCGCGCGAAACGCACATGCTTGAACGCGGCGAGTATCTCAAGCCTCGCGACAAGGTCACCTTCGACACGCCATCCTTTCTGCCCCCACTGCCTGCCGACGCACCGCGCAATCGGTTGGGGTTGGCTCGCTGGTTGGTATCCCCCGAGCATCCGTTGACGGCCCGCGTGCAAGTCAACCGCATCTGGCAACACTTCTTCGGAACCGGCATCATTCGCTCGGCCGAAGACTTTGGAGTGCAAACCGAGTTTCCGCACCATCGAGCCCTGTTGGATCACTTGGCCGTGGAGTTTCGCGAAAGCGGCTGGGATACCAAGCGGATGCACCGCGCGATCGTCACCAGCGCGACTTACCAACAATCCAGCCGAGTGTCTCCCACCAAACAGCAATTGGACCCCGAGAATCGCTGGTACGCCCGCGCCAGCCGATTTCGCATGCCGTCCATCGTTTTGCGTGACTGGGCGCTGGCTGCTTCGGGATTGCTTCAAACGCGCCTCGGCGGCGTCCCGGTCTATCCCTATCAACCCGAGGGCATCTGGGATTCGCTCGCCATTACCAAGGAACGGGACTTCACCTATCCGCCATCGCATGGTGCGGACCTGTATCGAAAGAGCCTCTACACATTCTGGCGTCGTACTGTCGGCCCGGCCAACATGTTCGACGCATCGAACCGGCAAGCGTGCCGCGTGAGGACATCGCAAACCAGCACGCCGCTGCATGCCTTGACGATGTTGAACGACCCGACTTGGGTCGAGGCATCTCGCAATCTTGCTCAAAACGCGTTACGGCATTCCCGCGAACCCGAAGCCCAACTGCGGTTTGCCTTCACGCGGGTCATCGCTCGTGCGCCGCAAGCCGCTGAACTCGCTCGCCTCCAACAAGCCCTAGATAGGCAACGCACCCTTTTCCAGTCGGATCCGAATAGCGCCGCAGCCTTGCTCGAGACCGGCGAATCCCCGCGCGATGCATCGCTGGATGCCATCTCGCTTGCCGCGCTGACCAACGTCTGCTTAACCTTGTTCAACCTCGATGAAGCGATGTGCCGGGAGTAACCCCATGCTGGACGATTACCTCGCTGAGAACCGAGCCCGCGTCACACGGCGCAGCCTTTTTGGAACCACCGGGACAGGCCTGGGGCTTGCTGCTTTGGCCTCGTTGATGCAACGCGATACGGCGTTTGCAAAAGACGCCGAACGTTCGCAACCACCTCTGCCCGGATTGCCCCATCACCCTCCGACCGCCAAGCGCGTGGTCGTGCTTTGGCAAGGAGGCGGACCCTCGCACGTCGACTTGTTCGACGACAAGCCGGTGATGATCGAACACGCGATGAAGGACATCCCCGAGTCGGTGCGCGGCACGACGCGTCTGTCCACGATGTCGTCGGGCTACGCCAAATGGCCGTGCGTTCCCGCCATCAAGCCCTTTCAATCGTATGGCCAGTGCGGCATGCGGCTCAGTTCCATGCTCCCCAACATCGGCAGCATCGCCGATGACATCACGCTGGTGCGTTCGATGTACACCGAAGCGGTCAATCATGCGCCTGGCGTCACATTCGTCCTGACCGGTGCGCAAGTTCCCGGACGTCCGAGCATGGGTGCTTGGCTGTCCTACGGCCTCGGAAGCGAAACCGACAACTTGCCGACCTTCGTCGTGATGACCTCAAGCGATCGCGGCAAGACCTGCGGACAGTTGTTCTTCGATTACTATTGGGGCAGCGGGTTTTTACCGAGCCGATACCAAGGCGTCCGTTTCCGCAATACCGGAGACCCAGTGCCTTATCTTGCGAACCCGCGCGGCGTAAGCCGTGAATCGCGCCGCGCCATGCTCGACGATTTGGCCGAGCTCAACGCGATGCATTTAGCCGAATATGGTGATCCTGAGATCGACACACGCATCGCGCAATACGAAATGTCTTACCGCATGCAAGACAGCGTTCCGGAGTTGCTCGATTTCTCCGACGAATCCGCTTCCACCCTCGAACGCTATGGCACCGATGCGTTGACGAAGGGATCGTTTGCCAACAACTGCTTGATCGCACGACGCTTGCTCGAGCGCGGCGTCCGCTTTGTGCAATTGATGCATGCAGGCTGGGACCAACACGGCAATCTGCACACCCAATTGGAAGAGCAATGCAAAGACACCGAAGGTCCCGCCGCTGCGCTGGTCAAAGACCTCAAGGAGCGTGGCTTGCTCGACGACACCCTCGTGGTATGGGCCGGTGAATTCGGTCGTACCCCTTTTGGCCAAGGCGATCCCAACAAACCAACCGGCCGCGATCACTTCGGCAAGGCCTTCAGTTGGTGGATGGCGGGAGGAGGCGTGAAAGGTGGCAACGTCGTCGGCTCCACCGACGACTTCGCTTGGAACATCACCGAGAATCCGGTGCACGTACACGACATGCAAGCCACGATTCTCCACTGCTGCGGTATCGACCACGAACGGTTGACCTTCCGCTATCAAGGCCGCCAATACCGATTGACCGACGTGCATGGCCACGTCGTCAAGGATATTCTCAAGAACGCGTAGCAACGCGTGCTAAGGCCAATGCGTGGCAACAGCGGCGCGGGTTTTACGATCGCGCTTGCAACCCCGGTGAAACGAGCCGCTTCTCCAGTTTCCCAAACGCCCATTGCACGAGCACGGCCATGACCGCCGCCGGAATCGCACCTTGTAAGATCAATGGGATGCTGGAGAGCCGAATGCCGGTCAAGATCGGTGCGCCATAGCCTCCCGCTCCGATGAGGGCTCCGATCGTTGCGGTGCCGACGTTGATCACGGCCGCCGTTTTGATCCCCGATAGGATCGAGGGCATCGCCAACGGCAATTCCACCAATCGCAATCGCGACTTGGAATCCAATCCTAAAACCTCTGCCGACTCGCGCGTCGCCGCCGGGATCTGCCGCAAGCCAGCGTAGGTGTTTCGGACGATCGGTAGCAAGCTATAGAAAAACAGCGCTGCGATAGCCGGCAATGCTCCCAATCCGAACAACGGAATCATGAACACGAGCAGCGCCATCGAGGGCAGTGTTTGGATCACGCTGACCACCCCCAGCACGACGTTCCCCACCCGTTCGTTCCGTGCCGATGCGATCCCCAACGGAATGGCCACGACGATCGCCATGGCGAGGGAGACGAGAACCAGGAACAAGTGCTCGCGGGTGGTCTTGAGCAACCGTGGTACGACGCGAATCAACTCGGACCAACGGGACGGTTCCGGCAATGGCAACTGCATGCCCAACTCCGAATTCAAGAACTCGCCGGCGACGACCATTTCATCGCGGCGTTGCAAACGCACTTGAGCCGTCATCTTGGACATCTGCTCCGAATCGATGGCTCCTTGCACTTGCAACAGCGCATTGGCGACCGTGGGAGCGCGCGACAGCAAATCCTCACGCATGAGCAGAACTGCATGATAAGTCGTGAAGAAGTCGCGATCATCTTCGAGCACCCGCAAATGATAGAACGGGATTTCGGCGTCGGTGGTGTACACGTCGGTAACTTCGATGGCCTGGTGCACCAAGCCGCGGTACCCGAGGTTGTGGTCCATGGTGCGAATGCGGCCAGCCTTGAGCCCGTAATGCTGAGCCAATTGATGCCATCCATCGCGGCGTTCCATGAACTCGTCGCTCAATCCGTACTCCAAATTCGGATGCCTAGTCAGATCGCTAATGGTGCGTATTCGCAGCTTTCCTGCGACATCGTCCCGCATGCCTAGCGCGTAGGTGTTGTTGAAACCAATCTGTTCGGACATGCGCACTCCGCGCTGCGCCAATGCCTCACGCAATTGCGCTTCGGTGTCCGCCGAGGATGCTTGGCCTGGCTTGGGTCTGAGGATTTCTTCCCGAATGGTCCCGGTGTATTCGACATACGCATCGATCTCTCCCGACTGCAAGGCATTCCACAAG
>JBKCUI010000297.1:0-2369 GCA_046318495.1 Pirellula sp. | reverse complement strand
TGTTTGCCCAAGCGTGCGGATTAGTTTTGCGAACTTGGCAAAAATTTGCATTTTTTCCGGAAAGCGGCGAGGCTGGCGTCTTCGCGAACCGACCGATAAGTTAGTATTTGGTAATTGGAGTTTCTAGGTATTGCACTTCGCCCATGCAAGCCGTCTGACTCTTGCTCCTCCGGAGAGTCGTTTTGCGCGCCGTGACTTGGGCAATGTGCCGATCCTTTGAGGTTTGAGGATAGGGGCAGTCGATGGTCGCGATGGTCATGCTGGTCAGTCCGTTCGAAGTCGATCGCGTGGGACTGGAGAATATACTCAGAGAGCGCGATAACGCGTTGGAGTTTCATGGTGTGGATCGCGAAGCGGCGTTGGATCGCATCGCGCAAGAGCGGTTCGACGCAGTCTTGGTCGACATGCACTTTTGGGAAGTCGATCCGCTTGCCATTCTCGAATCGATTTTTCGCGCGAGGCCCGATCAAGTCGTAATGCTGCTAGCGTGCTTTGAGAACGCGCGGGCTTCGGTGGCGGCTTGTGCCATGGGAGCTATGGGAGTGTTGCTCAAGACCGATTCGTCGGTTGTACTGCATTCCAAACTGCGGAGGGCTATGTCGGGGCAAAGCATGTGGTCGAAAGAGAAGTTTCGCACCATGTCGATCAGCGCTGCATCGATGCCCAACACCAATCTCAATCACCCGCCACTGACCGAACGCGAAGAAGAAGTGGTATCGCTATTGGCAAAGGCCAAGACCAATCGCGAAATCTCGGAGGCCTTGGACATTCAATACGACACGGTCAAGCAGCACGTCCAAAGCATCCTCAAGAAGATCGGCGTGCCGGATCGTACGCAAGCTGCTGTTTGGGCCAAGCGGCGCGCTTGAGCCTTGGTAAGGCAAGCTCGACCGCCGATATCCAGCGAGTGATTTAATTGTTCAAACGAGCATTGCAGGCGTCTGGCGATCACCCACCAACGTCATCGGCTCGCATGGTTTCGGTGCCTTGTTCCCAAAGCTGCTTTGCGTCGGTTTGCAATCTCGCGCCCACCTGGCTGATGACGTGCGATGCCAGGTAATTGGCACCGCGGGCTGAGATCGACGGCGAGTAGCCGTGCGTGATGCCATACAGGAAGGCGCCGGCAAACATGTCGCCAGCTCCGGTCAAATCTTTGGGATGGCAGGCAAAGGCCGGGACGCGGTCTTCCTCGCCGTGCATGCGCACCAAGGCTCCGTGTGGCCCATCGGTAACGACTGCGTTGGGGACGCGATCGCGGAGTGCCGCAAAGGCGTCGCTGCTGGTTTTGGTTCCCGTTACCGACATGGCTTCCGGTGCGTTGCAAAACAGCAGATCCGAGGACT
This sequence comes from Pirellula sp., assembly GCA_046318495.1. Taxonomy (GTDB): domain Bacteria; phylum Planctomycetota; class Planctomycetia; order Pirellulales; family Pirellulaceae; genus JBKCUI01. The sequence continues at coordinate 1,026 of JBKCUI010000297.1, read as the reverse complement.
TGAGGGCCTCGTGGAATGCATCGGCGAATGCGGCGGGGACGAATGCTTCTGAACAGGTGACGGCAACTTTGGTGCCGTGATGCTTGGCGCATTGGATCGCTTTTCGAATGGCGTGTTGGCCCGTTTCTGGATTGGCGAAAACGTAGCCTTCGATGAACAGCCATTCCGAATTCGCGATCCGTTCTTCGTCGACGTGTCGGTCCGAAAGATGGCTGGCGATGCCCAAGCAGGTTCTCATAGTGCGCTCGGCATCGGGGGTGATCAATGCCAAGCATGTACCGGTGGTCTTGCCAACGATGATGGGGTTGCCCATGTGGATGCGGAGATCTTGAAACTCCTCAACGTAATGCAGCCCATAACGGTCATCGCCGACGCAGCCGATGAACGCCCCGCGACCACCCAGCTGCGATAGGGCGATGACGGAGTTGGCCACCGATCCACCGCTAACCAGTTGCAGCTCATGCACGCCGGACGAGAACTTCGCAAGCAGTTGCTGCTGGTCATCGAGTTCGACCAGCCGCATCGTCCCTCGCTCGAAACCGAGGCTGGCAAACTCGTCATCGCTCAGCTCCAAAAAGATATCGACGATGGCGTTTCCGAGTCCGCAAACGTGGTAGTTTTTCATGAAGGCAGTCTTTTTCTGAAGGATCTCAGTGTTGGGATTTCAAATGGCTGGTAGGCAGCGAGGAATCGCGGTGAGCTTTTGCAATCGCTCTTTTCCGCACGCATGCAGAGGTTTAACCACCTATCTGGTACATGGCGCGCACAGGGGGAGTGAATCCGGAATCGGAGATGCCGTGCGAAGCAAACTTGGCTAGCACGCAGTCGCGAGCTAAAGCATAAATCGCGTCCTCCTCGGCCCCCCGCACCAGCAGCGACTTGACATCCCATTCTTCTTGGCCGAATAGGCAGTTTCGAAACTTACCGTCGGCCGTCAATCTCAATCGATTGCAATTCTGGCAGAAAGGCTTGGAAACGGGGTCGATGAATCCAATCCCACCCACGCCGTCCGCGAACAGAAAATCC
>JBKCUI010000296.1:0-2446 GCA_046318495.1 Pirellula sp. | reverse complement strand
CGACATGGCGACTCCGAAGCCACCGCGTTGAGCAGCGTTTGCTGCACGACATCCGAGGGATCGATTTTCTTGCGCAAGTTGTTGTGCAACTGCGATTCCGCGAGCGCACGCAATAGCGGTCGAAATCGCTGCAGGTCATCGGACTGGATCGCTGGTTCCGTCATGATTGAGATTCCGAAGCGTGAACGGCGCGATACAACGAGGCATGAGACGGTGGCAGGAAACGCACCCAGCTTGCTTGGCGGCGTGCGGCACGCTTTCGATATCGTAATCGATTCCAAGCTGCGGCATGATCGTCAATCGTTGGATTGGTACCACAAAACGAAAACGGCTCCTGGGGGCACCAGGAGCCGTTTAGGGTGATGGAATCGATGCGCCGCATGGAATCGCGGCGCTGCGTCCAGTCGCGGGCTTAAGGTCGATTGCCGTTGTCTTGGTTTTTCGCTTGCCGCATCTGTTGCAGCATGCTTCGCAAGTGTTCGCGCAAGAGCGGATTGTCGGCCTGTTGAATTTGTTGCAGGATCTGTTGTTCCATCATTTCCATGGCTTGGTTTCCCGTGGCCCCGCCACCTGCAGAGAATCCGCCGAACCCGCTATTGCCACCGGCGCTCGAGCCACCGATCACACCCCCACCACCTCCAGAGAAACTGTGGCCGGTGATCGTGGTGGTCTCGCTGCGTTTCCGATCGATTTGCGGACCAAGACTCGCATCGCCCTCTTCGGATTCCTCATCGAGGGTCACGCCCGCCAGATGGTACTTGCGTACCCAATCGTACGCGACCGGGTACTTCTGTTCGAGCTCTTCGATGTCTTTGGCTTGCACCCGGCGCATCTTCGAACGCGTTTTGAGTTGTTCCCGGATCGTGATCACATACCCTTTGTCGGAGTTCTCTTCGATCAGCACATCCATATTGCCATCGCGGAATTGTGTCTTCGAGACCATCACCCCATTTCGAAATTCGCGCGATCGCCCCACGAAGGGCTTTTGCTCCGAAAACATATTGGATGCGTTGCTGCCGCCGAAACTGAAACCGGTCGCGCCGTTCGATCGCCCAGCGTTGCTGGATTGTGTGCCCGGGGACTCGAGGTCGGCGGGTGGATTGCTCGGCAGTCCAATTGTAACGCCGCCGCTGACGGAGCCACCGCCACCGGACATGGCCGTTCCGCCACCGCTGCCAAAGGTCATTGTCGAGCCGTTCCCTCCGGCCCCTGAACCGTTGGCGATACCACTGCCTCCGCCTGCCGAATTTCCAAAGCCAAAGGCGCTCCCGGACGAGAAGCCGGAGACGACGTTGGCCGGCGGTTGTTTGGGCGGTGATGGTGCCTCGGCGTTGCCATACGAACTGCTGGTGCTCGATGCACCGCTGCGATTGGATTTCTTGGACGATCCCGACTTCTTACTATCCTGACCTTGAGCTCCCGCCCAAGGCAGCATGAGCAGCCCGATGGTCGCGACCATGACCAAGGCCGAAATCGGCCTGCGATAACGCTGGTTTTGCAAATCGATTTTCATGAATCGAATCCTCTCTGAAAGGGCGCGAAACGTACCCGACCACGCCATGGATAAGGCATGGGCTGGCATACGGCGCCGGCCTTGATCTTCCAAAAGACGGACCAGCAACCCGGCATAGGCTGCGTGTCCAAGCTTGGCACTGCGGATCGCGCTTTCATCACACGCGAGTTCCATGGCCAAGTAGTATCGACGGGCCGCCAACCATGCAGGCGGCCAAAAGAACAACACGATGGAGACCATCGTCGGAAGCAAGTTCCACCACAAGTCGCGACGTTTGTAGTGGGCCAGCTCATGGGCAATCGCCATGCGGCAGCCTTCCAGCCCGAATCGAGCTTCGAAGTCCGCAGGCAATATCAGTTGTACGTTTCCCGATAGGACCAACATCGGTACCGAGACTTCGTTCGACAGCTCGACTCGAGAGGGCTTGCGAATGCCCAATCGTCTTGCGGTCTGATTAGCCATCGTCAACAGATGAGGTGGGACGCGGCGCGTCGAACGGCGCAGGATGCAAACCGTCTGCCACGCTCGATGCGACAGCAGCAGTACCATCCCCGCCGCTCCCATGCACCAAAGAGCGAATCCGATCCATAGTTGCGAGTGGAACAGCAAAAGCTTGGGCTCGGATTGCAATCCCAGTTCGGATTCGATTCCGAACGCATTCGATTCCATTCCAAAGGGCGTGACGTCGTCGCCAACGGTCAGCGAGGACTCTGTTCGGCTGACGCGGGGGAGAACAGCAGCCGTTGGGCCGCTTGCATCGGAGGGCACCGGGGCCTCGCTGCGGATCCGGGGGCTTCGAACCAGCGGCTGCGCCGGAGATTCAAAGCGTGGGATCCAACTGGCGGGGACAAGCTGCGGCATCCAAGGACGGACGCACATCTCCAGCGGCGCGATCAACGTCGCTGGGAACACCAGCCACACAAGCGTTTTGAG
>JBKCUI010000295.1:0-5431 GCA_046318495.1 Pirellula sp. | reverse complement strand
GCATCACACGGGACATACCACCACTTGCCGGGAAAATCCGGGTCCGTCAAAGCCCGCAGACCAATGTTGGCTGCCGCATTCAGATCGGCCTGTATTCCTTTCGCGAGCGGGGATTGAGCATCTGCCGATACGAAGAGTTCTCCTCCGTTCATCGGAATTCGTAATGCCCCGGCCTTGGCGCAATCCACTTCGCTGGCCCTGGCCCACCGCTCTTCGAGTGACAGCAGATATCGATCGCGAGCATCCCCTTGATTTGCTACCGCTTTTTTCTGAGCCAGCAGAACCTGCTTTCGCCACCAGGGTTGGCTCAGAAAATCGGCTATGGGCACATCGACACACCGCAGTCCGGGAGCGCCAGTGCGGCTGTCCTGCCGACTGGTGTAGTGTGGGGGTATATCCCGGAGACAGAGACCGTAGAGTTGACAGTGATCACTGAGACGTTTGCGCGTTTCAGCGCTCTTCCAATCCATCGTATTGCGGTTTTCACGCCTCGTTCGCGTCTCCTCGGGGCGGTAATGTGACAGGTCTTCAATGACGATCGCGTGACAGGGGGCAAAACGGCGCGCAGTACCGACGCTGGTTTGCCTCGGCAAGTCGCGCCCATTTGCGGACTTCTTTTCGCAACCAATCCCAAGTGCGGCCTCAACGATGCGACTCGCCAATTGCTTGACTCGTTGGTCTTTCAGCCGCTGAATTGCATCGAGTGTCGATTGTCCGAAGAATCGTCCGATTTCGGCACACTTTCCATCCGGCCTGAGCCGAGTGAAGTACGCAACTTGTACCTTTCTACGAAATTCGGTCAATGTCGAGATGCGCCCAAGTGAAAGGCCCCCGACGTGGCGTCTGCCACCATCCTGCCGTGAGCCACCGCGCGGCAGCAGCCATCGGGCGAGCCACCGAAGGTAGCGGCGCCATTGTTGATCGTCGCTCGTCCAGCGCTCAGTCCAAGCCGCGCTGAGCTTGTGCCGCAAGTCACGGTTAGTCTGAAGCTGCGCCGCCAGCGGTGCCAATTGGCGGCGCAAAACCTCCTCGTCCTGCCGCCGCTCCGCGGGGGTACGATCCATTACTGAAACTGCTGCGACGGCAAGACCGCCGTCCAGAGTCGCGACACTCGAGTTCCAGAGCTGCCTCGCCGACAAATCGGACCACCGGGCATCGGTCGCCAGTGCGTGCCAATCAAGAAGAGTGTCAATCAGCAAATCGTTCTCGCCGGCGTCACTGAGAGCTTGTCGACGGCCGCCGGGAAGAATGCGCATATTCGAAAGCAATTGAAAGGCAATTCGTGAACGGCGCCCGTGCCGCGCGAGCGCTAGACGAGCGGTGCGGACTGTCTGGTTCATCAGATGATCGACAGCTCGTGCGCGCAGTCTGGTGTTTTGATCTCGCTGCAATCCCGTCCAGGTTTCGAATTCCTCAACCCGGTGCATCTCCTCAATCGAAGACGCCCTTGGCGATCTGTCCTCCCCCTGCAGCTTGATGAGAAACTGACGATCGAGTCGAGCCCAGGGTGCCGGGTGTGCATCGCCATTCGGAAGCTGATCCGACCCAATTCGCCGAAACACCGTCGTGGTCGTTTTGCCCTGCTTGGTCGTTTGTTTCAGATGAATGAACATGGCCAGGCAATCGGGCGCGTCGACACCAGCGGATTGGCATTCCGATTGGACTTGCTTGCTTGTAACTGCCTCCCAGACGGCGCAAGCCGCCGCGTACCGATGACCGAGGTCAACGGCCAACACACGTAAGCCAGGCAGTCGTGAGAGTATCAATCGCGCCTGCCCATGTCGCGAGTCATTGGTGGCATGTTTGACCGCACAATCACCCTTACTGCTGATGAACGGCAGTGAATGGGAGTTCTGGTCAAAGAGCTGACAGTAAGTCGTCCATGGACCTTGCTGCGTCAGCTTCGCTGAAAAGCTTACCAGCCACTTCAGGCGGCCCACGAGCCTTGCGGCCTTGGCATCCCAGCCATGTTTTTCGACATGGCGTGCAATGCGATCGAGTTGATCACGCGGTGCCTGGAGTCGGCCATTCCAATCGGCCTGCTCAAACAGCCCCAGAATCGTCATACTCTCGTCGGTACCGACATGATTTGCGGCACGGCCCAAACGATCTGCGCGAGACACGCCACCAGGTTGATCGCTGGTAACAGCTGGCGGATTCCGAAGTGCCAAATCGGCGGTGAGGCGTTTGCAAGACCAGCGCATCGGAACACTTGCCACCGCCTGACCCGTCCACAGCTTCATCATAACCCGATAGTGATCATCGAGTTCCGTCACCGCCTGTTCGCACTCACGCTGTTGCGCTATCGCATCTTCGAGCCGTTTCATAAGGGATGCTTTTCGGCTTTCAGTGGCTCGCAACATTTTCTCGCGAATCTCAGTGACGGTCGCATTGTGTGCCGCGAGGTGCTCGCGAAGCTGGACCGACTTGACTGGGCGGCGATGCGCTGAATAGTCGATATGCCAGCGTGAATAGCCGAAATCAACAAACACCGGGTTACGCAACGCATCCGGGTGGCGGTAGGCGGGAACCTTGAAGCGTCGTTTTTTGTCGTCGGCTTCCGTGGCAGCCACAAAGTCCTTGAGCGATTGCGGATTTGGACCCTCAGGCGTGTTCCAAATACACAATGCGTCATCACTTGCCAGAGCTTCGAAGAGCTGGATGTCGCCGAATTTGTCAATGGACGGATCGTCCTGCAGTTGCCGTGCTTCCGCGAGTCGGTCCTCTTTGGTTTCGCACCTGGAGTGCGACCACCGCTCGACCACCTTGTCCCACGAGTCAATCGCACGGCGACGCAACCGATAGGTGTCGAGAGAACCTGATATGGTTCCACGACTTTCGCAGTATCCTCGTAGCCACCGTACCGCTGGTTCGGGCACCTGTGTGATTCGTGTCGAATCATTTTCAAATGCTCGTCGCTCGGCCTCAGCGTTTTTGATCCACGAGTGCACGACATTTACTCGGCGAGCGGCATGGTCGAGGATGACAGAGAACTCGTAGTGACGAGCCGGACCATGATCCTGCAGGTAAGTCAAACCACAGACGGTCTCCACAGCATTCAAGATTGTATCCGAATAGATCCGCCTTCCTTTTCCATCCGCCTTTGTACTGCATTTATCGCGATCGCTACCAGCGGTCTCTGCAAGTCTCGCAATCGCCTCTGCGGTGATCGAGGCCGGGGAGTCCGCCCACGCTGCAATGATGTTTTGCGTCGCACTCTTGTGGCCTCGGCCGCTGATCAGCTTCAGAATCCCTTTCGCATCCTGAGGAGCAGGAGAGAATGAATTCAATGATTTTGCCAGAGACTCGATGGCATTAGTCCCGGAGTCAAAAGCCTTGTGCTGACCTGCCCAGGTACAAATGGCGGAGTAGACCTGCGCCATTTGCCGAAAATTGGCACCGATGCCGGTCCCGAATCGCTTGCTCAACCATCCTCCCGCCTTTTGGCAAAGATCTTTTGCCTTTTCAGGGGTGTTGGCGGCTGGCACATCGCCTTGTGTTACCTCACTTTCCGCCGCAGCCAAATAGGCGTCGACACCCGCGAAAAAAGGTTCCAGAAAGTCCCAGATCTCGTCACGAGTCATAGACAATCGGTTTTGCACATTGTCGTAGGCTTTGCTGCGATTCACCCAGACGGCATCATCGCGAATTGCCGCCGCCAACGAGGGAATACAATCGCCCAGCCATGTGCCACGCTGATCCGCGGCAAGACGCTTTGAATCACCACGCTCCATGTCCGCTACGCCGCGTGCTTTTAGAATAGCGTCGAGTGCTGCTACCAACTTCTGCAGGCGCACTTCGGCATTGTCTGTGCCGCGCGCCACTATGAGCGATTCATCTGCTGGTGCCCCCCGGGCATCTTCCACGGTAAGCCAAGAGAGTGCCAAAAGAATCCGGCGATCGCGACGTTCCAGCGAAGTTGCGGATCGCGTCGTGTCTCCCTTCTGCTTGACCGGCCCATCCGCCAATGCATGATCAATTCCGCCCCGCAGAGTCAGCAACCAATCGCCAAAGACTTTAGCCCCCTTGTTGACCGCTTCGTGAGTTGCCCAAAGTGCGTCACGCCATGTGCAATCCTGCGGAGTGTTGCCGCGAAGTCGCAGAGTGTATGCTCGTCGAGTGGTCGGTCGTTCGATTGGTTTGGCCATCGGGAGTGCCCACCGTGAAGCGCGGTTTGATTCCACCATTCGGAAATCCGGAATGGTCATTCGCAGTCTATACAATCAGAATGCCCTTGTCACCCTTTGGCAAGCTGGGGCCGAGAACGACTGCAGCTTCGCGCGCCAAGGCTTCGTCTGAACCGAGGTCGATGATCATGGTTTGATCTTCCTTGAGATTCATGGCACATTCGAGCAAGGTCTGCAGCCACACCCGATCGATGGGCTGCAGCACACAGAAAAAGATGGAATACTGCCAATGTTCGCCATGTCCCTTCATGATCTTGAAGATCTCTCTCCACCGTTTGGGATCGCGAATGTCGTAGCAGACCAGGTAGCAGCGCCGCATGGCAGGATCTCTCAACGTGTTGTCAGAAACGCGAGCGTGGGAATCTCGCCCAAAAGCCAGGCGGCGATCATTCGCGCATGTAAAATGATCATGCGTCGATAACTGAGACGATATCCGAAGGTGGGATGGGTGACTTCATCAGCCATTCGCCTGCCATAGACAGAGAAGAAAGCCTTTCGTCCTGCGTCCGTCAACATGCAACCGGCCGCGGTCCGCAAAAAATGCCCTGGCTTGAGTTCGCCACGGTTGAATGCGGCGATCACAATAGAGTCTGAGATCAATGGGCGAAACGGTTCCATGAAGTCGAGTGAAGCCGGGGCCACCCTTTGTTTTGACTGGCCTGGCAATTTGGGTGCGGAACCACAGCAAGGGGAAGCACGGGGGGAAGCAGGGGAAGCACAGGGCCACCCATTGTTAAGGGAAGAAGCACGGGGCCACCCTTTGTTTGTCAGGCCGCTCAAGTTTGGGCGACCTGGGGCCACCCCTTGTTGGGACCGGCGACCTGTGTGTGAAGCCGGGGCCACCCTTGAATGTGTGAAGCCGGGGACACCCTTGAAGTAAGCCGGGGCCACCCTTTGTTTTGACTGGCCTGGCAATTTGCGTGTAGGCAAGCACGGGGCCACCCTTTGTTTGTCAGGCCGCTCAAGTTGATTCGGCACACTCGCGGATTCCACCCCCGTTCCACCGTCGTCGCTGGCTGGGGCCTGGCTGCGCCTCATCTCGATTCGGGAATGGCCCGCTAAAACGCCTGATGCAGGCGGGTTGACAAGATTCGTCGCGCAGCGTCTACGCAGCCGAGTTCGATTGGCGATCTCAGAAAAAGGCCTCTCACCCGGTCTCGACGCTTCAGTTCGCCTCGGGAGGACGCTCGCGCGATGTCTGGCCGAAGATTTCCCCGCTGAGGGCGATTCCCTGGATCCAGCGT
>JBKCUI010000294.1:0-3305 GCA_046318495.1 Pirellula sp. | reverse complement strand
AATTGGTGTGGATCCTCAACGAATTCCGCAGCCAATCGACTGATGTGTACCAATCCACTGCAATCGGGGCCGAGTTCCACGAACACACCGAAGTCGGCGACGCCGATGACGAACGCCTGCAGCATGGTGCCTGGAGGCAAGGTGTCGAGCTTTGGCACCTTGGCTTGCAACGGCACCGGGAACTGAAAATCGCGAGAATCGGCGAATGGGAACTGCAACGCCGCCGCGACTGTCATCAACTTGGCTCGTCCGACTTGCCAACTGCGAGCCAGTTTTTCTGCATCGACTTTGAGAGCGGGCTTCGATAGCGGTTCGAATGTCACTTCGGGAATGCGATGCGAAGTGCGCGCTTCGGCAGCGTTGGAGGACGCGTCTGCATCGTCACTTGCCGTTGGCGCATCGGAGACTGCTGCATCCGCGGGCGCATCGGCAACTGCTCCGTCGTCAGCGACAGCTGCAATCTCCTCTTGGGTGACGGACTCGGATGCGAGTTCTTCGCTTGGCGATTCCGATTCGGAGCTCGCGGTCGCGGAGGCATCGCTGGCTTCGCTTGGAGTCTGAGAATCTCCCTCACCCTCGACGTCTTCCGCCGATGGGGTATCGAGAACTCCGAAGTTGGGATTGATCTCGACCGAGCTGGCTTCAAAGCCGTATGCATCGACCTCTTCCGACAGCGTCGATTCGAGCGCCATGGAGGCGACGGCTGCATGGGCGGCAGCGATCTTCTCATAGTCGGGTTTGGTCCAGCCTTCGGGCGTCGCCGGCGGCGCGGGCAACTCGGCGTGCGCGATCAACCGTTGAGCGAGACGATAGTCCTCAGGGTGGATGATGGTTCCATCGAGCGTGTTCTCGCTACCGTAGACTCGCAGGAACCCAATCGCTTGTCGAGCTTGGTTCTCCGACAGCGTTTCGCGAAGCGAGCGCATCAAGGTTTCGCGGTTGGTGATGTTTCCCGCTTGACGGTCGGCCGCGATGCGTTTGGCAGCGGCATCGGTCATACCAGGGATGCGTTTGAGCACATCCACATCGGCCGACAGCACATCGACACCGGCTTTGGTGATAGCCGCAGAAATCGATTCGTGCAGCGCGGTTTCCAATTCTTGTTGCGGGAGCTCGCGTTGGTAGGAACCGAGTCGCAATCGAGCCGGTTCTACCTTGAGGATTTGACGCAGTGGGTCTTGGAGCTTCCAAGCCAGCCACACCGCAGAGCGATGACGTCGCGAGATGCGAGGCAATTCCACCAACGAGGTGCGTGTCAAACAGAACGCATCGGCGCCGGCACGATCCAAAATGGTCCAATAAAGCGATCCTTCCGAGGATTGCTTCATCAATTCTGCCACTGAGTGGATCAGATAGCGACGTGCGTGACCATTCGAAAGCGCAATCAACGTGACGTGGTGCGCATGAACCCACTGGCCGAGCGTGGTGACGTTTTGCGCCACAACATCCGGCTTGCTCGAATTGCAAGGCAATTCTCCGGTTGCCAACACGTTCCCGGACGCATCCACGATGGCGACGGCAGCTGTCTTTTGCCCGACTGCATCGATCAGCAAGATGCGATGGCCGCGCACGGGACGTTGCAACAGCGAGGATTGCAGATGGAGGACAGCGGCTTCGATCAACTCTTGGTTGGCATCTTCTTCAAAGATCGCCACAACATCTTGGTGCAACCGCGGCAGGATGATTTCCTTCAATCCGCCTTCGGCAACTTCCATGAGCAACGGGTGCATCGGATGCCGACCTGAGCAAAGCGAATCCCGGCATGCTTGAATCAGCGGACGCAGGTCTTGATGAAACTGCATTTGCATGATCTGCGAGCGAATGCCTCGCGAGAACATCAAGACTTGGTAAGGAGTCAGCGCTCGGAGCGGCTTCTTGAGCTTGGCATACGACTCGACAATGCTGCGCAACCACCGACGGCGACGCTGCCGGGGCGAGAGTTGCTTCTCCGAGAGGCTCTTGGTCTTGAGCCCTTTGTTCTGCTTGCGTCCCTGGTGGAACTGCTCGATCAACGGAGCGACGACTGCGTCTGGTTGCGGTGCTGCGGCAGCGACCGGAGCCGTCTCCGAAGCGGCCTCTGGCGATGCATCCGCATCGCCTGCAGGTGTCGGCACTCCCTCCTCGACGACGATTTCGGGTGCAGGCTCGGCCGTTGGAACTACGTTGACTGGAGACTCGCTGGCTGCGGGAGCTGGAGTCGTATCCCCGGCGGACGGCTCGGCTGTAGCGTCCGAGGATTTGGACGGCTCGGGCAGAATTTGGACAGACACGTTTGCATTGCGAAGCACGGCTCGTTGCAGTTGCAAAATAAGCTGTGCGTCCTCGCACATCAGCAATTGCATCCAATACTTCGTCTGTTGCACCAGTTCATCGACCTGCTCCGGAGTGCAACCGATCTGTTCGACCACCCAAGCCGGAAAGTCCTTGGGTGCATCGGACTGCATGACGAGAATAGCTTGCCCGAGCTTCTCGACGTTCGGATGCGTGTCGGCGAAGGACTTGGCACTGCGTTTGCCTCGCAAGTACCGCGCGATGCTGTCGGTTTGAGAAATCGACGTGCATTCCGCGATCACCTTTCCGACCGTGTCGGTCCAATGCTGATCGCGTTCCAGTCCTTGTTGAACGCGGAGCTTGTGCGCAGCAAGCTTGCCCTCGTACTCCACAGCACGCTTCAGTTTCGCGAGCGTCTGAACATCCACCCCGCCCAACTCATCAGGGCGATACGTGGCCAAGTAGTTGGGCTCGTATCCTTGATTGAGAAGTTCGACAGGGAAGCGGAGTTGCTCCTCGGGGAGTCGCATGTACCGCGCGATCGCAGGTAGATCTTTCATATGGGATTGCAAGGACTCATTTCGCGCTGCGGTTCATCTCGGAGGGGCTTCCGGTTCCGTTCCAGCGCGGCTGTCGAATCGATGTCCAAAGAGGAGGTGGAAAAATCGTCTCAATGGCGTTTACAGGGGTCGTTTGCCCGAACAGGCAAAGCTTGCGAATCTAGGGGAGGGACCCTTGATTGTCAAGCATCGAACAGCGTTCTCTCGCAAGAGCAGGTCCGAGGCGGGAGCTTTCGCTACGGTGCGGAGCACGGCTCCTGCGCAGGACCGTGCCCGGTGCTAGCACGAACTCATCCGATCCGAGGTCGCACCCAGGTTTCCCCCCAATGAATCGTCGTTCCGAGCTCCCAACCCTCGCGACCTTGCAAGTCCCTGTTTTGCAACGGGCAGGCTGGCGGCGCGCTATCACGCTACCAATCCTTGACTTTTATAAAGATCTCCCTCGGAAGATGATTTTAGATTTTTAGTTATGGG
>JBKCUI010000293.1:0-2056 GCA_046318495.1 Pirellula sp. | reverse complement strand
TGTCCAACGCGAATCCTGACCCGAATAGTCACCTGCAGCCGGCTCCTGCCCCCGCCCCGCGGCGCGGCACCTCCAACCTGATGTGGTTGATCCCCTTGATGTTGGGCGCCGGCGTCGCTGCCTTCCTGGTCCCCGAGGTCCTCAAGAACATTTCCTTCGCCGAAGAAGAAGCCAAAGTTCGCAATAAGGAAAACGTCGTTGGCACCAACACCAGCGCCGAACCACCGCCAGGGGTCTCCCGAGATCCGTACGCTGGCATGGGTGGTGGTTCCAGCAACAACGCTGCCTCCGACGAAAAACCCAAGGACGATAAGCCGTCGGACGAAAAGAAGGATGAGCCCAAGGAGAAGGAAGGCGACAAGTAAACCCGTCGCGATGCGTTGGAACTTGATTCCTCGCGGCATCCGGTTTGCACTTCGTTCCAGCCCGATTCGATCCTTTTGAATCTGATCCCTCCCTCGCCCTAGTCCTGGGGCGAGGATTCACCCCAACGATTCCCTCTCGAAATCGATCATGGCCACCGTAAACATTCCCGACCAAAACCGCACGTTGACCTCCCCTGAAGAAATCTCTGCGTTCCTCAAGCCGTTCGGGATTTGGTATGAGCATTGGGCCGTGGAAGGCCGCCTCAAGCCATCGGCTACCGATGCGGATATCTTGGCCGAGTACGCTCCTGAAATCGAAAAGGTGAAGGCAGCGGGTGGATTCGTCACGGCCGATGTGATCAATGTCCATCCAGAAACCCCGAACCTCGATGCCATGCTCTCGAAGTTCAACAAAGAACACACCCACTCCGAAGACGAAGTCCGATTCACCGTCGAAGGCAAAGGGGTGTTTCATCTCCATCCCGAAAACGGCCCGGTGTTCGCCGTCACGGTCGAAAGCGGGGACATGATCAACGTGCCGCGCGGGACCAAGCATTGGTTCAACCTATGCGATGATCGCCACATCCGCTGCATCCGATTCTTCGAAGATGTCTCGGGATGGACTCCTCACTACGTCGACGCAGGCGTGCATAGCAACTACAGCCCGATGTGCTTTGGACCGAACTACGTCGGAGCCCAGTCGGGCGCCAAACCTCTTTTGAAGTCGTAGTCCCTGTGCCCCAATCGCCTTTGTCTGAATCGCCCGCGCCAGAATCCGTGGTGCTTTCAGCGCGATGCGCGTTGCTGGATATCGAAGGTACCGTCGCCGATATCCGCTTCGTGTACGATGTGATGTTCCCGTTCGTGCGCGAGCATTTGGGACGCCACCTCGAATCGCAATGGGACACGGCAGAGCTCTGCGAAGTGCGAGAACAGCTCGCTCGCGATGCCGGGTTTGCCACCCACCAAAGCCCGTGGGACGCCCCGCATGTCGATCGAACCGCTGCGATGAAAGCGGTCTTGCAACACGTGCTGGCGCTCATGGATGGCGATAGCAAGTCGACAGGACTCAAGGCCCTCCAAGGTCGCATCTGGGAATCCGGCTTCCGATCCGGCGCACTGCGAGCCGAAGTCTTTGACGATGTTGTGCCGGCCCTCAAGCAATGGCGCGATGCCGGCATCGATTTGAAGATCTATTCTTCAGGCAGCATCTTGGCGCAAAAACTCTTCTTCGGTCACACCACTCAAGGCGACCTCACGCCGCTGTTCACCGGATACTTCGACACGACCACGGGACCCAAACGTCAATCCGATAGCTACCGCACCATCGCCGAACAATGCGGGCTTGCTCCCGGACAGATCGTCTTCTTCACCGATGTGTTGGGAGAACTGGAAGCCGCCTCCGCCGCCGGAGTGCAAACGGTCGCCGTCGTCCGCCCCAACAACGCGCCGCTGCCCGAGGCGTATGCCGGATCCGTCGTTCGCGATTTGCGCTCCATCCGCTGGCGATAGCCCATCCCGCCATGCGCGGTTCTGTTGGCAGATGCAAATGGCTTGATCCCCTCGCTGTGGTTCTCCTACCCTGCTCGTGCTCAGTCCGTCAGGACGGTGCTCGTGCTCGTAATCGCCGCGCTGTGGTTCTCCTACCCTGCTCATAATCGAAATCGCCGCGCGACGAGTACGAGTACGAG
>JBKCUI010000292.1:0-31522 GCA_046318495.1 Pirellula sp. | reverse complement strand
CCATGCGCGAATGCCCATCGGGATCTCGTCCGAGTGCATTGACTGGGCGCATCGAATCGAACCCTCCTGAAACTATTGAGCCTTAGAGCCGTCGCATGCTGCGTTCCAACTCCAAACGACTAGGGATGATTCTCGGGGTTTCGGCCCTGATGGCATCGTCGTTGGTGACGGGATGCAATTACTTGCAGCGCTCGACCGCGTGGATGATTCCCTCGGTACCGCTCAACGATCGAATCACCTTGACCAATCCCATCTCGGTCAATGTCAACGATAGCGAGTTCCTCTGGAATCAAATCGTCGATACGGTCGAGGACTATTTTCGAATCAAGAGCGAGCAGCGAGCCGCCCGCGACGATGTGCAGTGGCTCGAGGGGCGATTGGAAACGTACCCCGAAGAAAGCCCGACTTACCTGGAGCCATGGCGCAAAGCCGCTACCCATGGCTACCAGCGCATGCAAAGTACGCTGCAAACGATCCGTCGCACTTGCTTCGTGCGCGTGATTCCCACCGAGCAAGGCTTCACCGTCGGGGTCGAAGTCATCAAAGAGCTCGAAGATGTCGATCGCTCGATGAACTCATCCGAAGGCTCCGCCATCGCACGGCACGATGGTTCCATCGTTCGGACCAATCCGAACTTGGCAGGCCAACCCATCACCCTGGGCTGGATCCGTCAAGAGAACGACACCGAGTTAGAGCAACAGATCCTGCGCGAGATCCTCGGTCGCACGACGAACGTCCGGCCTCCGCGGCGTCCGCTCACGCTCAAGTAACCTTCTGACAACAGCGCGTGAGCGAATTGCAAAACGAAAAAAGGGATGGTCGCGAAACCATCCCTTCTTTGCGGATGCTGAATAGTTAGCTCAGGTGCCCGATTACGGCATGTCCGAACCTGCAGGAGCGACAGGGATCACGTCTGCTGGAACCACGACGGTGTCTTGGCTCGCAGGCGCGACGGTCGCTGGGACATTCTGCCCCAAGACGATGATCTGCGAACCGCCACCACCACCCGAGGTTTGGTTGTAGACGTAGATCGCGTCGATCGCCTTGGTGATGCGGAGTTGGCACTCGGTCAAGTGAGCGACCGAGTACGGATCCAGTCCAGCCTTGCCTTCAAGCGCTGCATCGATGCGGCGCTTGACTTCTTTGAGCTGAACCAACGCCAACGAAGTCACCGGCTTGCTCACGTTCCCGGCCGGGATCGCGAGGTCGATCAAACGTTCCAGGTACTCGCGCTGGAGGTTGCGACGGATCGAGCTGATGCGCGGCTTGCGTGCATTGACTTCCCCTTCGACCTTGGCATCGAGTTCGGACCAAATTTCGGCTTGGAGCTTGTCCATGACTTCTGGCAAGGTCACGGCGTCTTGGTCCTTGGGAACCAATTGCTCGTTGTCGAACACACGTCGCAAAGTCGTCGGATTCATCAACAGCGTCAGAGCGCTCGATTGCACTCCGAGGATGCGATCGTGGATGGGGAAGGTCGATTCGCCCATGGAGCGAACCCCTTCATCGGCCCACTTGTCGACCGTCATTCGGCTGAGGATCTCGTTGGTCAATCCAAACGCATCATCGCGGAACGCGTTGCGCAATACGAAGTCGAATGCGCGGCGTTGTTGATCGGCTGGGATCGGGATCAAGGAGGCTCGGTTGCCCGGATCCCCCTTCTTGTCGCGGTTGACCGTGGCTCCACCCACCCAGTTAGCCATCATGCTCAGGGTCTTGGTTTGTTCGCCGAGGGTCAGTTCGTATCCGCGACGAGCCTTGCTCCAGCTATCGCCATCTTTGACGAACTTGTCGAGCAATCGGCTGCGATAGAGCTTGACCAAACGGATTTGGTTTTCGCAGTAATCGAGCGGATCTTTCGAGTAGTCGTAGCGTCGAGCCAGCGGATCGGGTCCGTTGGTGTCTTCGTCGGTTGCGTATTGGAGCTCAGGTTCGCTGGCTCGCTTGAGCAACTCCGGAAGCTTGCTCTCATCGGGGCTGTAGCCGTACTCGATGGCCCAATAGTCGTAGGGTCCGATCCCGATCATGGTGTAATCCCCACGGGTTTCGGATTCGAGTTGGTAAGGCATGTTGATGGGCAAGTAGTCCATCACCGATGTGGCAATGGTCTTTTGACCCTTGACCGCGTTGGAGTTGATTTCCTTCAAGCTGAAGTTGCTCGAGGCCTTGAAGTTGTGACGGAGTCCGAGGGTGTGGCCGACTTCGTGCGCGACGAGTTCTGCCAACAACGGACCGATGAACGATTCGGACATGCCATCCAGGAGGTCTTCCTTGGGCTTGTCCGCCTTCTTCTCTTCAGGCTTCTTCTCGGCACCGGCTGCAGGTGGCTGCGGCGCAGGATCTTGTTCGGCCAAGAAGTTACCGTTTTCGTCCATCAGATCGAGTGCCAAACGCGCCATCGACATGTCCATTTGCATGCCGTGAGCTGCGGCGCAGTATCCGTTGACTTGGCTGGGGCGACCGAAGAGGCCATCGAAGGGGTTTCCGCCGATGAGCTTGGTATCGGTGCGAGTCATGGGATGCCCTGCGTAGGGCAAACGGGCTTGTGCCGCGAACAGGTCTTGCACATGGCGTTGGTTGCCCGAAGGAGCCAATCGCACGCGAGGGTCCCAGTTGGGATGCGAGCCGAACCATTCCAGGTTTTCGGCGCTCATGCCTTCCATCGCCAGTTCGGGCATCATGTCGTGGTATTGGAAGTTGAAGTGGCGGATCCAACCGTCGGTCAGGACCACGTCGGCATCGAGGATTTCGCCGGTCAGCGGATGGACGCGGCTCGGGCCGATGGCGGTGCCGATGTCGTTGTTGAGCCAGCGGATGAAGTTGTATTGCACATCTTCTGGGTCGAGGTCCATCGTCTCGGGAGCTCGAGGATCTTGGTAGAGAACTTCGATCGCATCGGAGAATCCGACCTTTTCAAAAGCCTTGTTCCAATACTCGATACCCTGCTTCACCCAGCGGCGATAGCGAACGGGCGTGGTGTGTTCGATGTAGAAGCGGATCGGGGTCACCGGTGGGCTGACCTTCAAGCTTGGATCGCGCTTTTCCAATCGCCAGCGGGTGACGTAACGCACGCGCTTCTTGTCGTCGTCGTAGCTACCCAGGTCGGTGAAGTTGGTGACGAAGTAACCGACGCGCTGGTCGGCCTTGCGCGGCTTGTATCCGGTGTCTTCGGGAACTTCGCTGTACGAATAGTGAATCGTTTGCAGCTTGCCACCTGCGGTGACGACTTCAAAGGCCAGTTCGGTGTTCTTGGTGAACGGCTTGGCCTTGACGATCTTGGTCAATTGCGGGTCTTGCACGCGGACCGTTGGACCGAAGAACTTGGATGCTTGACCGACGAACAGGGCATCGGCGTCGATCAGTGGACCGCCTCGAGGCACCATGGTGACGATGGGAATGTCCAGCAATACGGTGTCGGTGAACAAACGCTTCACCGAGGACTTCGACTCGGGTTCGCCGTTGGATCGGATGCCGGTCTCGGGCAGGATGAGGGCCAAGCGCTTGTTGTAGAGCCGCCAGTAGACGTAGTAGTCACCGGCTTGCAAGCCGGCGAATTTGTCCCCGCTGCTGACGGTCAGAGCGATGAAGTACTTCTTGGATGCGAAGTCCTTCGGGAGTTCGAGGAGGACTTGGCCGTCTTTCTCGCGCGTCCAGACGTTGCACAAGGCACCTCGGTCAGGCGATTTGGACTCGACTTTGGTGTAGCCTTCGATGACCTTTTCAAAAGGAGGAAAGTCCGGGGCGGGGGCTTCTTGCGCGGAAGCATATTGGGGTGCGAGGCCGAGCACTAGCGCTGCGCTGAGCGCCAGCCCTCGGACCGCTGCTCGATGAACGATTCTCATTCGATGTTTCCAAAAGGGTTGGGTTGAAAAACTCATCCGACGACAAAACGGCGATGCCAATCAAGGTGCGCTGCGGACCTCCGCGTGGAGCGTTGCTCGCACGAAGATCTCACGTGCGGCCAGTAGATCCTGCGTCCGCCCGTGAACCCTACAACCCAGAGAGCGGGGAATTGGGGTGCACTCAGGCGAACGGACGGCCTAGATTCCAGACTAAATGCCCGGAAATAGACTTCGCGGTCCAATCGCCTCGATTGCAGGCTGAAAGTCCGTTTCGCATCCGGCACAACGGTAAAAACCGCTACGTCCCGCAAAGCTTCACGCGAACTTCACCGCCTGACACCAAGCGAATTATGAACCGCCAAACCGGTAGGGTCCAGTAATCTGGGTTGACTTTTCCGCCAAAGTCAGGGGTCGCGCGCGGACCGGGCTTCCCTGGAAGTTTTCTCCCAATTAGGGGCTTTGCCGGGCAATCCCCGCGCGAATCACCGCCGCTCCTCCACTTCGGGTACGAAATCTCGGACCAGGTATCTTGCCGGCCGATCCGTCTACCTGCTTCGAGTCGAGCTACACTGATTGGGTTCCATGGGAGCTGTTCCATCTAGACGTGTTTCGCGTTTTACCGCTGTCCCAATGGTGCCCCACCTCTGTCCCAAATCCGGGAGCTTGCTGCGATGATCCGAGCCATTTTCAGTGCGATTGCCGGGTACGTCTTGATGGTGATCGTGGTTCTGAGCTGCATTGCCGCGACGTGGTTCACCCTCGGGAACCGTTTTGCGTTCGAGGGCGAATCGCGGACGGCCAGCTTGGGCTGGAGTGTGATTCAGCTCTTGGCCGGCGGGCTGGGCGCCATCGCCGCGGGCGCGCTGGCCGCGTGGCTGGCGGGCCCGAAACACTCTTTGGCGATCCGCATCTTGATCGGCATGATTCTCGTGCTCGGGATCCTCAATGCGGTGTTGGCACTTGGGGTCACGCCGCCACCGCTGCCGGAGGGCAAGACGCTCGACAGTTTGAGCTTCTCGGAAGCGGGTCAATACGCGCGCAGTCCCACGTGGTACCTCTTTGCTGTCGTCATTGCCGGCGTTGCGGGTATATGGATGGGCGGCCGACTGGCCACGACCAAGCCATCGACGCAGACCGCTGCTTAGTTCATTTCGATCGAAGCAATCTCAGTCCGACTTGCTCTGTGATCTCTGTGCCTCTGTGTTTCAATCGGCTCGGGTGCGCGCGGCTTTTTGGAAACACAAAGTCACAGAGGACACAGAGAGGGGAGAGCACCGTTGGGGCAGGTTCGGATTGAGAGATTCTGCCTCTCTGTGTGATCTCCGTGCCTCTGTGTTTCAATCAGCTCGGGTGCGGGACCGCCCAAGAGACATCGCATATTTCGCAGCAACAATAGCGAAAAGACTGGAAATGCTTCAATCTGTCGCGGACGAATCGCAAGCCATCGGCTGCATTGATGGTGAACAACGACCGATGCACCAGTTAGAATAGGATTGGTTCGTTAACGCCTGCGCCGACCTCCTTCCGAGCGACGCGTTTGGCTGTCGCTCCCCCACACGACTTTGGACGATTCTTCGGTTATGTTGCAAACCACCACTACCACCTCGGAGTCCGAGGCGCTGGAACACTTCAGCTACGATGACGGCATCGTACGCATGTTTGTCACGGCCACCATTTTCTGGGGCTTTGTCGGTACCGCCGCGGGGGTTCTCGTCGGCGTCCTCTTGGCAGCCCCTTGGCTCGTCGATGGCCTGCGGAGCGATATCGCCGCCATCTTCTCCTTCGCTCGGCTGCGACCGCTGCATACCAATGCCGCCATCTTCGCGTTCGCCGGCAATGCGATCTTCGCTGCGGTCTACTACAGCACCCAGCGGCTGTGCAAAGCCCGAATGTGGAGCGACGTCCTGAGCCGCCTGCACTTCTGGGGATGGCAAGCCATCATCGTGGCGGCCGCGGTGACGTTGCCGCTGGGCATCACCCAGGGCAAGGAGTATGCCGAACTGGAATGGCCGATCGACTTGGCCATCGCCGTGGTGTGGCTGCTGTTCTTCGGCGGCAACTTCATGATGACCCTCCTAAATCGCCGCGAACGCCATATGTACGTGGCCCTGTGGTTCTACATCGCCACCATCGTCACCGTCACCGTGCTGCACGTCTTCAACAGCTTGGTCGTCCCCATCGGACTGGGCAAAAGCTACAGCATCTACGCTGGCGTTCAGGATGCTTTCATGCAGTGGTGGTATGGCCACAACGCCGTGGCGTTCTTTTTGACCACGCCCTTTTTGGGATTGATGTATTACTTCCTCCCCAAAGCGGCCGAACGCCCCGTGTTCAGCTACAAACTCAGCATCATCCACTTTTGGTCGTTGGTCTTCATCTACATCTGGGCCGGTCCGCACCATTTGCACTACACCGCGTTACCCGAGTGGGCCAGCACCTTTGGAATGCTCTTCAGCGTGATGCTGTGGATGCCTTCGTGGGGCGGGATGATCAACGGACTGCTGACCTTGCGCGGCGCATGGCACAAAGTTACCACCGACCCGGTTCTGAAGTTCTTTGTCGTCGGGATCACATTCTACGGCATGGCGACTTTTGAAGGCCCGATGCTGTCGATCAAGAGCGTCAACGCCCTGTCGCACTACACCGATTGGACCATCGCGCACGTTCACTCCGGCGCTCTCGGCTGGAACGGCTTCATGACGTTTGGCATGATCTATTGGTTGCTCCCTCGGCTGTACCAGACCAAGCTCTGGAGCACCAAGATGGCCGAATGGCACTTCTGGATCGGCACCATCGGGATTTTGCTCTACATCATCCCCATCTATGCTGCGGGGATCACGCAAGGCTTGATGTGGCGGGCCCTCAAGCCCAACGGCGACTTGCTTTACACCTTCCTGGAAACCGTCCAAACGATCGTTCCGTTTTGGTGGACACGCGTGGGCGCCGGTGTCTTGTACGTCCTCGGTGTGGTGATGCTGGCCATCAATGCCGTGATGACTTGGAGCACCCGTCCCAAGACCTACGAAGTCCCCGTCTACTCGGCACCTCGATTGTCCGCAGGCTACGTCGAACCGGTCGTTCTTCACAGCAATCTCGATGGCACCCCGGTGCTGGAGTTGGCCACCAAGATCGACAAGGTCGCAAGCATGGATTGGCACCGCCGCTGGGAACACTGGCCGGTGCGATTCACAATCTTCACCGTGCTCGCCGTGTTGGTTGCCAGCGCGTTTGAAATGATCCCGATGTTCCTGATCCGCAGCAACATTCCCACCATCAATACGGTCAAACCGTACACGCCGTTGGAATTGGCCGGTCGCGACATCTACGTCGCCGAAGGCTGCTACAACTGCCACTCGCAGATGATCCGCCCAATGGTGGCAGAGAAGCTGATGTACGGCGAGTTCAGCAAAGCCGGTGAATCGGTCTACGATCACCCCTTCCAATGGGGATCGCGACGCATCGGCCCGGATCTGGCCCGCATCGGCATCAAGCAAACCAGCGGCTTCTGGCACTGGAGCCACTTCGAAAACCCATCGTTCGTTTCCGAAGGCTCCGTCATGCCAAGCTATCGGCATTTGCTCGAAGAGAGGCTCAATTACAACGAGATCGAACCGCGCGTGCGAGCCGCCCAATTCCTGGGAGCCAAGTACGACTTCGACCCGAGCCAGTCGGCCGACATCGCGCGCCAACAAGCCGAGAAGGTGGCCGCCGAAATCGTCGCTCAAAGCGGCCAAGTCGAGTACAACGGTCACTTGATCAAGGACTCCACCGCCATCGCCCTCATCGCCTACTTGCAACGCTTGGGAACGGACCTCTTCAAACCCGAAGAGCCAGTCGCAACCCCAGCCGCTGCCCCGGTGATGGAAGCCACCGCCGATGCCGCCACTCCAGATGCGGACGCCGGAGCCCAATAGCCCCAACATGCTAAGCTTCTAAAAAAGCTAAGCTCAGGTGCAATGCGATGTTAAAAGACGTTGTCTCGTGGCTGGATTACTCGGTATTTGACGAGATCGCGCTCGTCTTGTTCGCGATGTGCTTTGCAGCCATCGTCCTGTGGTCGATGCTGCTCAGCCGAGAAACCACCGACCGACTCGGAGCCATCCCGCTCACCGACGAAGTCGTCGATCCTAGACTCCCACCCGCCCAAGAATCCCCCAACCCGATCGGAAGGGAAAACGAATGAACTCCTCCTCCGGAACCAACTCCCCCGAAGCTACCCTGGGACACTCCTACGACGGCATCCGAGAATACGACAACCCATTGCCCGGTTGGTGGAAATGGCTGTTCGTGATCACCGTGGTGTTGTCCCCGTTCTACTTGCTCTACTTTCACGTGGGCGCACCCGGCCGATCCCTCCCCGAGCAGTTCCAAACGGCGATGGACGAGAACCAAAAGAAGAAATACGCAGACCTCGGTCCGCTCACCCCGGATGCGGCCACGTTGGTGCGCTTCATGAACGAGCCCGAATGGAACGAAGTGGGCAAGTCGATCTTCAAGATGAACTGCGCGTCGTGCCACGGCGCCGATGGAGGTGGATTGATCGGCCCCAACCTCTGCGATGACAACTACAAGCACATCAAGAAAGTGACCGACATCGTCAAAGTCATCAACGAAGGAGTCGCCGGGGGGGCCATGCCCGCATGGGCCACACGCATCCCCAACCCCAACGACATCATCATGGTCTCCGCCTACGTGGCCAGTCTGCGCGGCTCCACTCCAGCCAAAGCCAAAGGCCCCGATGGCAGCCCCATCGCTCCGTGGTCGGCAGACACCCCAACGGAGTGATCCGGGGCCAGCCGGCCGGGAGATTCCGTCGCACGGGACTGCCTGCGGAGCCGCCCCATGCCACCACGCGACAGGCTGCGTTACGAGGTCGGCTGTTCCAGCAAGCGTGCGAGCCGATGGAAATCGCTCGCAGTCTCGATGAATCGCACCTTGGTCACCAGCGTGTTCGGATCGACCAACTGCTCAAAGGGAACGAAAGACATTTCGAACTGCCCGCCCACGGAGACCATGACTCCATTGAGCTTCTGCTCGATCAACGCGCGAAACGCCCCGACACCGATCTGGGAACCGAGCATGACGTCGAAGGCGGTCGGAACGCAACAGCGCGACTCGTACCCCATTTGAAGACCATTGATCTTGCGCGTCTTGCCCGTCTTCTTTTTGTAGGCTTCCCCCAAGAGTCGGGCGAGCGATTTGCCGATGTCGACGTTGGCGATTGCCATGTGACCGTGATCGTCTCGGGTGATGCCTTGCAGATACGACTCGGGTAGATACTCCGCGAGCCCTTCCGCAATCACGATCACTCCATAATTGCGGCCGATCTTCTCGCGAGCCAACATCATCGACACCATGCGGTCGAGGACAGCATCGATGTTCATCACGGTACGCTGTTTGGTCGTGCCATCGGGCAACTTCACCGTCTCGGTGTTCTTCAGTGGGCCGACGATGTCTTCGACGCTCAGCACCATGCAAGCGTCTCCGGCGATCGCAGCTCCGTAGGCCAACCAGCCTGCCGAACGCCCCATGGCTTCGCAAAGGTAGTAAGCTTGACCCGCCGCACCATCTCGGTTGAGGTTGCGGATCTCACCCGCCAGGACTTCTGCAGCGCTGAAGTACCCAAACGTAAAGTCGATCCCGGAATAGTCGTTGTCGATCGTCTTGGGCAAGTGGATCACCGGCATCCGCTTTTCGGTGGCCGGCAGCGTGTCTTGAAACAGCTTCATTTTGTTGGCGGTCTTGAGCGTGTCATCGCCGCCGATGCTTACGAGCGCATCGACTCCCAGCGAGCGCAACGCTTGGTAGACGCGTCGAAGCGGCGCCGTCTTGGTCGCATCGTGCAAATCCGCTGGGCTGGTGACGACTTTGCCCGGGTTGCTGCGGGCGGTACCGATCCGAATGCCCCCTTCCGTTCGCATAAACTCCAGCGACTCCAGCGTGAACCGGATGTAATGCTTGCCCTCGACCAGCGGCTGCGAGGGATCGAAATCGATCAAGTTCGAGTAACCGTGCTTGATCCCAAGCACCTCGACCCCGGCGTTGAGCAACGAAAATGCTGCGGAAGAAATCACCGCATTGGCCGCTGGAGCAGGCCCCCCCGCAAAAAGAATGGCAACACGCTGTATGGCGCTCATGAAAACCTACTTTCCGTCGTGGTGATAGCATTGAATCAGCGAGTGCGAGAACACTGCGCACCGGCATGCCGCTGGATGAGGATTGTAGCCAGCCCCAGCCGAAACTCCAACGGCGCGAGAGCCCTGGCAAACTAGGCAGACCGTACGCATTATTCCGATCGAATCGATGGCATACGAAAAGTCCACCTCGCATGTAGCGACGCGACTGATTCGATTCGTGCAATTGTTCCGAATACTCCGAAGGTACGGACCCCCTCCGTGGTGGCCCTGTCCATTTAGGCGAGGGCCGGGTGGTCAGCCAACGACCGCCGCACTCTCGCCGTCGGGTCCGCGCCCATCTAAAGTCGCAATCAAACGAGGAGTTGGAACATGCGGTCCAAATGCGTGCACCGCAACGACCCAAGAACCGCCAACGGGCGATGGCTGCCGTCGCCGTTTGCTGCATCGCTGTGGTACCGACATGCCGCGAACGCTGCCTTCCTGGCCGCGATCCCGATGCTCGCGGGCTCCGTAGGATCCCTCAGCGGCTATTCGCAATCGTTCCAGGCACCCGCCGCCGCACAACAACCGGCCTCCCCCTGGAGCAAACCGTTCACGGCACTGCCTCCAACTGCTATCCCGGCTACCGAAGCGCCTGCTCGGGTGAGCTTGCACGATGGCGGAACTCAACCCGCCACCCCGGTAGCCCCAGCCACTCCAGTAGCCCCCGCTGCACCGGCAGCCAAGGTACAGCTATTGAGCCCCGTTCCTGTTGCCGCTCCTTCCACGCGCAGTACCCAGACCGCCGGCATCGCCCCGCTCGTCCCTTCGGCGACCGCGACGGCCGATCGCGCCGCTGGAAACTGGAACCGAGTCCCCGCGTTGGGCATTCCCCTTGCCCCCAACGACGATGCCTCCACAACGGCGTCGCGTTCCGCTCCCAATAGCAACACCGCAGTCTTGCCCCCCGCGCTCCCCACGACATTGCCGGAGCGGTTGCCCGCAATCACTCCCAACCTTCCGCCACCGGCCATCGTGCGATTGACTCCCGGTCCGAGCCAACCGTCGCCGACACAAGAGCGCATCGTCAGCAACTCCGGTCAACGCCGCATCACGCAAGGTCTCCCCGACCAGAAACCGGTCGATCGGCTGGAGTCGTCGAACGTGTCCAACGTTCGAACGCTTCCCACCGCAACTCCTGTCGCACCTTCCTACCGTTCGTTCCCGTCGTCCCGATTGCTGTTCTCCTCGCCGTCCACCAGCGGCTCAACGCCCGCGCCATGGCAGCCCGCTGAAATCGAAGTTCGACAGCGCCTCGATCGATGCGATGCGTTGTTGAAGCGCAACGCAATCCATAGCGCTCGCGAAGAAGTGGTGCAAGCCCTGCAGTTGCTCGTCCGTCAGACCGAACTCGATCTCCACGAACAAGGGATGCTCCCGATCCAACAACCGTCTCGGCAGCCCAAAAGAAACCACCCGCTCGAAGACGCCTTGCAACAAGCCTTGGTCACGCTCGACGAATGCCCCGATTTCCATGAAACGATCCAGTACTCAGCCAAGCGGATCGAGCGCATCGTCGAGCATCACACGTCCACGGCTCTCAAAGGCCAAAACCTCTCGGACATGACCAACGAGCGCGCCCGCGCTGCGTACTTGGAACACGTCAAGAAGATGATGGTGACCAGCACACAACACCATCCTTGGGCCGCCGAGTTGCTCTACGCACTCGCCAAAACGTATGAACGCGAACTAGTCGTCGATCCCACGCGACCGATGACCCTGCGTTCGCAGTCGGTCGCTTGCCTGGAAGCCGCTTACCAAATCGCGCCTACCTACTCGTACATCGCGAACGAACTGGGATATAGCTTGATCCAAGCGCAACGCTTGCAAGACGCTCAGTCGGTGCTACTCCACGTGGTGACAACGGAACCGTCCGCTCCCGCGTGGCGAAACCTGGCTGAGGTCTACCGTCGACGCGGCGCTAGCCAAGATGCCAAACAAGCTCTCGAGCGCGCAGCCGCGATGGAAAACCGCTGATCCGCAACGGCTGATCGCGATCGCCTTAACGGCGTCGATCGATGGCTTGCATCTGCGCTTCCAAGGCCTGCATCCGTTCCTGCGTTTGCAACAGCTGCTCTTGCAAACGGGCGACCTCATCATGCAGCGAGGCCACATACTCGGGTGTGAGCATCTCCGGACGGATCTCGTTGTTGACCGGTACGTCCACCCGCGCATTCATGGGCGATCCCACCATCGAGGGATCCACCGACGGCGATCGAGCCGCAGCGGCGGACACGAGGGGAACTTGCATTTGCACCCGCTGCCGTCCGCGAAAGTACCCGATGGTGATGTGTTGGCCTGGAGTGGTAGAGGCCAAAACATCCACGACATCTTCGGCCCGTAGAATCATGCGACCATCGAGTTCGACGATGCAATCCCCGGGTCGCAGTCCGGCCATCTCGGCCGCCGACCCGATCACCACGTTGGATACCGCCGCGCCGCGATATACGGGGATCCCAAACTGCTGTCGAAATGCGTCGGAGATATCGCTGACCGAGACTCCTAAAAAGCCCAGCGCATTGGGAGCCGTGTTGCCATAGATCGGTTGATAAGGACCGATCGGCGGATTGAGCGGCAAGGCTGTGTTCGGCTGAGCGCCATGCAACTGCCCAGCCAAGGTGCGATCTTGAAGAACCGCCACAAGGTTGGTGCTCTTGCCTTGACGCTGAACAAGGAATCGCACCGGAGAACCGGCGGCCACCTTTTCGATCTCTGCCGCGAATTGGTCCATGGTGGTGACCGCTTGACCGGAAACGCCGAGCACCCGATCCCCTAACTTGAAGCCAGCCTTCCAAGCAGGCGACTTCGGCACGACATCGACCACAACCAATCCGAATCCACCCCCGATCACTGGCTCCAGCGTTAGACCGAGGAATCCACCTTCGGGGAGCTCTGGGGTCGGAAGCGGCGATGCTCCGGCAGGACTCGCTGCCTGGGCTCGCGGTGCATTGGTGGCGTCCTGCGATTTCTTCTTGGGAAAGAACACGATCGGACCTGGACGCTTCGCATTCGCGGAAGGCTCGGTGGTCGTCCCTTTGGATGCGTCCGACCCCGGCATCGGCAACTCCTCACCCGGTTCCGTTGCGACACGATCGGTGGAAGCGTCCGACGTCTCGGCTGCCACGTCTGCGTCGCGTTCCATCGACGGAGGTTGCACGGCTTCAACGGGGGGCTGCTTGCCTCGAAGCTTGTCTTCCAATTGCTTGAGCAGATCTTGCGCTTGGGCCGACGACGGAGCGCCCACTCCAGCCGCTACCAAACTCAACAACGCCCCGAATCCCAAAACCGACGAGTTCGATTGTCTGTGCCGCTTCATATGCCGCTCCCGATCCGCGAGGGCCGATCCGAGCCGTCCGGTTGCCATGCCGATCGCACCAAGCAATTTAGTGCGCATGCAACGTCCGCTTTGCTCGCGACGCCCTCCCATGGATTGTGGCGATTTGGTACTTCGAAGCAACATCAGCTTCTCGCAATCCAATCGTTCCCGATGGGACTCCCTCCCCGTCCGCGATGCGAAACTTGGTATTGCTGGCTAACCGGACTCGATTACCGATCGCCGCGCATCTCGCGAATCAAGTGCTCAGCGCCGTACACTTCGCCGGTGATCCACAACACAAATCGGATGTCGACGCCGATGGAACGGCTATAGCGATGGTCCCATGCAAAGTCGTTGATGGTGGCTTCAAAGGTCCGATCGAAGTTTACCCCGACGAGTTCCCCGCGCGCGTTGATCACCGGACTGCCCGAGTTCCCGCCGGTGGTGTCGGTGCTGTACAGGAAGGCCACCGGAACCGTACCGAGCTTGGGACTGGCATAGGGTCCGAAGCGTCGCTGCTGCGCGGCGGCGAGCACCGGCGCGGGCGAGATGTAGGGGTCGACTCCGGTGGTCTTTTCTAACAACCCGCGCAACGTCGAGATCGGCGTTTTGACAATCGCATCGGCAGGAGAATAACCTTCCACTCGCCCGATCGTCATCCGCAACGTCCCATTCGCATCGGGGACAAAACCCGTCGCTTCGGCCCGCTGCTGGAGGTCGAGAAGCGTTCCATAGAGTTGATTGAGCTTGCCCTCGCGCTCTTTGTCTTTTTCGCGCATCTTCAAAAACGTCGGATACAAATCGATCATCCATTGCAACGCCGGATCGTTGACCGAGCGAAGTTCTTGAGCGGATTTGGTCAAGCATTCATTGACGAATGCCAGGTCGCCAAGCTTGGAATTGCCCACCAATGTGGCGGCGATCTTCTCGGTCGAATCGTTGGCTTTAAGGACGCGGGCCACCGGTTCAATCGCATCGATCCCAGGGATGCGTTTCAAACGATCGAGCATCCCTTGCAACATCTTCAGATCGGTCGGTCCGTGCCAATCTCCCACGTCCAACCGCAACTGCTGCAACGTTTGTTGGTAGTTGCGATCCATGTAAGGGGATTCGCGTTCCAAGTCGGGTTTGTCCCGCTCGCTCGCGGCATCGTACAACGCGTGGGCGATGGCCAACAATCGAGGCGCGGTCCGCAACTCGCGCAGGTGAATCTCCAACGGCCCCCGCTGCCGCATCTCTTCGTAGACGGCAGCGATCTCCGTCAGCGTCTTGGTCGCCAACTCGCGATCGGCTTGCGACAAGGACTGCGACAGCTTGGACTCGCGTTCAGCCCGGCGAGCTTCGATCCCGGCCCGTTGCAGTCCGATCAATTGCCCGCGCGATCGCTTTTCGACGTTGGCCAAGGACTTGATGCGCGTGGCATGCTTGATCGCGACTTCGCGATCGTTGGCGCCGGCCGCTTCCATTTCGGCGATCTGCCATGCATACAACTCGACGATCGCGGGCAATCGAACCCCTTGTTCGTAGGCGATGAAGCTAGCGGTTCGGTTTCGAACGGTGCGACCCGGATACCCCAACAGGAAGACGGCATCGTTCTCTTCGACCCCGCGCGGATTGACCTTGAGAAACCGCTTGGGCCGGTACGGAACGTTCTCGGCCGCGTACGTCGCAGCCGATCCATCGGGAGCGGTGTAGGCTCGCATGAACGAAAAGTCCCCGGTGTGGCGAGGCCACTCCCAATTGTCGAGCTCTCCTCCGAATGCTCCCACCGAGACCGGCGGTGCGAACACCAGCCGCACGTCCTTCAAGTAGGTGTACAAGAACAAGACATAGGTTTTGCCGGTGAACATTTCGGCCACTTCCGCCCGCAATCCGGGATTCTCTTTTTCGGCGGCGAGTTCTAGCTCTTTGCGGCGTCGATCGATGGCTTTGGTGCGCTCGGCAAACCCAAGCGATGGTTCGACCACCGAGAGGACTTGGTCGGAGACGTCGCGGTAGGCTTCGGTAATCCGCACGGTGTAGTTCGGAGCCGGGATTTCATCGGTGCGCGTTTTAGCGATGAAGCCATCGCGAAGCAAATCGCGCTGGGGCGAACTTCCTTTTTGAATGGCGTCGAACGCGCAGTGGTGGTTGGTGATGATCAACCCATCGGGCGAAACGAACGAGCCGGTGCAACCGTTCACGCGACAGATACCGTCGACCAAACTCACGCCTTGCGTATTGAAGATTTCTTCTGGGGTCAATTCGACCCCGCGCTTGGACAGTTCCAAACGAGCCAGCTCGCTGATTGGAAACATCCCTTCATCGCAGCGCGCGGCCGAAGCCAGCCCACCCGCCACCAAAACTGCTCCACCCCGAAGCGCGGTGGCAACCACCTTAGAAATCACCCCTGAAGTACCCGTTGGCCAAAATCGATGGAGCATATTTCGTCTCGGATGGTAGAGTCGCGGAGTCGCGCAAGAAAAATCGCTGGGCGCATTGTCGTCGAAAACGCCCGCGACTGCCAGCGAAACCGGCACGGCAACCATGCCGCGCACGGAGCCTCCCATGGGGCAAAGGACGTTAGGGAAGGGGAGAACCCCAAGATTCGCCGCTGGAAAAACGGCTATGCGAGTTTTCCGCACACGATGGTCGCGTTGTGACCACCAAAGCCAAAGCTATTGTTCATGGCGTAGCGCACTTTGCGTTCGCGCGGATGGTGCGGCGTGTAATCCAGATCGCAGTTCGGATCGGGAGTATCCAGATTGATGGTGGGAGGCACGACATCGTGGTAACAGCTCAAGATCGACAGGATCATCTCGATGCTGCCGCTGGCTCCGAGGGCGTGTCCCAAGTGACCTTTGGTGCTCGAGATGGCGACCGTTCTTGCAGCATCGCCGAAGACCGACTTGACGGCCACCGTTTCGGCTTTATCGCCCAGCGGGGTGCTGGTGCCGTGCGCGTTGATGTAATCGATGTCGGACGCATTCAGCTTGGCATCGGCCAACGCATTGATCATGGCGCGTGCAGCACCTCGTCCTTGTTCGTCCGGAGCGGTGATGTGGCCCGCATCGCAGGAGCCGCCGTAGCCCAGGATCTCGCCATAAATGCGAGCCCCGCGGGCTTTGGCGTGTTCCAACTCTTCAAAAATCAACACACCGCAACCTTCGCTGAGCACGAAACCATCGCGGTCCAGATCGAATGGACGGCTGGCTTTTTCCGGTGCATCGTTGCGCGTCGAGAGGGCTTTCATGTTCGAGAATCCAGCCACACCCATGGCGGTGATGGCGGCTTCGGTCCCGCCGGTGAGCATCACATCGGCTTCGCCATACTGAATGGCCTTGAGCGCGTCCCCCATGGCGTTGTTGGAACTGGCGCAGGCGGTGGCCACGGCAAAGTTCGGGCCGCGCAGACCATATTGAATGGCTAGGTTGCCGCCGGCCGCATTGAGCATCATCTTGGGAATCGTGAAGGGGCTGACACGATCCGGGCCTTTGCTGAAGAGCCGGAACATCTGCTCTTCGATTTCATTGAGTCCACCGATGCCCGAGCCCAGGATGGCGCCGCATCGGAAGGGATCTTCGCGATCGAATTGCAATCCGGAATCGGCTACCGCATGGTAGGCTGCCCATATCGCAAAGAGCACGAAGCGATCGAGCCGTTTGGCTTCTTTCGCATCGCAGGTCGCGCCGGGATCAAAGCCCGTGACATCGCCACCAAAGCGGACTTTGTGCTGCGTCGTATCGATGACCGACAGCGCGTGAATCCCACTTTTGCCAGACAGAATTCCTTGCCAGAGCGATGGAACATCCAAGGCCATGGACGTGACACACCCAAGGCCCGTTACAACAACTCTACGTTTCATTCGACTATCGCAAGGAGAAGGACAGAGCTATCGCCCGAGAAGGCTTCGAGACGTTAGCGGCTCGCCGGGAACCATGCGTGTCGAGCGCGATTCCTCGGCTCATGCGGTCCCCGGCCTCAGCCGCGCGCGAAACGCTACGCTTGCTGCTTTTCGATGTAATCCACCGCTTCGCCGACGCGCTGAATCTTTTCGGCAGCGTCTTCGGGAATGCTGATGTCGAACTCTTCTTCGAGTTCCATGACCAATTCCACGGTGTCCAGCGAATCGGCACCCAAGTCACTGACGAAGTGCATGTCGCGGGTGATCTTTTCTTTTTCGACGCCGAGTTGTTCAGCGACGATGTCAATGACTCGTTCCTCAATAGTTGCCATAGCAGGGAGTCCCCTCAGCCATTCGTAATAACTTCAAACTGGAAATCTGGATCAGCACACCCCGCAAACCGGAGTTTGCGGGGTGACAAAGATAGAGGATTCTAGCAAAACAGGTCAAGCCATGAAGGGCTGAGCTGGTTGCAAAGATTGGCGGTTTCCCGAAAGCACGGGGTTTCCGCGGCTATTTTTGACGCAACGGAGGTGCGCCCGAGCCCGGCGGCAAACTGAAGTTGCCCGAGGACACCGGGGGCAAAGACGCAGGAGCGTTCCCCGCACCGGCTGGAATTCCCGGGGGTGGGACGGCGCTGCCACCCGGCACTCCTACCGGCGGCAAACCGACTCCGCCAACGCTAGGCACGCCGCTGGGGATGCTGCCAGGGACCACAGGCGCTCCTGCCGGCACTCCGCCAGGAACCGTTCCGGGCAGTCCGTTGCTGCCGCTGACGGGCAACGCGGGGACTCCGCCGCTAGCCGGGGGCGGAACGTTGGTTCCAGCGTTCGGCAACGCCGCCGTCCGCGGTGCCTCGGACTGGCTGGCGACTTCGGTCAAATTCTCAAAGTTCACGACTTGGACTTCTTCGCCCGGTTGGTGGGTGTCGACAGCCATCTCGCAAATGCGCCAGCCGGTCTGCTCCTTGACCAACGCCCAGACGACTTCGTAGTCGCCAGCGATTTGGCCATTGGTGCCTGGCTCCAACCAATTGCTCGGCACCAAAACGGTGTTCGGGTCCTTGGGGTCGGCGAACTCGGCCTTGCCGATTTCGAATTGAGCTTGAGGCGAACCGATCGGTGCGATCACCAATTCCTTCGCCTTGATCTCTTGCCGCGCTCGCGTCGACAACAACGATTCAATCACGGTCGCATTGCCGGTCCGCATCCCTTCCAGAAACGCGCCGACGATTTCTTCGGGCTTGGTGGGATTGGTCAAGTTCAACGAGTGCAACGGGATCATGCCGTCTCCGGCAGGTGCCGATGCAGCCACTCCGCCCGGCGCGACTCCAGCGGTTCCTGCAGGAACGCCCATCGCTCCGCCGGTCACTCCCGTGCTGGCAGGCCCTGGCGTCGCCGCATTGGCCGTCGTGTTCGTTGGACTCGTGGTCCCTTTGGCAGTCTCGCCACTGTCTTTGCTGCCGCATCCAACTTGGCTGACCGTCGCAGCCACCATAGCTACCCAGAGCATGCGCTTCATGTTCAAAAATCCATTTTTGAGGGATCGCGGGAATTCCAACCCATCGACATTCCCTGCGGTCGCAAACTGGTTTCGACTGGCCGCAGTGTCTGGACGGGTCCTCTTAAGGGATCATTGGATAGCCGCTTGCCAACCTTCGCGTCAATACGGAATCGCAACCCAATCTCCGCATCTCCCCACGCATGCATGGTTTGCTAGCCATGCAATGAACCATCGCCTTACGCGATCGCCTCGCTCGCCAGTGATATTGATTCGAGCAAGCGTTTGCAGCTATGCCTATCGGGTCGCGTCTCCAGAAGGAGCATGCAACCACCATCGCATGCTTCCCCAACGCAACACGCCCAGCGCAGCATTCCCGCGTCCTCGGTTTCAACCCCCAACGATCCGCCATGCAATCGTCCACTCGCACCCAAAGCCAACTGGGACTTCTGCTGTGTTGCTGCGCGCTGCTGTGCTTTTGCACGCTGTCCGGGTGTCACTTCGGCGCTCGCAGCCAAAACGGCAAAGGGGTGGCGATGTTCCAACAAGGCCGCTACGCCGAAGCCTTGCAGTACTTTGAACAAGCCAAACAAACCGACGCTGCAAACCCCGACACCTACTACAACCTCGCTTCGACTTACCACAAACTCGGCGTGGCAGCCAAAGATCCAAAGATGCTCGACAACGCCGAGTCGATCTACAACCAATGCCTCGACTTGTCCCCGAACCATGTCGATTGCCATCGCGGTCTGGCGGTGTTGCTCGTGGACAAAGGGCAAGCCGACAAAGGCTTCACGCTGCTGAAGAACTGGGCCGCCCGCAACCCGAACATGGCCGATCCTCGCATCGAACTGGCCCGCCTCAATCAAGAATTCAACCAGAATAAAATCGCCGAACAATATCTCAACGAAGCCCTCGCCTTGGATCCCAACAACTACCGCGCTTGGGCCTTTAAAGGCAACATGCGGGAGTCCGCCGGCGATCTGATGCAAGCCGTCCAAAACTACAACCAAAGCCTCGCCCTGAACGCTGCCCAACCCGAACTCTACCAACGCATCGGCGCCCTCAACGTCCGGCTTTCGCAAGCGCCCCCGCCGACCTCTCCCGCGACCACCAACCGCTAACTGCCCGCTTCGGCGAGCATGCGAATCTCCGCATCGGCGCGATTCTCAAGCCGCCATCTCCTGGGCGCAAACTCGCGCGCGGAATGAAGTACAATAGCGCTTCGCATCGGCGCTGCCTCGCGCCCCCTGCGACCCCGTACTGACGGCGACTCCTTCCTCCCCACCTTCGACGCATTGCATCGGCGCTCGCGCTACCATCGCGCCGCAGAGCAACGCTCGCTGGCCCAGCCTTCGCACTCCGCTATGGCATCTCGCAACCATCGCTTTGGATTGTTCGCACTCGCAGTCTATTTGGTGGGGATGGGCATGCATCCTGCAAGCCTCGCCAGCCCACCGCGCCCGAATATCGTGGTTGTCTTGACCGACGATCAAGGCTACGCCGATCTCTCCGCACACGGCCACCCGATCCTGTCGACTCCCAACTTGGATCGTTTAGAACGCGAGGGCCGCTCCTTCACAAACTTCTTTGTCTCGCCAACCTGCGCTCCGACCCGCTCGGCACTGATGACCGGCCGACACGAGTTCTACAATGGAGTGACCCACACCATCTTGGAACGGGAACGGCTCGCCCGTTCCGCAACCACCTTGGCAGAAACCCTCCAACAATCCGGTTATGCCACTGGCATTTTCGGCAAATGGCATTTGGGGGATGAACCCGAATACCGACCCAGCCGGCGCGGCTTTGAAGAATCGTGGATCCACGGCGGAGGTGGCATCGGCCAATCGTATCCAGGCAGTTGCGGCGATGCTCCCGGCAACCATTACTTCAATCCCTGGTTGCTGCACAACGACCGCTTCGAACCCACATCGGGCTATTGCACCGATGTCCTCATGGATCGCGCGTTGGACTGGATGGATCGCATCCGTTCGAGCGACCGTCCCTTTCTATGCTGGATCGCTACCAACGCCCCCCACGATCCGTACCACGCCAAGACCGACGATGCGATGCGGTACTCCGGTCGCGGACTGGATGCCAATCTCCAACACTTCTACGGCATGATCCATAACGTCGATGCCAACGTGGGACGATTGCTCGAGCAACTGGATCGCTGGGACATCGCGGACAACACGCTCGTGATCTTCATGAACGACAACGGCAGCGCCATGGGATCGCGGGAGTTCAACGCAGGCATGCGCGGAGCCAAAGGCAGCCCCTGGCTCGGTGGCACGCGCGCCAACGCATTCTGGCGTTGGCCTGGCCGCATCGCGCCCGGCCCATGCGATGCGTTGACCGCTCATCTCGATCTGTTTCCCACTCTGGCCAACCTCGCACAAGCCCCCCTCTCGGCCGCTGCGCAATCGCAAATCCAAGGTCGCGATCTGACCCCGCTGCTCGACGACCCAAACGCCCCTTGGTCCGATCGCCACTTGATCACCCACGTCGGCCGCTGGCCCAAAGGTGCTAACCCCGAGGATCATCGCTACAAGCAATGCTCCATCCGCGATCCGCGCTACTCCCTGGTAAGCACCCAGGGCGATCGAGCACCGCGATGGCAGTTATTCGATGTCCTTCGCGATCCCGGTCAAACGACCAATCTCATCGAACGCGAACCGGAAATCGCGGCGCAGTTGGCCGGGCAGTACGACCGCTGGTGGGACGACATGCGCACTCATCTGGTCAACGAAGATGCCGTCGGCCCGAGCGAAAACCCATTGCGCACGCTGTTTCGCGAACAGCATCCCGAAGTCGCCATCGACCCGGCCACCCGCACCGGATCGGCCCCGCCTAAACCGAACATCCTATGGATCGTCATCGAGGACATGTCTCCCAACTTCGGTTGCTACGGCGAATCGACCATCGCCACGCCCAACCTCGATCGCTTGGCCAGCGAAGGGGTCCGCTTTCGCAATGCCTTCACCACGGCACCCATCTGCAGCATTTCCCGTTCGGCGCTGATCACCGGCCGCTACCAAACCAGCATCCTCGCTCACAACCATCGCTCCAGCGTTCCCGGTCACCTCATCCAACTTCCCAGCGATGTGCAATTGATTCCCGCTCAACTGACTCAAGCCGGTTACCACTGCAACAACCTCACCTTCGAAGACTTCGTACGCGATGCCTCGGCACTGGAAAAGAACGATCGCGTCGCCGTCGCCAAAACCGACTACAACTTTGAATGGAACCCTAAGGAGTGCTACGCCAATCAACACTGGTCCGTGCGCCAACCCGGAAAACCATTCTTCGTCCAAGTCCAATTGCACGGCGGTAAATTCCGCGGCCAAGCCCCCAAGCCTGCTTGGCCCCAACGCGTCCAACGCGAACTGGGCTCCACCACCGATCCCGCTTCGGTCCAACTGCCGCCGATGCTGCCGGACGATCCAGTCCTGCGCGCCGATTGGGCGCAATACCTCGACTGCGTGCGCTACACCGATTTCCAAGTGGGATCCATTCTCAATCGTTTGCGCGACGAAGGTGTCTTGGAGAACACGTGGGTGTTCCTCATCACCGACCACGGCATCAGCCACGTACGGCACAAGCAGTTCCTCTACGACGGTGGACTCCATATACCCATGCTGGTCCGAGGCCCCGGGCTTGCCTGTGGCTCGGTACGCGAGGATCTGGTCGAACACATCGACCTCGCCGCCACGGCGCTCGTGCTGGCCCGCTTGCCGGTTCCATCCTCGATGCATGCGAGACCGCTATTCTCCCCTGCGCATGGCCCGGCGCTCGGCCCTCCGCGCGAAGCGGTCTTTGCCGCCCGCGATCGCGCCGATGAAACCGTCGACGCCATCCGCTCGGTCCGAACGAAGCAATTCAAATACATCCGCAACGGCTTCCCCAGTCGCCCTCACTTGCAACCCAACGCCTACAAAGACAGCAAGGCCATCGTGCAAGCCATGCGCCGATTGCACGCGGATGGCCAACTCAATGACGTTCAAGCTCGGATGTTTTCCGACACGAGACCTCTCGAAGAACTCTACGACCTATCCGCCGATCCGCATGAACTCACCAACTTGGCCGAACACCCCGACATGCAGTCGCAATTGCTGGCGATGCGAGCCGCGCTGGCCACCTGGCGAGCCAACACCAACGACCCGGCCGAACCCGAAGATGCCACCATCTACGACCTCGAAGTCGCTACCGACCATGTCGAGGGAGGCAAGAACAGCGCCACGCCCGAGTTTCGCGCCAACCTCGAACTCATGAAACGATGGCGCACCGAACGCCCCTTCGTTCCCTTTCCATAACTTCCCTCGGCGATCGCGCATCCCTCGCAACGCACCACGGCACCCACTATGAAACCTCTCCTGCCAACCCTGCTACTGCTCGCGACCCTATTCGCCATCGAGCCGCCCACCGTCCGTTCCCAAGACCCTCCGCCCCATAGCGAGAAAACACTCACCGAGAAAACACTGGTGGTCTGGGTCGCCCCCGCCAACCTCGATCAGCGGGGTGGCAGCGCATTCACCCTCGAAGACGCGCACGGCAATTTCGATGGCATTGTCTTTGCCGAGCTCGCCCCCAAACGCTGGATGGCCGGAAGCGAAATGTTCCATCGCACCCAGCGCGACCAGTCGCAAACGAAACCCGAAAACACCGATCCCGGATCCTGGATCCAGATGGCCGCCGTTTATTCCCCCCGGCGCATCTCTTTGTTCCGAAATGCGGAACTCTACGCAGAGCATGAAATCGCAACGCTCCATCCCTTTGCGCAGGACTTGTTGGTCCAATTCGGACCGCGGCATCAA
Source organism: Pirellula sp. (assembly GCA_046318495.1). Classification (GTDB taxonomy): domain Bacteria; phylum Planctomycetota; class Planctomycetia; order Pirellulales; family Pirellulaceae; genus JBKCUI01. The sequence goes on along the minus strand of JBKCUI010000292.1, from coordinate 7,991 downwards.
GGCAAGGACGAGTGCTTCGCAGGCAGTATCGATGACGCGCGTATCTATGATCGCGCCTTGAGCCCCGCAGAACTCGCGGCCTTGAAACCCAACGTCGCAGGACCGATCCAACCCTGGGCGTGGTGGACGTTCAACGATGCCGACGGCAAAGAAGCGACGGGACGTTTTCCCAGCAGCCATGCCACGTTCAATACCAAGATCGCCGATGGTCAACTCCATTTGGACGGCACCGGCGGATGGATCGCATCGACCAGCGACCGATGGCTCCACACCCTGGTGAAGTATCAAGGTGTCCCCACTTGGCAGCAGCCACCCAGCGAAGAGCTGCAATTGGACATCCACCTCATGCATCCCGGAGGGGATAGCTTGCCGGGCGACCCCAACCCAGCCTACTGCCTCGATGGGACCTACCATCTGCATTACATCTTTGCCCATCCCTACCGTGGACAAACGTCCTTTAGCTTTGCCCACGTCACCAGCCCCGACATGCTCCACTGGAGTTGGCAACCGACCCAACTGCAGCCGGCGTTAACTGGCCACGGCATGTTTAGCGGTACCGGATTCTTGGCCCCCGATGGACGCCCCGCCGCCATCTACCACGGCCAAGCCTCCGGCAAGAACCAAATCGCCATCGCTAAAGACCGCTCCCTCTCGGCATGGGAAAATCCCTATCCGATCGTGGCCAAACTTCCAGATGGATCCGACGCGAAAATTCCCTATTGGGATCCCGATTGCTTCCGTATCGGCGACACCTACTACGCGATCTCCGGAGGAGAAAACCCGCCCCTGATGAAGTCCACCGACCTGCGATCGTGGACGTTGGTCGGTCCGTTCATGGCACACGACATGCCCGATGTGGCATTCGGCGAAGACGTGTCTTGCCCCAACTTCTTCCCGATCGGAAACAAATGGATGCTCCTGTGCATCAGCCATCCACTCGGGTGCCGTTACTACTTGGGCGATTGGGATGCGAAGAAGGAACAGTTTGTCCCGACCCACCACGGTCGCTTGAACTGGCGGCGCGATGCCCAGCCATCCTTCGGACTCTTTCAACGGACCGACTTCTTCGCGCCTGAAAGCCTGCTCACCGACGATGGTCGACGCGTCATGTGGGCTTGGTTGACCAGCGTCGGCACCAATCCGGCGTACTTGAACAAGACCATCCAATCCTTGCCTCGCGAACTGTCGCTGCATGACGATGGCTCGCTCCGCATGCATCCCATTCGCGAACTGGAGTCGCTGCGCTATGACCATGCCATCGCCGAAAACGTAGTGCTCAGCGCCCCGGTCTCCGGGCACACCGCCCGCGTCCCTCCCCGCGAACCCCCGTTGCTACAACGCATCTCCGAGTTGCCCGAGACGGCAACCGAACTGCGACTGCGCATCGCGCACCGCGAAGCGTCCCGCAAGATGATGGGATGGGTGCTTTATTCCGATGGTCGCGGCCAAGGCTTTCCGATCGCGTTCAAGCCCGAAAACGGATCGCTGCGCGTCGGAGATGTCGATGTTCCCTTCGCCGTCGCATCGCTGCCTGACGACGAGGACATCGACGTGCGCATCTTCATCGACAAGTACTTGATCGAGGTCTTCGTCAATGGACGCCAAGCGGTCGCAGCCGCCTACTCCGGGGATCGCTCGCATCGAGGCGTCGATGCCTTCACCGTCGGCGTCCCGACCACGCTGCAGTCGGTGGAGTCGTGGAAACTGCGCTCCACGCAATCCGGCTTTCACGAAGCCATCGAGAGCCGCATCTGGGTGCCCCGCACCGAATGATACGCACCTACCGCAGAAGAGTACCCAGCCCGCTGCGAGCTGGATCAGGCGATGCGCGGCGCTAGCTTTCTTCGGGGAAGCGAATGCGCGGTTTGCACGCGATCTTAGGAGCATCCGACTCGATCGACGCAGGTCCGATTGGGCTGGCGACACCGACCCCTTCGGCGATCGTTGCTGGCATCACTTCGCGGATCTTTTGGCTCAAGATCGCGGCGTCGTACCACGTAAACGATAGAGCGGGATCGGCGGCATAACGCCCCAACATGCGCAGCAACTCCGTGCGACGGGCTTCGTCGAACACGAAAACGTATTGCTCTTCACCACGCACCAATGCGACGACGTTCACTTCGCCACTCATGAAAGCTGCCCGTCCCCCGAAGAATGCACCGAATCGGCTAGGTCGCGCGGACCCCCGACTCGCAACCGCTAGTCGTATCGACCGACGACCGATCCGGGATGACTCGAGTTTTCACAGCCTCTTAGAAGCCCGACGCCTACGCGACGCACCGGGGCGCGCATCGAACATTCGCAACTCTTGACGCCATCGAGAGATAAGCGTTTTTCAGCAATTCCGATGCCCCCGCATCTTGGGCACACTCAACCCCAATGGCATGGGTGGTTTCTTCGCTAACGTCGTTAAAGGCGGCCCGATGTGACGCTTGCAGCGAATGCTAGCCCGCGCACGTGAGCCTGAGCACACAAGCCCGAGTAAATAAAAGAGTGCTGCGCTTGATGCCATCGGCCGTGGCACCAACAGGATGTGCAACGATGATCCTAGCGATCCAACTAGCGACGAATCGTTTCGCCCGCGCTGCTTGCTTGCACGCCTTTCGAGGCCTCTGCGGCACCCTCCGATGCGTCCTTCTTGTTGGCTGCCAAGCGTGACGTCTCGTCTTGGCCAGCAAACAACTGGCTAGCAAAGATATGCCGACTGCGATGGTCGATGCCGTTGCTGGTCTGCGCGAGCGGTGATTCGTCGGCGACGAGATTCTTCTTGCCCAAACGCTTGCCAGCAAATCGCGTCCCGTTGTAGATCGAGCCGTATTGGATCGGACCGATACCCAGGAACCAAGTATCCCTCGCGTTGGCGCCAGCTTGCGCGATACCGCTTTGCCAGAGAGGCTCGCGCGTCTCGCGATCGTAGGCGAACACCGCCACCTTGGCCGCAGCGCTCTTCATCTCTTTCTTGGCGACGGAGATTTCAGGGATGGTTGGCAGCTGTGCACCGTTGGCGAACACCGCCGATGCGCTGCTGAGCATGTTGCTCGCGGGAACGCCATACGTGACGTTGTGACCGTCGGTACCGAGCGCTCCGCACCGGGCTTCGCAGATGATCTCGGCCGTGTCTTTGCTATCGACCAGCATGCAACCGGCTGCGGTGATTTGCTGGCGCAGGGCGCTGATCACGTAATCGGAATTGACGAGATTGGCGGTCCCCGGAATGCCTGGGATCGGCTTGCCTGCCGCGGTGACATACGTCGTATCGAGGAAGATCTTGTACCCGGTCAATGGCCGGAAATCCATCTTGGAGATGGTCGAATCGACCGCATCCGACATGAGCAACTGTTCGGTTGCGGTCACCGACTTGGTCGTCCCACAACCGGGCAACAAAAGCAAGACGGTCGCCAGCGCGCTCCATCGTCCGAGGAACGCAAGCAGGTTTTTCCTTTCCATCGTTGCGATTTGCAATGTTTGAGTTGCCATGGTGCTGGAGTCGATTGAATTCGTTAGCGTGGCGGTCAACATCCGATCGCCGAGTTCAACCCGCGATGGTTCAGCGCGCGAGTCGCGATGCTCCGGCCGATTCGGCTTGAAGCGCCTGGAGCAGTTGCGGACTGGGTGTGTCGATGCGAATCTGTTGTTCTGCTCCGTTGCGATCGCGCAAGATGACCGTCATGGGCGCGGCGGCTGGATTCGACGGCGCGAACGATGCGGGCGTCGCGTCGGGTGAGGCAGCGATCATCGCCGCATCTCCCGAATACAGCTTCTGCAAGCCCACCTTGGCCAGTTGCTGATAGACGACTTCGGGACCGCAGTACAGACCTTCATTCAAATCCGGATCGGCTGCATAGCAAATCCCGATCAACTCCCCCTTCGCATTGAACAGCCCACCGCCGCTGCGACCTTGAACGGGCGCCACCGCGACTTCGATGTTGGGAGCTCCGACATAGCGGTTCAATCGCGTGATTTGGGAGTCTCGACGCGAGGGGTCTTGCCCGTGATCGCATCCGTAACTGAACACATTATCTCCCTCGCGCACCGCTTCGCGCTGCGATATCAGCTTCGCAGCCGGTACGACGCGACCTGGCTTGAAGGCAACCAATCCAATGTCCATGTCGCCGGCTTGGTAATCGATGACCGCTCCGAGGAAGACTTCGGTTTTCCCTTCTTGAAATAGCTCGATACTGACCCGCGCTTTGTCGGTCATGTCGCGGAACAAATGCCCGCATGTGACCACGAGGGCTTCCCCTTGGCAGTTATCGACGACCGTCCCGGTGCCAACCGCTTCATGCGATCCTTCTTCAACACGGATCCGAACGGTGGATGCGCTCGGATCGGTGGCGATAGGATTTTGAGCGGCGCTTGGACCGCTGGCTCGTATCGGCTGCATGGGTACCAATCGCTCCTGCGATTGGGAACTTGGCGTTGAAATCGACGCAGCGAAATTTCTGGCTAGGCTGCTGGCGGAGTTCGGAGATTGCCCTCGCACAACAAGCGGTGCAGCTCGTTCGGGGGCCCGGTTGTGGGGATACAAATGGTCGGGACTGCTGGCAGCGATCATCCGCCGAGACAACTCGGTATAGTCGACCGGCGTCAAGATGCGATCGATCTCGCGCCCGCCGCGAACGAGCAACGTCGTCGGAGTGGAATGAATCCGCCAACGCTCGGCCAACTGCGGTTCGTGCCGCACATCGATGCGGCGCACGACCCAACCATCTTCGAGCGCCTGTTCGGTCGCAGCCCGCATACGCTCGCAATCGGGATTTCCGGCCGCGACAAACTCCAGAGCGATGCAGTCTCCGACCAACACCGTCTGCCCGTGCGCGTCCGATGATACGCTGACCATCCCGATCAGCATCAACACCCCAATCCAGCCCAGTCTTGTCTTGATCATCCCTCGGATCCTCCTTGATCCCGCCCATCAACCGGCATCCAGCTTGCTCTTGGTCCGCAACAGATCCTCATCCGTGAGTGTCTTATGCAGAATCGCTCTTTCGCAGCCCGTGCCCAACGTCACCGTGCCCAACGTCACTTGGTCGCATGGGAGGTTTGGGAGTTTCCAAGGATCCCCCGTCTGTGACAAGACCATTCAGGGGCAGAATCTGGCCGCGCGTGCATTTGCTGGCAAAACAAATGCGACCGGACCGACACCATTTGCAGATCATGCAGGTAAAACGTCGACCGCCACGCTCAGCGTGGTTCCACCCCCACCCACAAACACCCCTTGGATCGGGGCCACGTCCGAGTAATCGCGCCCCCAAGCCACCGTGATGTGCTCGGCGCTCGGGATCAAGTTGTTGGTCGGATCCAAATCGATCCATCCCAACGGACCGGCAAAGACACTGGCCCACGCATGCGATGCGTCGGCTCCCACCAATCGCGGTTGACCCGGCGGCGGCTGGGTCAGCAAGTACCCGCTCACATAGCGCGCTGGCACTCCTACCGAACGCATGCACGATATCAAGATATGCGCAAAGTCTTGGCAGACCCCTTTGCGCTTTTGCAGCGCATCGAGCGGCCGCGTCGTGACTTGCGTCGACTCCGGCATGTACTTCAGCTCGCGCCGGATCTTGGCGTTGAGCAACATCAAACACTCCACCACATCGCGCGACGGATGCAGCACTCCATCCAGAAACCCGATGAACGCCGGATGCGCGCTGCAATAACGCGAATCAAAGGCGAACTCTTGGGCCTCGAGAAACTCCGGCTCATGGCACTGCTGCAAACTCGACAGCAACTCATCCCACGTCAATTGACCGCGCCGCGGAGGAGGGGAACTGTGCAACTCCACCTCGCAGTGCGAGACGACGGTCATGCTGCTGTGGACCGCTTCGATGCTAAAGAACTCGACGGGATTGCCAAAGGTATCGTTCCACTGATAGCGGCACGCGGGCTGTGGATCGATCTCGATTAGAGAGTGGCTGACTTGCTGACGCGGCAAACTCCGTGGACGCAAATGCAACTGGTTATGGCACAGCGAACTCTCCGAGGAATACTCGTAGTGCGTGCGATGGGTGACTCGGTATCGACGTGCGTCCGAGGCTTCTGCGTCAAAGGAATTCATCCATGGATCTCGATTGGAGCCGTGTTGCGCCGGCCTGATTGGCCTCTACTCATCACCCCACCTATTCTAGTACGGATCGCACGCGAGTAGAATCTGCCTCCGTGCGTCGCATTCCCCGTTGCGGAATCCATGGACTCCACTCCATTCGATACTTCGATCGCGCATCCCCCTTCGTTGCCTGCTCCTTCATCCTGAGATCCATCGCATGCAGACCGTCGCTGAGAGCATTTACGATCACCCCACCTACTACGATCTGATCTTCGGTAGCGATTGGGTCGCCGAATACCGATTTCTGACGGCGGTCTTTGACAAGCACGTGCGGGGCAAGACCAAGCGATTGCTCGAACCGGCGTGTGGCACCGGCCGCTTGCTCTATCGCATGCAAAAAGGTGGCTATGTCTGCGAAGGCTTGGACCTCAACGAAAAAGCCGTTGCTTTCTGCAACGCCCGCCTCAAGAAACACGGCATGAAACCGACCGCCTTCGTTGCCGACATGTGCGACTTTACGGTCAAAAAACCATTCGATGCCGCCTTCAACACCATCAACTCCTTCCGTCACTTGACCACCGAAGCCATGGCCGTGGCCCACTTGCGAGCCATGGCCGCCGCCATCCGCCCCGGTGGCATCTACGCTTTGGGATTTCACCTCACACCCCTCGTCGGCCCCACCACCGATGAGGAAAGCTGGACCGCGCGCCGAGGACACTTGCAAGTCAACACGCGGATGTGGCCTCGCGACAAAAACACCAAGACCCGCATCGAACGCTTCTACTTGCAATTCGACGTCTACAAACCGACCGGCGCGTTCCGAATCGATGATTGCTTGGTGCTGCGCAGCTACACCTACAAACAGTTCGCAGCCATGATCAAGAAAGTCCCCGAATGGACCATCGAGACAGCCTACGACTTCAGCTACGACATCGACGAAGAAATCGAAATCGATCCATCCACCGAGGACATCGTCTACATCCTCAAGCGGCAATGAGCCTTGCGGAACGAAGCTTGAGAATCGAACCGCTGTGTTGAAGCACCCTCTCTCATGGTCAAATCCGATCTTCTCACCATCCCAGGAATCGGACGTACCTTCGTCGAAGACTTCGCTCGGATCGGAATCCACACTTGCCGCGATCTGATCGACCGCGACCCCGAGGAGTTGTTCGCTGCTCTGAAAAAGGCCAACGACGCGGTCGACCACAAGACCAGCAAGAACTACCTCTACGTTCTGCGCATGGCGGTCTACTACGCCAACGGTGGCCGCAATCCAGAGAAACTCAAGTGGAACGCTTGGAAGGATGCTTGATTCCAATCGCCACGAATCCTTGAGGGCCTGCCTCATGCATTCGTCTCAACGCGCGATCTTCACTTCGGCACAGTACGACCAATCGTTGTGACCACCTGGAATCTCCGTGAAGCTCGCGTTCGAATGGGAGCTCGCCAATTTCTTGGCATGCGCGATCGGAATCACTTCGTCGTCCTTGGCTCCAAAGATGGTTAACGAACCGCGATAGCGTTTGAGCGCAGCCACGTTGTCCCATCGATCCGCTAGCAACACGGAAACCGGGACAAACCAAAACCGTTTGGCGGCGACACTGTACAGCGAATCAAAGGGCGTGATCAGCACGATCGCTTCAGGCGGTTGCGGATCGTTCGCCAACATCGACGCCGGGCCGCTGCCAAGCGATTCTCCTACGACTCCGATCGGAGTGTTCGGGTACTTCTGCCGAAGCGCGCGATACGCCTCGGTGGCCGCGCGATCGATCGACTGCCGCGTCGGCGATCCACTCCGCGCTCCGTATCCTGGATACTCCAGCACGTACAGCGCGTCCTCCTCTTGCATAGCCCGCAGCACATACTCCCGATCGGATGCTTGCCCTGCGTTGCCATGCATCATCAACCATACCGTCCTGGGATGCGACACTTCGCGCGCATACCC
>JBKCUI010000291.1:0-8812 GCA_046318495.1 Pirellula sp. | reverse complement strand
CCAAGAACTGCGCCAAGTGCGTCACATCCCGCTGGGCACCATGACGAAACGTAGCTACGGCACGCAGGCGAAAGCGAGAGGCACTTCCTTCCGCCTCCCGTTCCTCCGCGATCAAAACAAAGGACTGCACCTGGGACGCTTCGCCCTGAGGTGCCCCGTTCGCAATCCATTTGAGCAGCGCGCTGGCATCGGGCGCATCAGGATCGATGACGACATCGCCGCCGTGCGCAATCCGGCCAGTTGGCTTGGCACCCAAGAGGCTGGACTCGGGATCCGCAAATCGCACCCTCCGCCCCTGAAACTCTTCAATGAGCGCGTAATGATCGGCCGTCGGGTTGCTACCGAACAGAGATAGATGCAAAAACCCACGCCCGGCCGCTGCACCGTGGCAGGATCCCGAATTGCAACCGCGCCGGGTGAGAATCGGCAAGATCTCTTCTTCGAAGCACGATGCAGATATTGATTCCGATGTCGTTTCGGTTGGCGGGACTCGATCCTGCGCCTTGGTCTGTGGACCGAAACTCCATATTGCGATCGCGACCAACCCCAGCATGGAAACCTTCCGAGCGCACATTAAGAGGATAAACCGCATACGCTTATCCTAGGGTAGACCTGGTTCGTCTTTCACTGCATCGACTTTGGGGGATTGGGCCGTCGGTCCGTACGCCTCTGCCCATTTCTGCAAATACTCCTGCGCGCGAGGAGTCCCGTAGTTGGCCAATTTACCGCTCTGAACAATCGTCGTTGCGATGCGACCGATCTCGTTCCGAATCGCTTCGCGTTTCTCGACTTCGACCAGAATCGCTTGAGCCGCGCGATCGACATCCTCTTCGCTAGCATCGGGCTGAATCAAAGGGCGAACCAAGGGTCGCAATTCCATGTTGATATCTGCGGAACGCGGACCCTCAGGGCGTCGCATTTCCACAGCGCCTCGCTTGGACTCATCCGATCGGAGCATGGCTGGCTCTTGGGCCAATAGATCCTTAAGTTCCGGGGCCGTTCCGCCAACTTGCTCGACGATCGCGGCTACAATTTGAGGCAGATCCACTTGCAAGCTGGGTTGCACGATGGCGAAGTTTGCCGTGACTTGCTTTTCCTTTGCGACCAAAACGGTCAACTGGACTTTTCGATTCAAGCCGTACGCGCCGGGACCTTCGCCACCATCGAGCGAGACTCCCGTCGGAACCCGAGGAATCAATGCATGCTGGATGCGATTGAGCGTCGCTTCTCCCTTGGTCAAATCATCATCGAGCAAGACCACTCCCGCAGTCAGACCGTCCTTAGCGCGGCTGGCGGCATATCGCGACGCGATCCGGGTCAATGCAACCGACTGCCGATTGACATCGTGAACAAAGATCACGACCAAGGGACCGTTCCCGGCGCGATCGAGCAAATCCATCTCTTTGCCCACCATGGGGCCGATCGCTACCCGCATCGAAAATGGCGAAAGCGGTTCGCCCACTTGCTGACCGGAATACACCTTTTGGGTCTCGACGGCATCTTGGCCGCAAACCCAATACTGGGGCGCGGCGACGAGAGCGAACACGATGGCAAGAACACCCAATCGCAACATTTCAAACCTCGACTCGGATCGATCATTCCCGCAGCAGTGTCGGCCACGGTGACATCCACACAGTATAGCGATTAAGTGAATCCCAACTATGAAAAATCGATGAGCGATGAGCGAGGATAGCAGCCAAGCAGAAAGGCCGGTCCTCCGCCTAACATCAAAGCAACCGATCGAGCTCCTCCACCAGCGAGCCAAAGCGATCCAGTGCGGTTTTCACTGGCTCCGGTCGCGTCATGTCGACCCCCGCATCCCGCAACAGATCCAGCGGATCTTTCGAACAGCCGCCTTTGAGGAACCCCAGATACTGCGCCAACTCGCTGCTGCCTCCGTGCAAAACACGTTGAGAAAGGGCAATCGCCGCCGACAACCCCGTCGCGTACTTGTACACGTAAAACGCTCGGTAGAAGTGCGGGATCCGGAAGCACTCCAAATGGAGTTCCGGGTCGATGGTAAACTGCGGACCAAAGTAATCGCGCAGCAACTCCCCGTACACGGCCTTGAACGAAGCCACCGTCAGCGGCTCTCCCGCTTCCGCCATGGCATGCGTCCGCTTTTCAAACTCCGCAAACATCGTTTGCCGAACGATCGTCGCACGGATGCTGTCGATTTCGTGATTGATGATGGCGGCACGCTGCTCGGGCGACTGCGTATTGCGGATCAAATGCTCGGCCAGCAGTTGCTCGTTGAAGGTGCTGGCGACTTCGGCCACAAAGATCGTGTAGTTGTAGTACTGGAACGGTTGATTGCGAGCCGAGTAGTAGCTGTGCATGGAATGCCCGGCCTCATGCGTCAACGTGAACACATCGTTGAGCACGTCCGGCTTGTAATTCATCATGATGTACGGATCGCCATCGAACGTCCCGCAACTGAAAGCTCCGCTCTGCTTGCCTTGATTGGGATAGCGGTCGCACCAACGCCCTCGCAACCCCTTGGAAAGCGTCTCTCGATATTCGTCTCCCAGCGGTGCCAACGATTCGAGCACGACCTCGACCGCTTGCTCCCACGTGTGATGCGTCGGGCGATCGCTCAAGATCGGGACGTAGGTGTCGTAGTGATGGATGTCTTCCAGCTTCATCTTGCGACGCCGCATGTCGAAGTACGCATGCACGGCCGGCAATTGTTCTCGCACCGCCGCAATCAAATTGTCATACACGGCGACCGGCACGTTGTCGGCAAACAGCGAAGACTCCAGCGCGCTGGGGTAATTTCGCGCCCGAGCGTAGTACACATCGGTATGGATGCTGCCCGCCAATGTGGCCGCCAACGTATTCTCGTGCGATTCAAACTGCGCGTAGTACTGATGGAATGCCTTGCGACGCACGGCTCGATCCGGCGAAATCAAGAACCCGCTAAAGCTCGCGTTCGTCAGTTCGACCGACTGTCCTCGCTCATTATCAACCGATCCGAACTTGAGATCGGCATCGTTGAGCTGCCGAAAGGCTTTGCCGGCCGATTGGGACATCTCCCCCTGCATCGCCAACAATCGCTCTTCGTTCTGCGTCAGCGTGTGCTCCCGATAGCGATCGATGCGCCGCAACACCAAGCAATACGGAGCCAGGCTCGGGGCGTCCATCCACGCCTGCAGCGTTTGGGCCGGCATGGCCAAGATCTCGGGCCGGATAAAGCTGGCCGCTTGCCCTGCCCGCATGGCCAAGTTCTGATACCTAGCCGACATGGCCTGATAGGTGCTGTTACCTTGATCCTCGGTGGTCTTCAGGAACGCATAGGTTCCAATCCGCTCGGCCAATCGATCGGTCCGAACATCGTGATCCAAACACGCGGCCAACTGCTCGGGCGACTCGCTCAATTTGCCCCGAAACGCCCCAAAGCCCTCGATGCATTGCTCCAATTCCCCCAACGACGCACTCCACGCTTCATCGCTGGCGAACAGCGAAGCCAAATCCCACGTGTCGCCGATGGCAACTTCGGAGCGTTTCGGGTTGCGATGCGGTTGAGAATTCATCGATGCGCGGCCTTTTTAGCTAAGAGAACTTGGAACGTGAGCTCGGGATCACTCGTCGGTGACGCAGCCTTCGCTCGCGCTCTTGACGTTCTTGATGTATTTGTAAAGCGTACCTCGCGTGGCCTTCAACGGTGGAGCCACCCACGCTTGCCGACGCTTCTCCATCTCGGCATCGCTAACGGCGACCTCCAATCGATTGGCCGCCGCATCGATGGTGACGTGGTCGTTGTCGCGAACCAACGCCAACGGCCCACCGACTTGGGCTTCGGGAGTGATATGCCCGACGATGAAGCCGTGCGATCCTCCCGAAAACCGACCGTCGGTCAGCAGCGCCACATCCGAACCCAACCCCGCTCCCATGATTGCCGACGTCGGGGTCAACATCTCGGGCATGCCAGGACCACCCTTAGGTCCTTCGTAGCGGATGATGATGACATCTCCCTTTTGGATCTTCTTTTGCTCGAGCGCATGCAGCATGTCCTCTTCGCTGTCGTAACAACGGGCTGGACCGGAGAACTTCAACCCTTCTTTGCCGGTGATCTTGGCTACCGCGCCTTCGGGCGCGAGGTTGCCGAACAAGATCTGAATGTGCCCGGTGGACTTGATCGGATTGGAGACCGGCTGCACGATCGACTGACCCGCCTTGAGCCCCGGTACCCCCGCTACGTTCTCTGCGAGGGTCTTGCCGGTCACCGTCATGCAATCGCCCACCAACAACCCTTCGGCGAGCAAGTACTTCATCACCGCTGGCGTACCGCCCACCGAGTGCAAATCTTCTTGCACGAATTTTCCGGACGGCTTGAGATCGGCCAAATAGGGAACGCGATTGCTGGTGCGTTGGAAATCGGCCAAGCTCAACGGCACATCCACCGAGCGGGCCATGGCGAGCAAATGCAACACGGCGTTGGTGCTGCCCCCCAATGCGATCACCACCGTCATGGCGTTTTCAAAGGCCTCGCGCGTCATGATGTCGCGCGGCTTGAGATCCTTTTCCAACAAGTGCAGCATGGCCGCAGCCGCGCGGGCGCATTCGTCTTTCTTGGCGGGATCCTCGGCCGGGATCGAAGCGGAATACGGCAGCGCCATGCCGAGGGCTTCGATGGCCGATGCCATCGTGTTGGCCGTGTACATCCCTCCGCATGCCCCGGCACCCGGACACGCGTTGCGCACGATGTTCTCGCGCGTTTGATCGTCGATCTGTCCCGCGATGTACTGACCGTAGCACTGAAACGCCGACACGATGTCCAGCGAATGCCCATTCCATTTGCCGGCTCGAATCGTTCCGCCATAAAGCATGAGCGCGGGGCGATTCAATCGTCCCATGGCGATGAGGCAGCCCGGCATGTTCTTGTCGCATCCCGGAATCGCGATCAATCCGTCGTACCATTGCCCACCCATGATCGTCTCGATCGAGTCGGCGATCAGGTCGCGCGACTGAAGCGAAAACGACATGCCATCGGTCCCCATGCTGATCCCGTCGCTGACACCGACGGTATTGAATCGCATGCCGACCAAACCCTGCTTTTGAACCGCGTCCTTGACCTCTGCTCCCAGTTGCAACAAGTGCATGTTGCACGGATTGCCTTCAAACCAAACGCTGCCGATGCCGATCTGGGCTTTGCCCATGTCTTCGGGCTTGAGCCCGGTGGCATACAGCATCGCTTGCGATGCTCCTTGGCTTTTGGGCTGGGTGATGCGCGACGAGGTTCGATTCAGTTGGGTCATGGTCATCTAGGAACGCGAGAGGAATGGTGTGGGGTCATTCAATGCAGCGGGATTAGTGAACGCGATGGCCAGGCTTGGCCCCTTCATCCACCCCCAGCAAAAAGACTTCGGTCCCGCCTGCTCCCGCCGCGGTGACCATGCCTTCGCTGAGCCCGAACTTCATTTGACGCGGTTGAAGGTTCGCGACGATCACCACCAAACGCCCCTCCAATTGCTGTGGGGTGTAAGCGGCTTTGATCCCGGCGAACACCGTGCGGGTCACGTCGCCCCCCAAGCTCACGGTCAGCTTCACCAACTTCTTGGCTTCGGGGACTTCTTCGGCCTTGATCACTTTGGCCACGCGCAAATCGACCTTGGCAAAGTCTTCGATGGTGCAAGTGGGCGCCAGAGGCTCGAGCACGAGCGGTTCTTGCGAAGGGTCCGTCGCCGTCGGAGCGGTGGCCGGCGCTGGCGTGGCAGCAGGAGCCGCCGCAGCAGGGGCCGGCGAGGCAGGGGTGACTTCTTTGCTTTCTTCGATCATTTGATTGACTTTCGTTAAATCGACACGTTGCATTAAGTGCTCGAACTTGGAAACCGAACTACCGCACACCGGCCGTTGGCTATCGTCCCAAGTTTTGATTTCGCTTTGCAGCAGATTGCCGCATTGATGGGCCAACCGCGGCAGCACCGGCGCGAGGTACACGCACAGTTGCCGGAAGAGATTCAACACGATGGTGCAGACTTCCTGCAACCGAACCTGTTGATCGGGATCTTTCTTCAGCGTCCAGGGCGCCGTGTTTTCAACAAAGGCATTGGCGGCATCGGCCAACTCCATGATCAATCGCGTCGCGCGTGCGTAATCGCACTGCTCGTACGCTTCGGCGATCTTCTCGCCTGCCGCTGCCCCGGCCGCAAACAACCCGCCATCGTGCGGATACTCGCGAGCCAATCCCGTCTTCTCGACGAACCGCGCCGTGCGACTCGCGAGATTGATGACCTTGCCCACCAAATCCGAATCGATCTTGGCGGCGAACTCGGTGAGGTTCAAATCGATGTCGTCGAGCCTCGGGCCGAGCTTGCTCGCGTAGTAATACCGCAAGTACGACGGATCGAGATGCTCGACGTACTTGCTCGCCCGAACCTGCGTCCCCTTGCTCTTGGACATTTTCTCGCGATCCACGGTCAAGAAGCCATGGATGTGCACAAAGGTCGGCAACGAGAAACCCGACGCATGCAACACTCCGGGCCAGAACAGCGTATGGAAGTATGCGATGTCCTTGCCGATGAAGTGATGGATCTGGGTCTCGGGGCTGCGCCACCAATCCTCCAACCGCTCCCCATGGGCCTTGCACCATTGATGCGTCGATGCGATGTAACCGATCGGTGCATCAAACCACACATACCAGTAGTTGCCCGGACTATCCGGAATGGCAAATCCGAAATACGGCTCGGGGCGAGAAACGTCCCAATCCCGAAGCGGCTTGCCGAGGAAATGCCCCTTCAAGTAGTTCGCCACTTCGCCTTGCAAGTGATCGCCCGATTGCGTCCAGCCATCCAAGAAGTCATGCAGCTTTTCCAGTTGCACGAACAAGTGCTTGGCGGTGCGCGTTTCAGGAGTCGCGCCGCTGAGGGTGCTAACTGGATCGATCAAGTCGGTCGGCGAATACGTCGCTCCGCACTTGCTGCAGTTGTCTCCATACTCGCCGGAGGATTTGCAATTCGGACATGTCCCTTTTACGAATCGATCGGCTAAGAACGTTCCGGCGACCGGATCGTACAGTTGCTCGACGTCGTCTTCACGGATCAGCCCTTGCGCTCGCAGCTTGGACCAGATCTCCGTGCACAGCGCGTAGTTCTCGGGCGCATTGGTGCTGCCATAGTGATCGAAGGCTATATCGAATCCGGCGAAGTCACGCTCGTGGGCGGCTTGCATATCGGCGATCAATTCCGTTTCCGGACGCCCTTCTTGCCGGGCCCGAATCATGATGGCCGTGCCGTGCGTGTCATCGGCACAGATAAAGATGCAGCGGCGACCTCGCAGCTTTTGAAAGCGCACCCAGATGTCGGTCTGGATGTACTCGACCAAATGCCCCAGGTGGATATGACCGTTGGCGTAGGGCAAGGCTGCCGTGACGAGGATGCGCTGAGAACTCATGAAGGTGTCTTCGAAATGGATTGGAAAGCAGCTCAAATCCGGCCGCTGGCAACGCCATTCGGATTGGCCACGACACGAGCCACAAGTGTATGCCAATGCGGTTTTCCTGGTAGCCCTGTCCGCTTGCCTGGGAGGGCATTTGCACGGGCCTTCGACAGGCTTTTCCCTGAAAAAGACACTCCCAAGCCGCCCCGGGTTCAAACGGTCACGAGCGATAACATCGATCCGCTTTCCCGCCCTCCCTCGCCGTTCTTCATCCCCTCTTCCCCAACCGCGCGGTCGCCTTCGCTACCATGAAACGTGAACCTTGCACTCCCCGCACCCCTCGCGGCGCGACTTTTGCACTTTGCTCCATGGCCAGGTTGCCGCCCGATCGCCTCAAAGATCACGCGATCGCGCCGCCAACCGATCTCGAAAACACCGCTCCCTCCAACTCGCTCCGCTCACCGCGATACCACCAATCAATGATGACCACTCCTCTTTCGTTGCATGCCATCCGCTGGCCCACGCTCGTTCGAACCACACTTGCGGCCCTTGCCTTCGTGCTGGGGCTGTCGTCGCCGATGCTGGCCGATCCATCTGCCACCACCGCTTCGCGCCCCAACATCGTCTTCATCGTCGCCGACGATTTGGGCTGGGGCGACGTCGGCTGGCACGGTGGTGAAATCCCCACGCCCCACCTCGATCGATTGGCAAACGGCGGAGCCAAACTCGAAGCCTTCTATGTCCAGCCCGTTTGCTCCCCCACGCGTGCGGCGCTGATGACCGGCCGCTACCCCATCCGCCATGGCTTGCAAGTCGGCGTCGTGCGCCCTTGGGCTCAGTACGGATTGCCTCTCGAAGAACAAACCGTCGCCCAAGGCCTCAAGTCGGCCGGTTACGCCACCGCCATCGTCGGCAAATGGCACCTGGGACACGCAGCCCCGGAATACCTGCCAACGCGCCGCGGTTTCGATCATCAATACGGTCACTACAACGGCGCGCTCGACTACAACACCCATCGCCGCGATGGCGGACTGGATTGGCATCGCGACGATGCGGTTTGCCACGACGAAGGCTACACCACGCACTTGCTCGCCCGCGAATCGGTTCGCATCATCCAACAATACGCAGGCAAGAAGCCGTTCTTCTTGTACGTCCCCTTCAATGCCGTGCATGCTCCCCATCAAGTACCCGACAAGTACTTGAAAGGACTCGACCATCTGCAAGGCGAACGTCGGACCTACGCAGGGATGCTGGTGGCCATGGATGAAGCCATCGGACAGATCCACGCAGCCATCCGCGAAGCAGGCATCGAAGAACAAACGCTCATCGTCTTCACTAGCGACAACGGTGGCCCACAACCGGGCAAGGTCACCAGCAATGGCAGCCTCCGCGCAGGCAAAGCCACGCACTACGAAGGAGGCGTGCGCGTTGCGGC
>JBKCUI010000290.1:0-32178 GCA_046318495.1 Pirellula sp. | reverse complement strand
CAATAAAACCAAACTAAGGAGCCATCGCTTTCTACTATATCTAAATCTTCACCCTAGCCGATGAATCGCCCCAACTGAGCATCCTCAAGCAACCCGCGATCAGCGCAGTCGCTTCCCTCAAAGAGTTCAAACGCTTCCTCGAACAAGACGTCCTGCCGCGCTCCAGCGGCGATTGGCGCATCGGCAAAGCCAAGTTCTACGAGAAGCTGCAACTCGAACTCGATGCGGGCCTCACCGCCGAGGAAGTCATCACCGCCGCCCGCTCCGAAGCCGATCGCGTTGAACGCGAAATGTACTACGTCGCCAAACAACTCTGGTACTCGCTTTTCCCCGGCATCACCGTACCACCCGACGATGAAGCCGGCCGCCGCGATACCGTCCGACGCGTTCTGGCGGAACTCGGCAAGAACCACGGCAAACCCGAAAACCTCGTCGTCGATGCCCGGAACACCGTCGACAAGATCAAAGCCATGATCCGCGCGAAGGACATCTTGACTCTTCCCGATCCCGATCAATGCAACATCATCGAAATGCCCGAATTCCAACGCGGCTTCTCGGCCGCCTACCTCAACCCCGCACCCGCCCTCGATCCGACCGCCAAAAGCCTCTACGCCATCTCGCCCCCGCCCAGCGATTGGCCCGAAGCTCGCCGCGAAGCCTTCTTGAGCGAATACAACGCCTACATGCTGCAGATCCTAACCATCCACGAAGCCTACCCCGGCCATTACGTCCAACTCGATGACTCCAACCACGTGCAGTCCCCGATTCGCAAGATCCTCTCTTCCGGTGTCTTCGCCGAAGGCTGGGCCGTCTACACCGAACAGATGATGCTCGATCAAGGCTACGGGGACGGGGATCTGGCCCTGCGATTGCACCAACTCAAGTTCTATTTGCGAGCCGTTCTCAACGCCATCCTCGATCACGCAGTGCATTGCGAGAACATGTCGGACGAAGACGCCATGCGATTGCTCATCGATCGCGGATACCAAACCGAAGGCGAAGCCTACGGCAAAGTCCAACGCGCCAAGCAAAGCTCCTGCCAGCTATCGACCTACTTTGTCGGACGAACCGCCTTCTACCGATTGCGTCAAAACGTACAACGCGCGCGGGGCGAGAAATTCGATCTCGGGCGATTCCACGAAGAAGTCCTCAACTGCGGAACGATCCCGGTCAAATACCTTCCAGAACTGGTGCGGTAAGACAGCTCACGCTCAGCCGGGCCATATTCAACCAGCAACGCGTTCCAGGCGAGGTTCTTGTAGAGCTCTTTGGATGGCGGCGTCTTCATACGCCACGATGCTGATGCGATGGCGATTGGCAAGTGCCAACGTTCGCGGTCGATCCAGCACAATGGTGCGATGGGCCTCGATCGCCAACCCGCGACCTCCCGCTTGCGCCATGCGCTCGATCGTCTGAGGCCCAATCGTCGGCACATCGAAGCGCATGTCCTGCAGAGGCTTGGCGACCTTGATCAACGTCCAGCCTCCCATCGGACACAGCTCTCCCGTGCGATCGATGCACGCATCGGTCCCTTCGATGGCTTCCACCGCGACGACCGAACGGTTCTTGACCGTGATCGATTGCCCGATGTCGAGCCCGCCCATCGTCTTGGCGATCTCCCAGCCAAAACGCATATCGGCTTCCATGGCGCGCGATGGCCGAACACCCCCGATCGGTCCGCACTCGGCCAAAAGATCCATTGCGTAATCGGTCCCCGGCACGACATGCAAACGCCGCCGTTCGAACGATTGCACCACAGCCCCTAACAGCGTGTCGTCGGTGGTCGAGCTGCTGCGATTCAAAAAAGGAGTCGCCATGGTGCGGATGCACTCGGCATCGGGCAAATGCTGCACCCATCCCCAACCGTGGTAGAGAATGCGATGCTTGAAAAGTTTGCCAGCCAAGCAAACATGCGTCGCGCCGTGCGCGAGAAAGTAGCGTTGCATCGCGCCGAGCTTGCACACACCGAACCACCGGATCGCATCGCACTCGTTCGCTAGGGACTCGGATGCATGGTCGCGGACGGCCGCGATGATGACTTTGGAACCAGCTTTTCGCAGCGCAGCGGCCACGCGATGCGGATACTCCCCCCAACCCGCGACAATGCCGACGCATTCGGGCACATTCGCTCCGTGCAGGGCAGGGCCCGTCAACGCAGAGCGTTCGCAGGAAACGGTGAGTGATGGTTCCGACATACCGCAAGCTCCCTTTAGCCTGGCTGCTTCTGAACCAATTGTTGCACCTGAGTTTCCAACCGCCGCACGGTCTTGCGAAGCTCGGGCAGTTTGCTGATGGCTGCGAACAAGGTGGCTTGTTCGAACCGCGGCGTGGCCGGGCTGCCGAGCATGACTTGATCCTCGGGGACATCGGCCGCGACGCCCGATTGCGCGCCGACCATGGTGCGAGAGCCGATGTGAATGTGATCTCGCAGCCCGACTTGGCCCGCCAGCACAACGTAGTCGCCGGTGCTGCTGCTGCCTGCGATGCCGACTTGGGAGCAGATCAAGTTGTGCCGGCCGATGTTGCAGTTGTGGCCGATCATGACCAGATTATCGATCTTGGTCCCGCGTCCGATCCGAGTCGCGCCGTAGGTGCCGCGATCGATGGTGGTGTTGGCTCCGATCTCGACGTCGTCTTCCACTTCCACCCAGCCCAATTGAGCGGTCGGTTGGTGACATCCATCGACCATCTTGTATCCGAATCCGTGCGCCCCGAGCACCGCACCGGCGTGCACGATCACGCGATCCCCGAGAATCGTGCCAGGGTAAAGCACTGCACCTGGAAAGAGCTGGCAATCGCGGCCGACGCGACATCCGGGCATCAGCTTGACCCCGGCATGCAGATGGGTTCCAGATCCAACGCTGCAATCGTCCTCGATCGCGACATGCGCATCGACGAAGCACGCTTCGTGGACGTTGGCCTTGGGGCTGACCCAAGCCGTTGGGTGGACGCCATGCGCGCGACGCACCACATGCGTTGGTCGAAAGAGTTGGCAGATCTTGGCAAAGGCTTCATGCGGATTGTCGACCACGATCTGCGGCAATCGCACCCCATCAAACGTCTTGGGAGTCACCACGGCTGCGGCGTCGCAGGCGTGGAGTTTGGGTAGATACTTTTCGTCGTCCATGAGCGTGATGTAACCGGGCTTGGCATCCGCCAACGGAGCGGCGCCGGTGACGACAGCGCTGCGGTGATTGCCGAACAGCTCGCCGTCCACGCGTTGAGCCAAGGTAGCCAAATCAATTGCTGTCATTTGCGGAGTCCCTTCCGACGTGCCGATGCGAGGCTGCGAGCACGGCCTCTTGTCGCGCCGAGTGTACTCTACCCAAGTTGCGCAAATCAACGTCGATTGACGTTCCATCGTGCGCAGCGAATCGCTACGCTTGGCCGCACCGTCGGGTGCCTCGGAATCCAATCGGAACGCGGCACTTGGTGCACATCTCCACGCAATCAGGACATCACGATTCATCCATGGCTTTGGAATCCAAAGGCGCTGGCAAAGAATCTGCCAAGTCGGCAGGGCAGGGGGGCTGGAACCCTCTGGGAGCGATCCCGCGCGCAGCCATTTTGAGTTTGATCGGACCTGCCATCATGCTCAGCGTCGGATACTTGGGCTGGCGTTTCTACGGTGCGAAAGCCCTCGATGGTGCGTACTACGCACTGAAATCCGAGAACATCCACGTCACCCCTCCGCCGTTTCCGCTCAAGGCTAACATCGTCGAAGAGGTCTTCGAAGGAAGCGGCTTGTCGCGGATGAGTTTGCTCGACGATCAAACGGCGGCGGTCATCGCCCGCGCGTTCACGTCCCATCCATGGATTCGACAAACGCATCGCGTGCAGAAGATGGCCGGCGGGCAGATCATGGTCAACGTCGAGTATCGCATGCCGGTCGCGATGGTTTACTGCGAACCCGATCGCGATGAAACCAGCGGTGGTCCTACGAAAGAAAGTTTTCTGCCGATCGATGGCGAGGGAGTCTTGCTCCCGACGAAAGACTTCTCGCAAAGCGACATTCCCGAGTTCATCTTGATCTATGCCAACAACATCCGGGCGTCGGAGCATCGGCGGGTGGGCATGGCGTTGGGGGATTCGCAAATTGGCGAAGCGGTGATTTTATGCCGTTTGCTCGCGCCGATTCGCAAGGAAGCCAAGATCGCGAGCGTGTATGTTTACCCCGCTCGCGATTCGGGGCGTTCGAAATGGAAGCTTGAGATCGCCACGCGAGGTGGGCCGCGGATTTTTTGGGGAAGCGCCCCGAACATGGAGAACTTCGGGGAGCCCAGCGCCTCGGCCAAAGCCAAGCGATTGCAAGAAATCGTCTCCAGCCAAGAGTTGTGGGCCCAATCGGAAATCGATTTGAGCACCTCGGCCCCGGCGAACAAACCAGTCTCTCATCGCGACGCGCCGCCATCGGCCCCGCGCACTCGGCCGTAACGCCTCGCGAATCGCAGAGCTCCCCTTATCCGCATTGGCGTTAGCCGCGGTTTGCGCGCTCGAACCCGCAGCCACGCGAAATCATGTTCGCCCCGCTGGAACCGACATGAATGAGCGACACGATCGCTAGGAACATTCACGCGCGAATCCGCGTCGCGCGACAACCGGGGCAAAAGCCCAATGGCACTCACTTTAGCGGTTGTGGGCGGAAACCTTCGAGCGTCACAAAGAGCAATTGCTCCACAGAACTCAGCACGAACTGCCGACGTTAGCTATCTTGCAGAAAAAGTGATTCCACCTGCTGTGCGAGTGAGGATCGGATTTGCCCGATATCGCTTCTGATGCTCGAATCCCTTCCTTGCAGTTCCCACACCTTCACGTGAGCCAGAAATAAGTTGGTCGACCGCACCATGAGATACATGCGCAGTCCATCGAACGAACGAGTGTCACAAACGCAACCATTGCTTCAATCGTCGCATCGTCCCGATAGCACCTGCGGGAAGTGTGCAGAGTGCCAACAGGAGCCTTCCGTTAACATCGGAAGGACAATGTTTCAAAAGATTCTTAAATCTCCTGCGCGCTTCAGGAATATCACCGCGATCGTATGCCGCATACGCATACTCAAACAACTGCGTCCTCACGGCGGAATCAACACCTGACTTCAAAGCGTCTGGGAGTTGGATCGATTTCGCTTTTTCCCGGTGTAGTAGAATCGCATCACACCAAGCGCTTTTCATAAACTCTTCATTCGCAGTCATCGCATTTCCGTGCTTGAGGTATAGTGCGAGATTATTGCGAACCGATGCAAATTTCGTCTGGTGAATCAATCGAAGCCAAACCTCCCAGTCCTCACCGGTGCGCAATTTCTCGTCGAACATACCGTAATCGAGAACCAATTGTCTACGAATCAACACGGCTCCCGTGAAGATTAAGTTTCGCTTGAGCATCAGCGCATAAAAAGGCAAGCGATCAAAGACTCTTATTTCTGGGTCTCTTGTCTCCGAAGGCAAGTTCAAGAATTCACTTCTCCCAGCAAACTGATACCAGGGTACAAATCCATCCGCGTCATTTCCTACCGAGGCGTCCGCAAAGACCATGCCCACATCGCGGTGTTTATCGAGCACATCAACCAACGAACTCAACTGCCCAGGAAACCACTGATCATCGGAATCTAAGTATGCGATGTACCCCCCGCTGCTTGCCCGAATTCCCGTGTTTCGAGCACCGGGCAGTCCTTTGTTTGCCTGGTAAACATAGTTAATCCCTGGCTGAAGACTCTCGATCACGGCTCGCGTATCATCGGTGGATCCGTCGTCGACGACGACGATTTCGACGTTGGGGTAGCCGCACGCTCGAATCGAGCGAATGCAATCGGGCAAGAAAGAGCCTCGATTGTATGCCGGTACAACCACGGAAACTTTCGTTGATGCGATCGTCGTCATGTGTTGGTTCATCAAGAAAAGGGAACCTGCCGCAAATCCAACCTCCTTAGTCCGCATCTCGCCTTGGGATCCAGGGAATCGGGCCACTTCTCAAGTGCGCCAGCCCGCAGAGAAGGCTCTCCCGCGAACTGTATCTGAATAAACGTGGGTGTCAAGATTCACTTCGATTGCATGCACTAGAGCGCACATAAACTCGAGAGTGCGCACACAAAGCGATTGACCTTGCATGCGAGCCCCCCATTAGCAAGGGTCGCCATAGCCACTTTCCGACCCCAATAACGGCCACTACACTGCCACTAACACTCTTGCATGAAGAACAGGGAGAGGAGACGGATGAAATTCACGCAAGACCTGCTCGCTTCTGCCCTTCGACAGATGGAATTGAGCGAGCCTGTAGCTGAAGCTTTGAAGAAGCAGGTTGCATCCGAACAGACGTTTTAGCAAAGGGAAAAGCGGTATGCAGGCCTCGAAATAAGCGAGCTACGTCCCCCCCCAAAAAGCGAATGCATCCGTCACCAAGACGCCACTGAGCCTTTAGGTGACGCGTCACCGCACGATCCAAGGCTAACACGAGGCCATTCAGACATTTCGCAATCGGCAACCCGGACAAACACGATCAACATCCGCCTACGAGCGGTGCCGCATCGTGGCGTGAACCAGGGTGAAAGCATGCGTCGCGAGGATCGACCAATACTACGCTGCAACCGGAGCTCCGAGTCGATACGGTAGGTCCGAGTCGATGTGGAAGGCAAATATGCTAAATGCCCTCCGCGATTCGTGGATGTCACCCACCTCTTCCAATTTCCCTCGACCACGACGCAAAAGTCGCCAGAGCGGTTTGGGGAGCCTGCACCCATTGAGACCAAACAGCTTGTCGTCCATCCATCGCCAAGCTAGACGCCAACACCAATTCCACTACCCACACTGAGCCAAAACACGGGTTCGGACGAATCCAAACACGCATCCCAGAGGATGCCTAAATCCGAGGATGAGATCGCGGAGTAACGATCCCAGTACGCTAGGAATGATCCCGTCTAGGTTGTCCTGATGGATGCCACGCGATCGCCAACTCCCCTTCATGGCGAATAGAAAAACCGTATCGCTTGGTCGCATCGACAAATGCCTTGAGGCACTGATCATCATGACACTCGGTTGCGCAGTAACTTGTCTTCTCCAAGAAACTCGTGTCTCCCTCGCCGAACACTTGCAACTCGGCTCCTTCGATGTCGATTTTCAGCAAATCGATGCGAGGAAACCCCACTTCGGAGAGCAGGGAATTCAAAGTTCGTGCGCTCACCGTTGCTGAGTTCGGGTCATTGGTCGAAACAGTTTGCGAAGCCCAATCGAGGCCATCACGGTATGTACCTCGTTGCACACTTAATGTTTCTTCCTTGGACCACAGCGCGACTCGCAGCAATCGGCAGCGATCGCCGTACCCTTTAAGATTTTGCGATGCAATAGAATAATTTTGCGGGTCAGGTTCAATCGAGAGGACGCTGCAATCTGGGAATCTCTCCAGAAGCAACGCACTCGTCAAGCCGATGTTTGCCCCGGCATCGACGATGTATTTTGGTGCATCAACATCCTCCAATTTATATTGATCTTCCAATACAACTTGTCGAAAGACGTAGAAGTCACTCGATCCTCGCCGAAGCAGAAATGGAGCTTGGCGATTCCTAAGCCAAATATTGAAGGTTGAATTCCCTTCCCCCCCACCGTCTTCGAGACAAGCGAACACTTCAACCAGCGACCTCAATCGCACGTTTTTTAGGATGGCCCAAAACAGTTTTCTGTCATAGCGGTAGCGGCGAAACATCGATCGAATCGCAACTCTCAATCTGACTGGAAGCAATTGATTAATCATGGTCGTACCGCTGTTCCTTTCGATGCTGGACAGTCAAGAGTGTCCACTCCCCAGCGCTGTCGAAGCGCTATGACCCCCTGGTTGCGATCAGGGGACAACCGTTGTGTTTCCTCGTCATTTGCCCGACACTGGATGTCCGCAACAGATTCTACGCTATCGAGCACCCTGCCGCCTTGCTCCATCCAGAGGCTTATCCACAAATCGTGCCCAGGGCGAATTTGAAGCCCTTCGAATTCGCAATAACAGCGATGTCGCCCTGGATGGAAATGGAATAGCGTATCTGTCTCGCGATTCCAGCCCGTGATGACCCTAGTCCCTGAAACGGAACTAAGCACAATCGCCAACCCTGTATCTTTAAGCTCGCACGTCGCATCAATCGTGACTGCAATTCGAATGGACTCTCCGTAAGTGTGGTATTCGATCTCCTGCCCGGAGGAATCCAGGATTTCCACTTTAACAAAACGAGCCCGACCGTCGCCAGTTCGAGTGCATTCCGTCAAATCTCGCATCGACTTTCTTTGCGAATCATCCGTCAGATAAAAGGAAACGGCATCTTCCATCTTTCCGGAGTAACACAGGCTACCTTTTTTCAGAACGATGGCGCGATTGCACAACCGATCCACCAGATCGAGATTATGACTCACGAAGAGTATGGTGCGACCCTCACGCGATATTTCCGCCATCCGGTCCATGCACTGTTTTTGGAAACTCGCATCGCCAACCGCGAGAACTTCATCAATGATCAAGAGTTCTGGATCCAAATGGGCTGCTATCGAAAAGGCAAGCCTGACTTTCATTCCCGACGAATAACGCTTGATTGGGGTGTCGAGAAATTTCTCAACACCAGAAAAGCCAACGATTTCATCGAATTTCCGGTCGATCTCTTTCTTTCGCATCCCGAGGATCGTGC
Organism: Pirellula sp.; assembly: GCA_046318495.1. GTDB lineage: Bacteria > Planctomycetota > Planctomycetia > Pirellulales > Pirellulaceae > JBKCUI01. The sequence continues at coordinate 23,528 of JBKCUI010000290.1, read as the reverse complement.
CATTCAGGTACATGTTTTCACGTCCCGTTAGCTCGGGATGAAACCCAGTTCCGACTTCGAGAAGACTCGCGACGCGACCTCGAATTCTTACTTCTCCGCTGGTTGGTTCGGTAATCTGGCTCAGGACCTTTAGCAACGTGCTCTTTCCAGCACCGTTCCTGCCGATCACACCAAGAGCATCCCCCTCCTCGACGCTGAATGATACGTCCCGCAAAGCCCAGTGAAGGCTGTCTTCGCGATCGATGCCCTCCGCCGCGGGCTGCTGCATGTTCTTCCAGTTTCGCAACGGCGCAGTGAGCGTGTTTTGTATCAGTCCCATGAGACTGTCCGCTCGCTCTTCCTTTTTGCCTATGCGGTAGGCCTTTGAAAGGTTGGAAACCGTAATGATCGGGGACATTATTTTGACTTGCTCATTGCGAGTTGCATTTTCAAGCTACGCGACATCCGCGAACAATCGCTCTTGGCGTCGAAATTGAAAAAGACCAAACAATAACACGATGACTGATACGACAAATCCAACTCCAATCCAGTCCCACGGCATGGGACGCGTCCCTAGCAAACCTGCTCGGAATCCCTCGATGACTCCTACCATCGGATTCAATGCGTACACCCAACGCCAGGACTCGGGTACGATCGTCGTCGGGTAGACGACCGGTGCCGCATACATCAGCAACTGAACGAGAAAAGGCATCGCGTGCTTAACGTCCCGAAACTGAATGGCCATGGAGGTTAGGACCATTCCAATGCCTGCAGAAGTCATCATCATGATGAGGACTAGAACGGGAAGCATCAGGGCACCCCATGTCGGCAATCGTCCATACCAAAGCATCAATGCGGCCAGGACAGAAATAGCGATCATCAGATCCACCAGCTTGGCGAGGATCGAGGATATAGGGAGCACCATGCGAGGGAAGTAAACCTTGCTCAACATGTCAGCTTGAGTAACCAAGCTCTGCCCGGACTCAAGCAGGGAGTTCGAGAAATACGCCCATGGAACCAAACCACAAAAACTGAACAAAGCGTAGGGCACTCCGTCCGAGTCCATTTTGGCAAACAAGCCAAAGACGAGAGTGAAAACCAGCATCGAGAAAAGGGGTTGCAAAACTGCCCACCCAATCCCGATCACGCTTTGGGAATACAAAACCTTGACGTTCCTCCACGTCAGGAACCACAGCAGATCACGATAGCGAAACAACTCAGGCAAATTGATTAGTTGCCATCCTCGCGTTCGCCGTATCAGGATTTCGTTGGGTTTATTCGCTTGGTTCATAGGGCGCTACCAAATTCAGGTGCTGACTTCAGATCGCGATACGGACGCTTCGCCTGAGGAATCGTCAGTTCGCCAGGCGCATTTGTTCGTCCGCTGGAACGCTGAACGCAACCACAGGGCTCCAATGGCGATTTCATTTGGGGACGACCATGGAGGATTCAAGCCCCTGGGAAATTGCCGAGACTTGGTGCGTTGACCAGGGAAGGACGGATTCCACCTGTGAAAGCACACGGTCTCGAAATGAGCGCTCTACCGTTGGCTCCACCCGGTTAAGCGGACCTCCGAGTAGCCATTGGAAAAGGTGCACCGCGCGGCTCTTCATCGAAAATCTCTGGAATCGCAAACTTCGTCCGATGCGACCACAACTCCGAGGTCGTACCAGCGTGGACCATCCATTCTTTCGATCGCAATCAATCCCGTCCAAACGTCCCATCTGATCGCCGCACGCGAAAGCGTCCCTAGCCACCCTCAAATCACCGTTCCTAATCGTTCGAGCACTGCTGCGCTGCAGCCAATTGAAACCACCAATACACGCCTCTCCCCACCTAGCTCCATCGCTGCGATACCAAAACGCATACGCAGCCCGACGGCGTCCATGGGGCCTACCGATGGTTTGCGATCGGGAGAAAAAACACCCCAGGGATAGCTCCAACCTGCGTCGGTAAGCAAGCATCGCACCGCTTGAGCAGAACTGGTTGCTTCCAACGATGTTCGGGCGGAACAGTTCCTCGCGCAGCGTTTTTCGCAAGATGATTGACCCTCAAGCCGGGAGTGTAGTTACAACCGACAGTCTTGTCAATTAGCAGCGAGCCCCCTGCCTGCACCCCAAAAACAGGCTGGTCCTAGCGTTACAAAAGCTCTCCCGCCGATCCAGCCTTTCCCCCTGTTTTGGTCCGTTTTGGATGCTAGGTTCTCACTTCTTCGGGGGCGGCGGACGCGCCCAGTTGCCCGAAAGAGCAAAAAGTCGATTGGCGATTCGTTCCCCAATGCCGAATGCGGTCTCCGGTGTTGGTAGTCGTACCTCCAAGCATTCATGACCTGAACCACCTCGCCATCGATTAAACTAAAACCACCTTACAACCCATCGTTCCTCTCCAACGGTAGCTTCCGAGGTTTCTCATGGCTTCTTCCAACCCTTCCCCTCGTCGTCGTTTTCTTCAAGGGACCGTTGCCAGCGCGGCATGGCTTGCGACGTCCCGATCTCACGCAGCCCGCACCGTGGCCGCGAACGATCAAGTCCGATTGGCTTTCCTGAGCTGCGGTGGCCGCGCCAACGAATTGATGGGATCGTTCGAAAAGATCCCCACCGTCAAAGTGGTCGGCTTATGCGATCCAGATCCGAATCGTCTTGCAAAAGCCAAAGGTCGATTTCCCGAGGCCAAGACCGCTTCCGATCTGCGAACATTGATCGAGGACAAAGACATCGATGCCGTGGTCGTCGCCACGTGCAACCACTGGCACTGCTTGGCCGCCATCTGGGCCATGCAAGCCGGCAAAGACGTCTACGTTGAAAAGCCCCTCTCCCACACTCAATGGGAAGGCGAACAAACGATCGCAGCGGCGCGCAAGTACAACCGCATCTGCCAAGTCGGAACCCAACAGCGCTCCGATCCGATGCAGGCTCAGATCAAGCACTTCCTCCATGAAGAACGAGGGATCGGTAAGCTCAACTCCGTGCGCGTCAATCGCTACGGTGTTCGCGGACCGATCGGCAAACGTTCGGAACCGCTCCCCAAAGATCCCGCCATCGATTTCAATCTGTGGCTCGGACCCGCCGCCGACAAACCGGTGTTCCGCAACGCTTGGCATTACGACTGGCACTGGGATTGGAACACAGGTTCCGGTGAAATGGGGAACTGGGGAGTCCACGTTCTCGACGATGTTCGCAACGTCGTATTCCGAGATTCGGTGGCGGTCCCCCGACGCATCTTGGGCGGGGGAGGGCGCGTGCTATGGGACGACGCTGGGGAAACGCCCAATGTGCATGTGGTGGCCTTCGATACCGGCTCGCTGCCGGTGGTGATCGGCCTGAGCAATCTGCCAGCCGCTCCGGACAACAACAAATCCCCCAAAGTTCCCGGCCCATCCAGCGGCTATGTGGTCTATGCAGAAGGGGGCCGACTCGAAGGGCAACGGGGCTCCGCCCGCGCCTACGATCGCGACAACAAACTGATCAAGGAGTTCCGCGGCAACAGCGGCGGCGGGCATCAAGCCAACTTCATCGATGCGGTGCTCAAGCGCGATCGCCAACTTCTCAACGCGGATGTACAAGTCGGCCACGACTCGACCGGCTGGTGCAACTTCGCCAACGTCTGCTTCCAAGTCGGCGAGCATCGCCGTCTGCGCGAATCGATCGAGGAAGCCCAGAGCTTCCCCGGTTGGACCCCTTTGATCGAGGAGATGCATACGCACTTGCAAGCCCACGGCATCGGCCCCGAGAATCCCTCGCTGGTGATGAGTCCTTGGTTGGAATTGGATCCTGCCACCGGGCGATTCCGAGGGGAGCACGCCGATCGCGGAAACGCTTGCCTGCGTCGCACGTACCGCGCCCCCTTCGTCGTCCCCGAAGTGGTCTAACCCCGCGGCACACCATCCCCCCTCATCGCCCCCCAACGCACCCCTTTCCTCTGTGCCCTCTGTAGCTCTGTGTTTCCCCAAAACCGCGCGCCCCCAACGCGCTGAAACACAGAGCTTGCGGTCTTGTTCGACCTCAGTGGGCCGGATCTCTACGCAAAGGTAATGGCCGGGAGCTATCCTGAGGTCGCGATGGAATTCGATGCGATTCCGACCGCACGTCCAATCCGTTCCGACAAAAAGGGGCTTCACGGTGCAAATCGCCCATGGCGATCCTCGTTGCGTCATTGCGTCAGTCCTATACCCGGCTCACCCATTGCATGGCACCGCGCGAGCTTCCTGCCATGCTTTCACTTCACCCCTCCCATTCGGATCCAGCCTCGCGATTCCGCGACTCCCCGAAGATAGGAAGGAAACCAGTCGTAGTGAAAAAAGACCCCGTACGAATAGGCGCGAACGTCCGCCATGGAATGGGGTCCCATGATGGATGCCGTGATGCAGCGGATGCATCGGTAACGCAGATCGTAAATCCACGCATCGCCACCCGAGTCCCCGTCCCAATAAGCGAACTGCACAAAGCCAGAGTCAGGTGGAAGCTCCGTGAGCGCTCCGTTGGCTTGAGTCTCAATAAACGATTTGCCACTGTTCACGCTGATGATCTTGCCGTCGTAAGCATCTGCCCGGAGTACGTCGCGGAGAAATATTAGGAACGCTTCGTCGATACTCTCTCCGCCTGATTTCCTGATCAAATACTCTTTGATCCGGACGAACTCCTCATCGGAAAGGGCGGCCTGCGGAACGCTCGCCCCAAGCTGGTGAAAGAGTTCAATAACGCGTTCGCCAGGACGAGGCATCGGTAGAGGTTCCTTAAGATCGATCCGTAGAGAAAAACATGGTGATCCCCAATGCGTCTTTGCGTGAGTTTTCCGATTGGACCGAACGCCCAGCCATCGGCCACGTCGGCGGATGGTGTTGTTTTGGCTGCTAGTTCCTGCTCGCCCTCAGTCCAATAACAGGGTGCTCGTGATCGCTCTTTGGAGAACCAAATTCTACCATTCCTCGCTGAGGGATAAACGGGTTGGATGTTCCGATCGGGAGTATCGTGAACCGGGGTGACACCGACGAATCCATCTACGGATGCTTTCTGCAAGCCGCGACGGAAACCGCCCTACCGTGGGGCTACAGATCCGATCGATGACGAGCACCGCTGCGCTGAGCACGAGCACGTTGGGGGGGCGACAGCCTGCGAGTCCGAACCGCACCAATCACAGGGCGGCGGGAGATTGGTCAAGCTTCAAATCGAAAGCGTTCCGCCGCTCACGTGCGCTGGATGGTCATTTGGCTGTGCTGTGCGGCGATTCTGACGGACCAAGCGTTTCATTGAGCCGACGGATCAGTTTCCGAAACTCGACGCGATAAAAATTGTAAGCGGGTTTGGACGGGATGATCCCATTGAATTCCACCCAATTCATTTTGGCTAAAGCTTTTGGGTCAGCATCGAAATCAATTTGGACCAACTCACGCAGATCTTTTGCAGTCATCTCCCCTAGATCCGGTGACCGGGAAAAAATGGATTGAGATTCTTCACCGGCATCGAGAACACCGGTGGCACTTGGAGTCGTCAACGGGGGCTTGCCATGGTTTATCTCGGCAATCACGTTGGCTATATCATCGTCCAATGCGTCCCACGAATGCGGCCATGCCTGAGTCCGAGCGAAGAACCGATCAATCGCAGTCGCGACGATTGCTGCTGCATCGTTATGGAGCTCAGCGGTCTGGTTTCCCCGCACAGGTGCAATAACATTGGATGCGATTAGCGGGTACACGAACCATAGACAGGCCGACAAACCCAATACGCAAATCCCACCGAGGAAGTACTGCTCTCGCTTTATCAAAATGCGCAAGAAGACGATGGTGAGTATGCCAAGGACGAGAAGGCCGCTCACCAAGAAAAGAAGACTCGCCGGGGATGCAGAGAACAGCGGAACCGTCCGTTCGTCGACCGTGCTGTTAACCATGCGCCAGTACTGCGAGATCAACGCCATCGCAACAGCCAGTACGGAGATCGAGGTCAACAATTGGCCCAACGTGAAACGGGCTCCCATTTCCGGCCGTTCGATCTGCGAGTTCATTGCACTGCCTCATTGCTAAACAATGCCCGCGAGGACCGAGGGCGGGGAAGGAAAAGTAAACGCGACCAAGGCCCGACGATTGAGCCCTTCGCTCGATCTCATGGTTCGTGGAGATAACGCCCGGTCTCTCGCATCCCAACAACACCCAGCCCGCATCGAGTCTACCGCGACCGGTCTCCAGCCACAACCAATTCGGCGAAGCAACGAGCCACCCCCATAGCCAGTTCCATCGCGCGACGATCGTCAACCGCGTTCCGATCCGATGCCCTGCGCCGCTGGCGAATGGCTTGTACTCTTCAGAAACTTGAATCCTCAAATTGGTCGATGCCGCGCACCTTCTCTTCCAACCCGCCCCTCAGCACGCCTCTCTCCTCTGTGCCCTCTGTGGCTCTGTGTTTCCTAAAAACCGCGAGCACCCGAGCCCGATGAGACACGGAGTTCGCGATCCTATTCCACTGAGTTGGGCTGGAGCTCTACCCACGGTAATCCCGGATAGACAAGGAATCACGCAAAGAGGCAAAGACGCAAAGGAAGAGGCCGGGAGTTACTCGGAGGCCGCAAAGCCTTTCGATGAAAAAACCTCACGGTGCAATTCGAGCATGGCCATCCTCTTTGCGTCTTTGCGTGAGACGTAGTATCGGAACGAACGCTGCCGATCAGCGCGGCCGACGAGTTGACACAACGCAACTCAAGACAGCCAATCGAGGCCTTCGTCTGCATCGATCTGTTAGGCCGTATGTGGGTGCACGTTCTTCGTGATCGGCAATTCTTTGTAGAACGTGAGTGCATTACGATCCAAATCGTAAAGTGCGAATTCGCGAGTCCCCCAAGGAGTATCGCGGATGCCTGTGGCACTGAACTCGACACCGCGTTGCTTGTATTCGTTGAAGAGTGCGTCTGGGTCTTCTACGAGAAAGCGTAGTCGAATCGTGCCCATCTCGTGCTCGAACTGAAACTGCATGTGGAGTTCAACTGCGTCCCGCCGAAACCCGACGTAATTCGGTGGATCGGTCATGTCCCCAAACGCGAGTTCAAAACCAAGTCGCTGAGTGTAGAACTCGATAGCGCGGTTGATGTCGCGTGTGCCTAAAATCGGATGCGTCATTTTGAACATAAAAGGATCCAGCCTAGCGAGTTCATGCCTTGAAGCGGCCTAACGACGTCGGTAAAGGGGGCCGCCGCCAGAAAACCTATGATTTCAAAACCCGCGTCACCGGTGGCTCCCGTTCACCGCATTGTTCGGCGTCCGTGCCGTGCCACGATACCCCGAAAATTGTCGTCATCTAAGTTTCCTTCGAAGGAAATTGTTCGTTAAAGCCGCCATCGGACCGGCCATTCCAATTGCGACTGCAATGTTGCTGGATGCGAGCCATACGGCCCACCCAATGCCGGATCCTACGATCGCGCTCACAATCACCGCGATAGCGTCAGAACGTATCGATGGTTTGTTGTTTGGCTCTTGTTCCACCGTGGGTGTTCCTTCGATTTGTTGCGACGCCGAACGGCAACCATCACTGCGTGGCCAGCAAAAAAGCCTCTCGAGCAAAACGCAGCCCACCGGCTATTTCGGTGGGAGGTTTCTCTTCTGGCTGCTCGTTCGTGCTCGTGCTCGTGCTCAGTCCGCTAGGACGGTGCTCGTGCTCGTTCGTTGCAGTGCTTGATTGTAGCATTCGACGCCGCTCGATACACGAATGGGTCGGGTTCCCCTATCGGGAGGATCGTGAACCGGGATGGCACCGACGACGCAATCTAAGGATGCGTTCGGCGAGGCGCTACCGAGACCGCCAGACCGCGAGACTACAGAGCCGATCGATTACGAGTACGAGCACCGCTGCGCTGAGCACGGGCACGATGAGGATTCGATAGCCTGCGAGCTAGAACGCTGCCGTTCACGCAGCCCGCATGGTGAAGGTTTCCATTTCAAAGCACCCCAGGGCGGGTTTGAGTGCAACGGTTGGCTCGTCAGGACCCGCTTTCGCTTCAGTAGTCCCAGGATATTAGATGCAAGGTACCAACTGCTGGATCGATCGCGAGAATGTCACCATTGTGCCATTCTATCGATTCGCAGCAACGTTCCCTGGCGGCATATCGAGCATTCTGATTTTGCGATATTCGGCGTTGTGCTTTTTCATGAAGCTGAGAATACTCAACCCATTCGGACGTCCAGGGTGCAGAACGCGACAGCAATTGTTGCGACTCAATTCTCGAAATTCTCGCAATAAGTTCAAACGTTCCGTCCCCATGAAATCCGCCATGATCATCCGTCGCAACGATCTGGATTGCAGATCTCGGTAGTGGAATACCCGCAATCCGCGAAAACTCACCGTGTGGGTCTCTTACCGTTCGCAGGTCGATGTTGACCGACCGGTCAAACGGGATGTCAAGAAAAATGACAACTAGGCCCAGCGCGAATAGTGCGGAGAGACTTGCGATGAATTTCATGGTTTACCTCACGAACAGCCGTGTTGAACGGGCCGCTGCCAATCAACATTAACTTCAAGATCGATGCGATCGGCGACTCCACGGCGAGTCGTTTGGAGTCTATCGAGGGTAGGTCGAAATTCGTGTTGTCCGTTTGCCGCCTATTCTCTTGGCGGTGCCACAATATCTCGGCCGTGCTCGATGGATGGTCCGCACCCTCTCAGAACCGCACGTGCGCAGTGAACGCATACGGCTCCCAGCGATCACCAATCTCCATAATCCTACCCCCGAATACCTCGCCTAGCGATAGCCCCTGCCTTTCATCCTCGCTACCTTTCCGCGTACGCGTGCACTGGGTACTGCGGTAAGCAAGCCAACCTTATAGCCAGACTTCAACACGCGATACTGGGCTCATGGCGCGTGATTACCCAGGCGGGAGTCGCTCCCAATTGCCTTCAAATCCTTTCCAGTACGCCCGTCCATCGGATTGTTCGGCAATTGCGTTACAGCCTTACCTTGTCCAGGCACTAAATCATTCGCGTTTATCTCCTTACGTGTTTTACGGGATTGAACATGAAAAAAGATGGCCAGCGCTACGCCACCCCATAGGCCGGTCAATAGCGGTCCAGAATACCAATGAATGAATTCCGGTTGCAGGTAATGGAGAGGGATGGAAATGCACGAAAATAGAACGGCCGCCAGAAGGCAATATGGAAAAATCCAAGTTTGTTTGAAGTCTTTAGAAATGTTACTCGACGCGACCATGAGCGTTGAGAACATGCCCATCCCGAACGCGGCTTCCCCGTGATACCGTGGCGAGCCAATCGGAATTCCAAGATTGAAAAAATAATAGGCAGCAAGGGAAAGTGAGACCGCGCTAATGTATGTTCCGATAACAATGCTTGCAGCCGACAAAACGGTGTTAGCTTTTCGATTGGGCCTGACGGCGTACGGAGGTGTTGTCATCATTTTTCGCTGCCGAACGACACGGTCAAACGGACCGCGGCAAACCAATTCACCAAGTGAAAACGCGCGGCCCGCGACTCCGGTCGAACCGAATGCTATCCGCTAGTTATCGACGTTTTGTGTACCGCCATGGCTACGTACGCGACAGCGACTGTAAGTGAGTATACAAGCAACTCCCATGGGTTCGGAGTGATTCCGTCGTAAAATCCGCCACCGACGATCTTGAGTTCGCCACTGCATTTGGGACAACGTTTTGAACGCAGATTCGAAGTCGTCAATAGGTCAACGACAACATAGATTCCCCATAGCGTAAAAAAAGCCACCACGAAGCCGAGCACATTCATTGTCCAATGATCAACGATGGACCGTCGAATGATGCGACACCAAAATCCACCCGCTACGACACAAGTAAAGCCGATTGGAAGTATCGACGTTGGCGAGATATTGGAGTACCTCGCTTCACATACAGTGCATTTGTAATCAGTAAATCCAGCACTGAAGAGCATCAATGATCTCGCTGCGGATAACGATAGATTCTCCCCGACTCGCGCCGGGGTAAGGCATGTTTCGATCGACTGAGGTTACCACGACCAAATGTTCTGCTCAACGGAGCTGCGGGTAATGCAGCGACCAACCGCCGACTGTCTTCTTGGACACGGCGTCATTCTCTGGAAAAGCTTTGATCGATGCCCCCGATGGCTGGAGGGATTCGCGAGTCCCCTCCCAGAGCCCCCCCATCCGGAGTCCAATGGGGTGAATCGGTTTTCAGATTCGGATGTGCTAGAGCTTCTACGGTAACTTCGGGATCGAACGGTCTCAAGCTGGCAACGGTAGCAAGCAGCCCGTGCCTTGGAGTGGTACTAACCGCTGGCACTCAGTCGTGACGGTCGCAAACAACCTTTGGGGTGGTCAGGCGATGCTTTTCGGAATCGGCACTTGGCACGTAGCGCGGCTTGCTTTGGACCACGAAGAACGCGAAGGACACGAAGATCGAGTGGGTGCTTGTACTTCGTGCTCTTCGTGTACTTCGTGGTTCATGGTCTCCGTTCGGGAGGCCTAGCTGCAAACACGGAGATGGGTTGGAGATTGGAACAACAACATTGGCTGTACTGGGTTGCTTGTTTCAAGATCCGCATGGACAGTCGCTCCGTTTCACGGCCGTCCTCGTCGCGCCTTAGATTTGCACGCCAAGGACTCGAAATGTGCCTGCTACCCACCGTGGCCGCGACCGCAGTGGGCGCTTCGTTGCGCTTTGCTGGCGACTCGATTGCGTGCGGGATCTTTAGCAAGATCCACTACGGCGTTGCGCGCTGTTGACATTGCGCGCGGGATCTTTAGCAAGATCCACTACGGGTTCACGCTATTGCGATGAGACATGGATGCGGGCGAGGCTGATCTCGCGCGATCGATTACTCGGCGGCCCAGTAGTCGATCACTTGGACCTTGTCCAAGTGCGGCTTGAGCACGTCCACAAACGCTTTGTGCGCGGGGTGGGGCAAGTACACTTCGCGGTCCTTCTCGCTCTTGAACGTGATCAAGAAGCAATGGGTGAATCCATTCGCCAACCCCTCCGGACTGTTGTCGGTCCCGTACTCAAACGCTGCCACTTCCGGTATCGCTTTCTTGAGCCCCCGAAACGCATCCACGACCTTCTGCACATCCGCCGCTGAACTGTCATCCTTGAACTTGAAAAGCACCACGTGTCGCAACATCTTGGTCGGTTCATCCTTGGCAATGGCTGAGGTATTGGGAACGGTCGACAGGAGCATCGCGCCGCCGACGGCAAACGCTGCGACAATCAACATCGGCCTGGACCATACACCCAACGTGCGTTGCGGCATGGACCGGGTCGAAGGCTGGCGGTCCAATGCGGACCCTTTGGACGGTTCAGACGAAAACTGCGACATCATGACTCCTCAATGCTAGGATGCAGGTTGCGGGGTTACGCGTAGCCAGGCACAGGGCTTCTGGGAAATGGGCTGTTGGGAAATGGCCTGCCGGGTATCGCCACGACTCGCAGCACTACCACAACCGCCCGGTCGTACCCCGCTACGGTACTCGAATGGAACTCCAATGTACTCCAATCGAACTGCCTCAGGTGGCCGCAGAGCGACGCCCCAGCCCCTTTCCAACCATTCCCATAATCCGTCCGCCGTCCATCTTCCCAGCTTCCATCTGCCCCGCGATTGCTGCGCCAGGGACTTGTATATCCCCTTGCGGTAAGGTTAACTCTAAGAGCCGCTCCGAACGCGCGAAAACCACCGCGACTCCGCGTTCTCGAGTAGGCTGTTACGAAAGCCCGCGACGAAGCGAGTTCCCATTCGAGGGCACGCTTCGCTTTATCTCCAATCCTCTTCGGGAGCCCTGCCTTCGTGAGCCCAACCCAACTACCTCTCCTCTCCTCGAATCGCACCGCTCGCATTTGGCTATGGATGCTAGCCGTCGCCGGAGGCCTGCAGCCTCTCACGGCGTCTTGCCAAACCACCGCGCAGCAACCAGCACCCTCCCAACAACCGCCCGCTGCCACAACCCTGCGGCCAAACCCACCGGTCGTCATCGAAGGAGCTCCCTACACGCCGGACGAACCGGTCTCGGGCGAACTGTCCATCGTCGGCTCCACCGCCATGCAACAACTCGCGGCGCTTTGGATGGATGATTTCCGCCAGATCCACCCCGATGCAAAAGCCACCATCGATTGCAATGGCTCCGAAGGAACATTCAAGAAACTCGAAGCCGGCAAAAACACGTTGGGCTTGGTCAGCCGCGACATTACCGACGAAGAACTGCAGCGATGGAGCCAAGAGTCCGGGGAACGCTTGATCTCGATCAACGTCGGTTACGACGTGCTGGCCCTCATCGTCCACCCCGACAATCCGCTGCGCGTCCTCGCCTGGAATGCAAAACTCGGATCCCCTTTAACCCTGGCAGGGGACCAGCGAGCCACCAAGTGGGGCGAACTGGGTGTACCGGCCCCACTGGCTGACGAACCGATTCGCTTTCATGTCCTGGGCTCCACCCACGCACTGCGTCGCTACGCCAACTCCGCGTTGCTCGAAGGGGTCGACGCGGGCGACCGCATCCAAGAACACGAAACGCAAGTCGATGTTCTCGACGCGGTCGCTTCCCAGCCCAACGGCTTGGGCCTGGTTAGCGCCCATCGCGCCATGGCCAAAAAAGTCCGCCCCATCCGACTCGCGGTCTCTGCATCGAGCGTCGTCTCGCCACTCGACCCGCACGCCGTAGACCTAGGCTATCCGCTGATCCGCAAATTGAGCTTGGTCCTGATCGCTCCCAACCCCGATGCCAAAAACCCGCTCATGGAAGAGTTCCTCGCGTTTATCTTGAGCCGATCCGGACAAGAAGTCGTTTGCAAGGACGGCTTCCTCCCGCTCGATGGCTCGGAACTGAGCATGCAACAAGAGAAGCTCGGCTGGAGCACATTCAAGTAATCACTCCTCCGACAGCATCGGAAAACCGCAGCGAACCTTTCGTTCCCAAAACGCAACCTCTCCCATTCGCATAAGAAGCCCCATCGTGAATCGCCTTCCACCTCGCTTCCACCCCGCTCGCGGTCTTTCTCTGTGGTTCGCTCTGGCTGCGATGCTGCTGAGCTGCTGGACCTCGATGGCCATCGCCCAAGACAACCGCGATCGCGATTCTAGCGATCCGTTCAGCGACTACAGCATGGATGCACAAGCACGCTTCGCACCGCCAGGCCAGCGACCTCCTACGAACTTTCGCCTCGGCATCCAATCCCGAAACACCCCCACGGGCGTCCTGGTCGTTGCCGTGCAACCCGGCTCGATCGCACAGCAATCGGGCATCGAACCCAACGACACGATCATCACCGTCGGAGGCTACCAAGTCGGCATCGTCAACGGCCGCACTTACGACATCGCCGAAGAACTGGCGCGCCGCGTCGATGGCCAAGGCCGCGTCAATCTCCTGGTACAAAACCGTCGCAACAGCCAACTGCTCAACGTCCCGGTCCAGTTCTTTGGCACCTCGCCAGGCTTCGGCATCTTCGTCACCGGCAACGTCAACACCGGCAACCGCAACCTCGTCGCCCCCGGCATGGTCCTCGAAGTCCGATTGATCGACGTCAGCCAACCCAACTGGCAAACGGTGACCATTGCGGAAACCCAAGTCCCCGTCCAAGGCCTTTGGCCGATCCCGTACCAACTGGATGTCGACCCCAGCCGCATCCGCCCCAATCACCGCTATTCCGTCACCGCCTCCATCACCGCCCGCGGCACGCCCGTCCTCTCGGCCAACTCCCCCGTCCCCGTCAATCTGGCCTCCGGCAACTCGGTCGCCAACCTCACGCTCATCCCATCCAGGAACCCCAACCCAGGCTTCCCCGGCACGGTCAACCCAGTCCCAGTCAATCCTGGCTTCCCCGGCACGGTCAATCCAGGCATTCCCTTTCCCAACAACGGCCCACCCATCGATCAAATCCAAGGCTGGTACCAACAACTGTTGGGCCGCAACCTGACCGACCGCGAACAGACCGTCTGGCAGCGCGAATTGTCCAAAGGCAAATCGCTCGACGAAATCTTGGCAACCGTTCTTTGCAGCTCCGAATACTTCGATCAGTACCGCGGCAACATCGATCAATACATCAACAGCTTGTTTGAGATCCTCTACGGTCGCGGAGCCAACCCCAACGAAATCCGCGCCCTGCGCAATCAGATGAGCCAGTCCGCAGAACTGCGACTCCCGGCGGTCCTGTCCCTGGTTCGCCAACGCAATCGCTAACCCCACGCAGGGGATGGGTGCGAACCCAAGCCCTTCCTCTATGAACCCTCCATCGGTACGCGCCCCTTGGCATCAACGGCTCGCCATTATCAGCGGCGGTTCCTCAGGACTCGGCCGGCATTTGGCTCTGTGCTTGGCCGAGCAAGGCGCACACGTGACGATCCTCGGCCGCGATCGTCAACGCCTCGCATCGATCGAATCGGAGGCGCTCCGCGCCGGCGCTGCCAGCGCACGCACCTTTGCCGTGGACGTGTGCCAGCCCCTCACACGCGATGCCTCGCATGAAAGTGCCACCGACGATCGGGCTGCATGGAACGCATTCATCGCAACGAGTCCATGCGATCTGCTGATCCAAGCCGTCGGGCAATCCGATCGCGGGCGACTCGACACCCTCACGGCAAACGACTTGATCCATCAATTCGAAGTCAACGTCGTCAGCTCGCTGCACATGACCCAGTCTTGCTGGGGAGCCCTTCAGCGCTCGCATGGCGTCGTCGTCAACATCGCATCGCTCGCAGGAATCCTCGCCGGCCCACAGCTCGGCGGTTACTGCACGGCGAAACATGCCTTGGTCGGTCTGCATCGGCAATGGCGCGCCGAAGCCGCCGGCAGCGGCATCCATTTTCTATTGGTTTGCCCAGGTCCCATCCAACGCGAGGGCCCATCCAATCGCTACGACGCCTTGGTCGCCAAGCGCGGCCTCGATGCAAACGCCGCCAAACCGGGCGGTGGCGTGCAAGTTCGGCGATTGGATCCAGAAGTCCTCAGCGAACGGATTCTGCGTGCGGCCGCGCGCCGAGAACTGGAGCTGATCGTCCCCGGCAAAGCTTCGTGGCTAGCTGCCCTGATGGCCCTTTGGCCCAGTTGGGCCGATCGCATCGTGCGCGCCAAGATGGGTGGCTGAACGCGTCGCCAGACAGTCAACCGCGATGCGTACCACAGAGCGCCCTACGGCTCTACCCAACTCGATTCGGCCGCGTGTTCCTCCCACCAAGCATCGTGCGGTTCCCCTTCGAGCGGCATCGGAAACGCATCCAACTCCGCCCAAACGCGGGATGCCGTATCGATGGCAGGCGTTCGGGATTCCTCTGGCAGTTCGTAATCGAACCACATCGGCAACGTGGCCGGCATCTCTTCGTCGACGACGCTCTCGACCTTGACCACCCGCTCTTCGCGAGCTGGGATGGCGATGATCTCCGGAGCATCCACCAACGCGATCTTCGACGGGATCAACCTGGGCCGCACCGGCATCACAATCGGATCGGGTTCCGGCTGGACCACCTCCGGTTCGGGCACTTCCTCGATCATAACAACAGGCTGCACGGAAGTTGCCTTGGCTGCAATCCCGGGATGATAAACGGTGGCCTCGCCCGGATGGCCTTGATTGGGCAAGACTCGCACTTGCACGCCGATGTCATCGAACAGTCGCATGATGTGCTCGTGGCAGGTGAACATGACGACCTGATGGCCCAGCGCGGCAAAGTCTCGGAGCACTTTGGCAGCGCTCGTCGCCCGGATCGTATCGAAGTTGACGAGAACGTCATCGAGCACCAGCGGCAACGTGACGCCGCGGCGCGAGTAGGCCGCAGCCAAACTCAATCGCAGCGAAATGAAGACCGCTTCACGCGTCCCGCGGCTGAGCACTTCCAGCGGTAGGCTCTGCCCCTTTTCGTTGTCGATCCGCAGCGCATTCTTACCCAGCGGCGTCCAGACGCGCACGTACTTGCCTTCGGTCAGTTGCTTGAGGAACGACGAGGCCTCGCGCAGCGTTTCGGGCTGGCGCTCGCTCTCGTATATCTCACAGACCTTTTCGAGCATGCAAGTGGTGACGCCCAGTGTCCGCCAATGCTCCGCACACGCATGGATTTGGCGTTCGAGGCAAGCCAACTCCAGCTTGGCCTCAGCCAGTCGCTTGTCGGCCGCCAACGTCTTCATTTCTTGCCCGATCTCTCCTTGACGCTGGAGCAATTGGGCAATGCGTTCTTCGGCGCCGCTGGTTCGAGTGCCCAGCGTATCCCAACGCTTCTCCAACTCATTGGCCGGAGTGTTCTCGAGCAATCGCGCGATCGCATCGTAGGAGACATGCGTCCCGAGGATGCTGCGAATGCGTTCATCGAGCCCATGGATCTTCGATTCGAGCTGATGGTGTTCTTTCTTGCGACCAAGCTGTTCTTCGAGCTGATCGGCCGTTTCGACTCCCAGCTCGGTCAACTGGCTTTGACGCGAACTGATCAATCGTTCCATGTTACGGCGCAACGCGGATTGCTTCTTGGACAGTTCTTCATCTTCGTTCTTGAGCTCGCGGCGTTGGGCTTGATACTGCTGATGTTCGGTCAGCGTATTGATGAGCGATTGCAGTTTCTGCTGTGGAGCTTCGACCGAAAGCTCGGCTGCCGACAGAGGGGTCGTCGCATCGCGAAGGGTCACGGCCGGTTCATCGCGGCCGGAGTCCCTGTTCGGGCGATCGCGACGCGTGTTGCGATCGTTGCTCGATGCGGAGCTCGAACGCTCGGGCGCGGCGTGGTTGGATTCGTCGTGATGGGCTTCGATCAATGCCAATTGCATTTGATTTGACAAGCTATCGAGCTTTTGCATGGCGGTGGCCAGCTCGAAGCGTCGCTGCGCGAGGTCATCGCTTTGCGACTTGAGCTTGCGCCGCGTTTGCAACAGCAGCTCGTATCCCTCGGAGAGGATGCGAATGTTCTTGGGAGACAGAGACTCGGCCAACCCGAGCTGATGGAGCGTCTTCTTCCATTGGTTGCGAGCGTGCTTCAAGCCGTTGGCAGCCTCGGTGGCTTGATGCTTGGCCACCTGATAGCGTTGACGGGCCGCTTGTTCGTTGTGATGCACCGGCAGATAGGATTCGCATTCGGCGAGCTCGCGTTCGGCTTCGCGCATCTGCTGTTCGATCGAAGCCCCAGGATCGGGCAACGCAGCGACCAGATCATTCTTCTCGACTTCGGTTTTCTTGATCTGGCCGACGAGTGCTTCGAGTTGGTTCTCGCAGTCGTTGATGTCCCCTTGCACCCCTTTCTCCATCGATTTCCACCACATGTAGGTGGCGATCAAGATGATCATGCCCAGCACGGTCATCAGCACGCCCGTGTTTTGGGAATCATTGGTGGGCGTGGTCAAGGCCCGCGCGGCCGTCGGGACATTGGTGGTGTTGTACCAACCAAAGAAGTTATTGAGGCCGGAGATAAACATGAAGGCCCCGATGAAGAACGGGATCGCCAGCATCGCGACACGTTCCCACGAAAAGCCGTCATCGCTTTCCAGTTCCACCGTCTCGCCTTCGATTTCACCGCGATGCTGAACCAGCTTCTGCAACCGTTCGTCGACTTGCTGGTATTTGCGCAATGCTTGAATGCGTTCGCTGGCAGCTCGAATGGCGGTCTGCAAATCGTCGGCTTGACGCACCGACAGGAATTCTTTGATCTCAGAACGCAGACGTTCGATTTCCTTGCGATCGTTTTCGGCCCGCTCGCGAGCTTGCTTCAATCGCATTTGGTACATCCGCACATCGCGAGCCGGTCCCGACAACTGGTTGACCGATTGCGGTGAGAGATCGGGGAGATTGGCCAATCGCTTGTCGTTGAGCAATTGCTGTTGGTCGCTTTCGCTCAACCCCAATCGCTTGGCATCGTCGACCAATTGCTCGAGCGTTTGTTGGCGTTCGGATTCGAGGCGCTGCAGTTGCTTTTGCAGTTGTGCGATCCAGGGGCCTTGCTCCGAAGCCGCATCGATCTTGCTGGAGAGCGCGAGCACCTTGCGATTGACCGGCAGATCGTGCGCGCGTTTGCGAAGAGCTTTGCGTTGCTCGACGATGGCTACGATCTGACGCCGCTTGTCATCGATCTGCGATTGAAGCTCGCGCAGTTTGGCCAGCGCGTCGTCGGGCAGTTCGGTGCGAGCGTGAAGGTTTTCCAGACGGCCTCGCAGTTGTTCCCGTTCAAACCACGGATCGCGGACTTGGATGGCCGTTTCGATCGTCTTGGCTTCGAGTTCCCATTGTTCGATTCGAAGCTTCAGCTCGTCGATTTCGTTTTGTTGGTTGCGGCGATGGGCAGCCAGCTCGCCCCAACGCCGGCCGCGCAACGTGAGCTGCTCGATCTCGTCGCGCAGCTTTTCGCGGCGGGCAAACAGGGTCGGCATCTGGGCCGAATCCGAGTCGCTGGAAACGAGTTGCGTTCGGGCCGCTCGCAATTGGCGGATGACATCGACCAGGGAGACGCGATCCAATCCGCTGGAAAGTTTGTAGAGTTCGTCGGCTGCGGCGGTATCGTCGAGGGTGCTGAGTTCCTGCAGTTCGCGCAGGCCGATCGCGAACACGTTGGTAAAGATCGATTCATCGACGCTGCCCAAGAGGGACGTGAGCCGGTGTTGGCCTTGGGTGATGCCATCGCTGCTGGTGACCGTCAACTGTCCGACCACGTTGGGATCGTTCAGCGTGGCGCGTCGAGCGATTTCATAACCACCCCCTGGACCGGTGACGCGGATCGCACCACCGGGCTTGCCACCGTGTACGGGAGGCAGATAGCGCCCGCGGCGTTCGGTGGTGAAGCCGTAGAACATCGTGCGCAGGAAGTTCATCAGGGTCGTCTTGCCCGCTTCGTGCGGTCCGTAAAAGACCGTCATGCCTTCGGGCAGCGAGTCGACCGACAACCCGGTCCAAACTCCGAATCCATCGATTTGAATGTCGCGAACTTTCACGATCGGTTCCCTCCAAAGCGTCGCGTCGAAGCGAGCAGATCCACTTTATGCCCACGCAGCATGTCCACACCCAGCAGCGTCGCGCGATCGAGCGCGGCTCCGGTCACTGCGGGCGTGTCATCCACCAACACATTCATCCATGTCGACGTACCCGGTGTTTCCGACTCGACGAGGGGCTTGAGATTCAATTGCCCGCCGTGCGTCTTGCGATTCTCTTGGCTGGTGCGAAGGAAATCGCCGAGGATCGTGTCCTCTTCTTGCCATTTGGAGGGATAGGTCTTTGGAGTGAGAACCTCGATGTCGGTCGACCAGACGCTGCATGCGCCGTGTCCGTATTCGCGACGCAGCCAGGCCAAGATCTCATCGATCGCGTCGGGGCCGACCACCGAAGCGTTTTCGAGATCCAATTCGACGCGCCAACGCACGATCAGATGCCGCGAGCCATGTTCGGATTGCAGCCGCGCGATCCGCTTGGTCATCAGTTCGCGCATGTCCCGGCCGAGCGCCAGATCTTCGACGTCGAGGGTTTGCGTGATGTACCGAAAGACATCGCAATCGGTGGAGGTCAACTGCGCATCGTGGTCGCCATCGACTTCGACGGTCCAGAAACCATGCGCACCGGGCTCGTCGAAACTGCGGCCTTGCGTCGTGCCACAGATCCGCATGTGGGGAGCTTCGCCGTGCAGCGTTTGACGCTCGTGCTCGCGGCCCAATGCCCAAAAATCGATCCGTTCGCTGAGCAACGATTCGCGATCGGCCATGCCGTGGGCCAGTGCGATCACGTAGGTATCGTCTTTGTCCGATTGGAACTCGGCCGCGCGAATCGATTCGCGACCGTCGTTCGAGCGGCCGATGATGGTGGCCAACGGCGAACCGTTGCGACGGAAGACGATGGGTTCGACTTGTTTCTTGGAGAAGTAATGCACGTTGCTGGGCAACGGTATGGCATCGGGCCAACGATCGGGATCGTCGACGGTGCCGCCTGCCCAATAGATGGGAATTTTGCGCTGGGCCAAGCGTTCGAATTGATCGAGCAGAAACGCAGGTCCGGCGGCTCCGGTCGAAATCGGATTGAGCAGATCGCCCGACAGCAGCACAAAGTCAACCGCTTCGACGATAGCCGATTCAAACACCGCTTCAGCCGCCTTCCATGGGGCTTCGGTGAGGGCTGCCTTCAAGTGGTCCGGTAGGTCGGTGAGGTCCTGCATGGGTTTTTCCAAGTGGAAATCCCCAGCGTGCAGAAAGCGAATCGATTCTTTGCCCATGTGCCACCCTCCCTAGTGGAACTACGTAAAAAACGACAGCCGCGGAAGTCTAGTGGAAATAGACAGTTTGTGCCAATGGCGATTTCTCCCCCATCCGGAGCCCGTCCCCGAATGCTTTCCTATCTCGCTTTGCTAGCAAACCATCGGGCCGATTCGAGGCGCGAGCGACTGATCGAAGCACGGGGACAGGCCGTTGAATTTTGTGCAAGGAATTCGATTCTCGCGACATTTCTTGGTGTTGCACCCAACGACGCGAAGCATGATGCTGGCGTGAAGGTCCCTTTTTTGGCAAGGAACGGAAACACGTGAATCCCTGGCCTGACACCCGACACAGCTTGATCCATCGCTTGGCCGACGCCAACGATCGGAGCGCGTGGGAACAGTTCGAGCAATGCTATCAGTCGGCCATCTACCGGATGGCCCGCAGCCGCGGACTGCGATCCGACGAAGCCCTCGACGTCGTTCAAGAAGTCATGATGGCCGTGCATCGCTTGGCAGCCGCATGGCAACCGAGCAATCGCATCGGGAGCTTTCGGGCTTGGCTCGCCGAGACCACTCGCCGTCAAACGCTCTCCAGCCTCCGTTTTCGCGGACGCATCGGAGAAACGCTCGAGCTGTCGCACGACGTGGCCTCGCGCACTGCTGCTTCGCCATCCCAGGTCGACGCGCAAGACGAACGGGACTGGCTCTTTTATGAAGCCATCGCCCAGATCGAGCGCAGCAGCAACCCGACGCACTGGATGGCCTTTTGGTTGACCAGCATCGAAGGGCTCGAACCGGCCGTGGTCGCGGCTCGCCTCGGATTGCGATTGGGTTCGGTGTACTCGATCAAGTCTCGCATTTTGGCCACCATCAAGGATCGCGTCGCCGAGTTGCGAACCGATCCGGGTGTGGCGGACCGCGCGTCCTCCTCTTCCCAGACCCCTTCGCGAGGCCATACATCATGAAATGCTCTCCGGAGACCAGCCATCGCTTCCTTAGCAATGCGCTCAGCAGCGCCGAGGAAGCCCAATTCGAACAGCATCTCGAAGCGTGCGAGTCGTGCCGCGAAGCGTTGCTGGTCGCCTCGGGCGGCATCGAGCTCGAAAGCGACGTGCGCCGGCGACTGGAATGTTCCAAGGAACTCCCCGCTTGGAGCCAATCTATCGGCGATTCGCGGATGGAGTCCGCCATGTCCTCGCGCGTCGCCACCGACGAAGACCGCTTTCCCGAAGCCTCCCTGGCTGCGGAACTCGCATCCCTCTCCCCGTCCGATGACCCGAGCTCCCTCGGGCGCATCGGGTTGTTCGAAGCCAAAGCCATCCTCGGACGCGGCGGGATGGGCACCGTTTACAAAGCCCTCGACCCCGCGCTTGGCCGTACGGTGGCGATCAAGATCCTCCGCCCGGATCTGGCGTCCATCGGCTCGGCCCGACATCGTTTTCGACTCGAAGCCAAAGCCATGGCATCGATCGCCCATCCGCACGTCGTACCGATCTATGCGGTGGACGACCATCGCGGGCTGCCTTACTTGGCGATGGAGTATGTCGCTGGGGGAACGCTCGAATCGAGGTTGCAAAATCAAGGTCCCTTCGAAATCCTCTCGGTGATGCGGATCACCCAGCAGATCGCGTCGGCGCTTCAAGCCGCCCACGAATGCGGGCTGGTCCATCGCGATATCAAGCCCGCCAATATCTTGCTCGATCGCGGCGTCGATCGCGTGCGCGTAACCGATTTTGGATTGGTCCGCGTCTCGGACGATGCCAGCATGACCCGCAGTGGATTGATTGCTGGCACACCGCAGTACATGGCTCCCGAACAAGTCCGCGGGGACACGTGCGATCGCCGTTCGGATCTGTTCTCGCTGGGCTGCGTCATGTATGCGTTGCTCGTCGGCCATCCTCCGTTCCGTGCAAATTCTCCTTACGCGGCCATGCAGCGCATCGTCCACGATGCGCCTCGTCCGATCGGCGCGTTGCGCAGCGACGTCCCCGCATGGCTGATCGCGTTGATCGATCGATTGCTCGCCAAACGCCCCGAACACCGCTTTGAATCGGCAGGCATGGTGGCCGAGATTCTCGAATCGGAATTGGCGGCCGTCCAAAATCCTGAACAAATAGTTGCACCGAAGCGCGAGTGGATGCGGGATTGGAAAGCGAACGAAAACGCATCCTCCGCCACGGACTCTCCGGCGCGCGGTCGGGCTTTGGCGAGTCGCGAGTGGCAGACGGCTTGGCAAACCTGGGCGGCCGCTTGCTGCATCCTGGTGGCGTTGCTCGGAGCCGTCTCCGTGTCGCCGTTCGTCCGCACTCGGTTGGAAGCCTGGTCGCAGTCTGGTGCGAAGTCTTCCCAATCCGAGACACAGACCACCAACGGCGTTCCTCGCCCAGCGTTTCCAGCGCAAACCTCGGCCAACACATCCACCCTATCGGAAAAACGTAGCGATGGTTCATCGCAGACCATCCCACCGCAAAGCTCGCCCCAGAACTCCACATCGCCGCAAGGGCTACCCCGAGTGCTCCCCCCGTGGAACGGCCTCGACACCAATGACGACAACCTGGAGCTCTATCAGTGGAGGCAACGCGCCGAACAACTCGACCGCTCCCTAGGGACCGGCGAATCCTGGTGAGCTACAAATTCATTGAACCACTGAGTCGCCCCCGTAACTCGATCCATTCCCCCCCTCGACCTTTTTTCTCAACGACTTCCACGTAGGAGTATCCCCATCATGAAGCGACGCATTCTTTGGCTTGGAGTCTTTGGACTCACGGTCGCCGCAGCCACCGGCATCACCGTATGGAGCATCAGCCCGAGCCCCCAACGAGGGGCAGAACGATTCGCCAGAGTCCTTCCGACGGGAACCCCGATGGCCTTGAATTTCATCGCAGGGCAGCCACCTGCAAACGCCGCAGCGGCACCTCAACAGCCGGGATCGCAGCCCCCCAACGCGACCTATCCAAACCCTTATGGTCCCGCGACCTATCCCAACCCGTATGGCCCTCCGACAACCAGTGCTTCTCCGCCGGGTGGCTATACTTCCGCCCCCAACGCTTGGCCAACCGCCCAAGCACCCAGCGCCCAAGCACCAACGATCGCGCCGAATTCCAACCCCAACGTAGGCTGGACTCAGCCGGCGCAAGTGCGAAGCTATGCGACGGCACTTCCCTCTCCGCCACCGCAAACGCGAAACTTCGCGACAACGCTTCCATATCCCACGCCTTTGCCAACGCCTGCAATTCCACCTCAGTACCTGGCTCCCGGCTATCCGGTTTATCCAACTCCGCTCCCGGTTATGACCGCGCCGTTCTCGCCGGCTTACATGCAAAACGAATTCCAGATCCAAGGGTTGCTCGCTACGTACGCCGCGACCAAGTCGGACGAAGATCGCGAGAAACAGGTCAAGAAAATCACGGAGCTCGTCACAAAACAATTCAATGAACGTCAGGAGGC
>JBKCUI010000289.1:0-31572 GCA_046318495.1 Pirellula sp. | reverse complement strand
AAAATGCTAGCATGATGTGCCGAACACGCAGTTTCAATTTTCTACCTTGTTTTTATTTGCGTATGGGGGGGGCCGCTACCATTCTTCTCCCGTGTCTGATATGCCGGAATCTTCGATAAAGTTGCTTCAATCTGAACGATTGTCATATTTCTTTTCGATTTATGTTTGAACCCGAGTCGATACCGCTTCCGGAGCCGTGCTGTTCGCATCTCGGCATCAAAAATTCCAATGAATTTGGTGGAAAGTGCTCAAGTCGCTCTCGCAACGTTTATCGGTTCTCCTAACGGCCGCAACGGTCTGTTGCGGTTCGGTAGGCGGGCGCGCCCAGACGCCGCTTGAGTCTTTGCCGCCGATTGTTTCTGCGAGCGGCAGTTACGATGCCCCTGCATCCTTCATTCCCCTTCCGGCCTCCGCGCGGATCGAAAGCGCGCCGGCGCGAAGCGAAATTGCTCCAGGCGATCCACGGAGTGGGGATCGATCGCCTCGCTGGACTCCGCTGGGAGTGGACGAGCCGAAAAGCCTCGCGCCACTCGATCTGGAATCCGGCGATCTGCCCGAGGCGGCACCTTACTTGATGCCAGAGTCCCCGCCTTACTTTCGCTCGCGCATCGATGCCCCGCTCGGGTACACCGGCCGCAGTTCTGTATTGCCAGGAGAATCCCAGAACACCGATCACTTCATTCCCATGGAGGATCGATGGCGAATCGGTTCGCCGCGCTGGGACCGATACGGTAAAGGACATCCGGTCGGCAGCGACTATCCGTACGTCGAAGGCGCCTGGTACGACCCCTACAACCAAAACGTCCTCAAAGGGGATTTTCCGATCGTCGGGCAGGATACGTTCCTCAAGCTGACGTTCCGGCAGACCAATTTGTTCGAAGCTCGACAGACTCCGATTCCGACGACGCCTTTTGAGTCGATGCAGAATCCAGGGCAAATCGAATTCTTCGGCAACCCCAACCAGTACTTCTTTACGCAATACAACTCGGCCGCCTTTGACTTGTTCAAGGGCGATACTGTTTTTCGGCCGTTCGACTGGCGGCTGCGGATGAACTTCATCTTCAACCAGAACTACCTCAAGGTATACGAGTTGGGTGTCGTGTCACCGGATGTTAGGAAGGGGACCAACCGGTACAAGACCGATTTCGCTTTGGAAGAATGGTTTTACGAATCCAAGATCGCGGACGTCAGCCCCAACTACGACTTCGTTTCAGTGCGGGCTGGATCGCAATTCTTCAACAGCGACTTTCGCGGGTTCATTTTCGCAGACACCAACCGAGCGGTCCGGGTCTTCGGAAACCGTCTGAGCAACCAAGACCAATACAACGTCTTGTGGTTCGATCAAACGGAAAAGGAAACCAACAGTTTGCTCAACACGTTCGATGACCGTCACCAAAACACGGTCATCATGAACTACTATCGCAACGATTTTGTCTTCCCAGGTTACAACGCGCAAGTCAGCTTTCACTACAACCGCGATCAAGCCTCGATGCTGTTCGATCGCAACGACTTCCTGGTGCGACCAGACCCGGTCGGCGTGTACTCGCCGCACCGCGTCGATTCCTACTACCTCGGTTGGACCGGCAATGGACATATCAACCGCTACAACATCAATCATGCGGCGTACTATGTAACCGGGCATGACCAACTCAATCCGCTCGCGGGAAGCCCTCAGTCGATCTCGGCATTCATGGGTGCACTCGAATTATCCTACGACCGAGACTGGGCGCGATTCCGAGCCTCGTACTTCTTTGCATCGGGTGACGCAGACCCCAACGATGGTCAAGCGACCGGCTTTGATACGATCATGGACAACCCGAACTTTGCAGGGGGCGAGTTCAGTTACTGGAATAGACAGCAAATCCGACTCTTCGGCGTCAATCTGGTACAGCGTCAAAGCTTGGTCCCAGACATGCGCTCCAGCAAGTTTCAGGGGCAGACGAACTTTGTGAACCCCGGCATCCAATTGGTGAATGCTGGCTTTGATGCAGACCTCACTCCCAAGGTGAAATGGATCAACAACGCGAACTATCTATGGTTCAATCAAACGGCACCTTTGCAGGTCTACACCTTCCAAAGCAACATCGCCAACCAAATCGGTCTGGATTTGAGTTCCGGAATGGAATATCGTCCCCTGCTTAACAACAACGTGGTGGTCGTTGGCGGCATCTCGGGGCTCATCGTCGGTCAAGGTTTCCGAGATCTTTACCAACCCCTCAACGGCAACGTGCCCAACCTTTTCGCAGCGTTCCTCGAGGCAACATTCGAGTACTAGCCATGAAACGACCCCCTTCAGAAGTCTGTGTTCTCAAGGGGTTTGGCCGCCAAGCCAAATTGGGTTGGCTCGGGCTGATTGCGTGCTTGATTCTCCAAGCCGCTTGGTCGCCGATCGCTCTGGCTCAGAAGGCCAAGCCTCTCACCCAACCGGGAGCTAAATTCCACGTTCCCAGCGTTCCTGCGCCTGCGGGAACCGATCCGTGGGGACCCGCGCGCTCACTTGGTATCGCTGGCAACGACTCCTATCCCATTCCCCCCGATTTGCTCGGGGTGGACATGATGCGTCAGTCCAAAGCCGATACGGCGCTCAAGAGCCAGTCGTGCATCCATTGCCATACCGACGTTGGGACGATGCATCCTCCCAATACCGTCAACATCAGTTGCGTGGACTGCCACGGTGGGAATCCTTTTAACTTTACCAAAGCCGGGGCGCACGTTCCGTCGCGCTATCCCGATCTGTGGCCGACCTCGGCCAACCCGGTTCGCAGTTACACGTTGCTCAATCACGAAAGCCCAGAGTTCATCCGCTTCGTCAACCCTGGCGATCTGCGCGTCGCCCACATCGCGTGCGGTCAATGCCATGCCAACGAAGTCCTGCAACTGCGCAAAAGCATGATGACGCACGGTTGCATGCTGTGGGGAGCTGCCCTCTACAACAACGGTGGCACACCGGTGAAGGCAGCCCGTTATGGCGAAAGTTATTCCATGGATGGTCGGCCTCAACGCCTGCAGAACGTGCCCGCACCGACGCAATACGAAATCGACTACAAGGGGATGGTTCCTTTCCTCGACCCCCTGCCCCGCTTTGAAGTCTCGCAGCCTGGCAACATCCTCCGTATCTTCGAACGCGGCGGCCGGTTCCGGGCTGAGATCGGTGTCCCGGAACGGACGGAAGAGCCAGGCCGACCGCGCGAACGTTTGGGCACGCGCGGCTTGGGTACCGACAACCGTACCGATCCCGTGTTTGTCGGGCTACAAAAGACGCGCTTGCTCGACCCTACGCTCAACTTCCTCGGGACCAATGACCACCCGGGTGATTACCGCAGCAGCGGTTGCAGCGCCTGCCACGTGATCTATGCGAACGACCGCTCTCCCACGGCGTCCGGGCCCTTTGCCAAATACGGCCATCGCGGTTTGGCGGCATCGGAGAAAGACGATTGGGTCCAGTTCATCGACCCGACGATTCCCAAAAACGAACCCGGGCACCCCATCCAGCACCTGTTCACCAATAGCATGCCGACCAGCCAATGCATGGTTTGCCACATGCACCCCGGAACCACCGTGCTCAATACCTACCTCGGCTACATGTGGTGGGACAACGAGACCGATGGCCAGTGCATGTACCCACGGCATCAAAAGGATCCCACCGCCGAAGAAATCATCCAGACCTCGTGGTCCAATCCTGAAGAATCCGCCGCACGCGGACTGTGGGGCGACCCGGACTTCCTGGCCCGCGTCAGCGAACTCAATCCCAATCTCAAACACACGCAGTTCGCCGACTTTCACGGCCACGGTTGGGTGTTCCGCGCGGTCTTCAAAAAGGATCGATCGGGCAACCTGCTGGACCATCGCGGTGAAAAGATCGAATCGCCCTCCACGCAAGACTTGATGGCTGCCGTCGCCCCATCTTCGGATGTCGAAAAGGTCCATGGCAAACAACGAGACGGCGTACCCGTCCACATGATGGACATCCACATGGAAAAAGGGATGCACTGCGTCGATTGCCACTTCTATCAAGACGGACACGGCGACACCAAGCTCTACGGCGAAGTCCGCGCCGCAATCGAAATCCAATGCATCGACTGCCACGGCGATGCTTCGCAAACGCAGATTGCCAAGGTCGAACAGCAACTGCGTTCTGGTCAACCTGCCCAACTCACCACCTCCGGTCCAGCTTCTGGTTCGCAACCCACCAATCTGCTGGCACTGCGAACGGCATTCGGCAAGCCTCGCTTTGAAATCCGCCGCGTCCCCGGCAAACCGCCCCAACTCATCCAACGCAGCAACGTCGAAAAGGACCTTGAGTGGGTCGTGACGCAAACCGCCAGCACCATCGATCCCAACAGCGACGAGTACAATCCGCGCAGCCATGCGGCCAAGACCGTACGCCTCGACACCGATGGCATGGTGCGCTGGGGGGGCAACCACGAGCCCGGCAAATGCGCCCACGATAACAAGAACATGAACTGCATCGCATGCCACAGCTCGTGGAACCCGAGCTGCTTCGGCTGCCACTTGCCCCAAAAAGCCAACATCAAAGCCCCCAACCTGCACAATGCGGGCGAGATCTCGCGCAACCGAATCTCGTACAACTTCCAAACCCTCCGCGACGATGCCTACATGCTCGGTCGCGACGGCAACGTGACCGGCAACCGCATCGGTCCAGCTCGCAGTTCCTGCGCCATCCACGTCGGCAGCTACAACAGCAACCGCGAATCGATCTACGTCCAACAGCAAACCATCAGCGGCGAAGGCCTTAGCGGCATCGCGTTCAGCAGCAACGTGCCGCACACCGTCCGGGGTGGCAACGGTTGGGACCCGAGCCAAGCCGATCGTCCACCCGGAACGTACGAGACCAAGTCCTGCACCGACTGCCACGTCTCGGTCAACAACGACAACAACGCCATCATGGCGCAGTTGCTCATGCAAGGCACCGGGACCATGAACTTCATCGGCAAGTACTGCTGGGTCGGAGCTGGCGAGCATGGATTGGAAGGGGTCGTCGTGACCGAAACGACCGAACCACAAGCTGTCTTCGGCAGCACGTTGCACCAACTGGCCTACCCCGACAACTACCGCGAGTTTGTGGAGAGTGGCCGAGAGTTAGAACACGCCCACGAACATCCCGGCCGCGATATCTTGGAAACGCTCAGTCCTCGGTACAAGAAACCCGAGATCCTGTCGCTGCAACACCGCGGAGAATATCTGTATGCAGCGTGCGGCGAAGGTGGATTGCGCGTCTTCGACATCGCCTTCATCGATCACAAAGCGTTTTCCGAACGGATTACCACCGCGCCGGTCTCGCCGCTGGGGCAACGTTTCTATGTGCGAACCAAGTACGCGACTTCGGTGGCAGCTCCCACCACGATCGCTCCCGACCCGACCCGGACCCACCGCGCGGAAAACTTCGAGCCGGCGATCCCCGGTCTCTATGCATACATCTACGTCACCGATAAGTACGAAGGACTCGTCATGGTCTCGGCCGCCTCGCTGCTCGATGGCGACCCGACCAACAACTTCCTCGAACGGGACGTGACCTTCAATCCAAATGGCTTGTTGTGCGGCGCATCGGCCATCACCATCGCCGGCAACCACGCCTACATCTGTTGCGATGCCGGTCTGGTGACGATTGACTTGACCGATCCCAAACATCCCAAAGTCGTCTCGGTGGTCGGCAACGATGTGCTCAAGGACCCCCATAGCGTCGCCGTGCAATTCCGCTATGCCTTTGTCTGCGATCATGAAGGGGTCAAGGTCTTTGACGTGACCGAACCGGGTTATCCGCAGTTCGCACACGAAGTCCCGCTGCATGAAGCCCACAGCATTTATCTGGCTCGTACCTACGCTTACGTTGCGGCGGGCAAACAAGGTTTGGTGATTCTCGATATCACGCAACCGACCGCTGCCTTCATCGATCAGGTTTACACGGCGAACGGGGAAATCAACGACGCCCATGATGTCAAGCTCGGCATCACCAACGTGAGTCAGTTCGCGTACGTGGCCGACGGCAAGAATGGATTGCGGGTGGTGCAGTTGACCAGTCCGGAAACGCACGGCAACGATGGGTTCTCCCCACGGCCGAATCCGTGCTTGGTCGCAACCCGGAAATTGCCCAAGGGTGGTCATGCGTTGTGCGTCTCGCGCGGCATCGATCGCGATCGCGCGGTGGATGAATCCGGCAATCAGATCGCCGTGTTTGGACGGATCGGAGCCCGGCCGCTCAATCGCGAAGAAGTGTTCAAGATGCACCGTCGTCCCGATGGGAGTCTCTATCAAGTCAGCGACGATCCGTTCGATTCGCGCGTGTATGAATTCCCAACGCAGATCCAGAGATTGGAGCAAGCGCGTTCCGGGGCCAAGGGCGTACGCCGGTAAGCGTGAAAACGCCTTGGTAGCGTGTGGGAGTATCGATACCAGCCCGACGCGCAAGCGAGGGAGCGATACGTTGATTCCCGAGTGGGCGTCTCTCACCCTCGCAGGCACGTTTTAAAGTTGGGTACTGTGGGTTCCCCTCGTACTCGTACTCAATGAAATGGTACTCGTACTCGTACTCGTTGGCGTGTCTTCGAGTACGAGTACTGCTAGCGCGGAGTACGAGTAGGAAAAACCAGGGGAAATCCCTCGCTAATGCGTCGGGTTGGGATGGGGAAGCTGCGCTTTGGCGTGTCATCGAGTACGAAAATCCAGGGGGAATCCCTCGCTAACGCGTCGGGTTGGGATGGGGAAGCTGCGCGTTGCCGTGTCTTCGAGTACGAGTACGAGTACTGCTAGCGCGGAGTACGAGTACGAAAATCCCAGGGGAAAAATCCCTCGCTGGCGCGTCGGGCTGGTAATGCGTTGTTGCTCTTTTTGGAAATTTTGCGGATCCAACACCCCGGCGTGTTCGTCCAGTACAACACGGATGGAATCCAGGGCCGATCGGGGCTACGGAAACGGTTCGCGAGTTCGAATGTTTTGACAGCTCCTGGACGCGGGTAGCTCCTCGATATCGAGTGCAAACGGGGATTTGAAAATGCGATGGCTCTTGTTCGCTTGGTGCGTAGTGGCTTGGTCGGCATGTTTGCCCGAGGTGATGGCTGTTGCGCCCACAATGGCTCCCAGCCATGCGATCGATCGTGATTTGGAAACGGTGTTGCATTGGAGCGAACCGGTCGATGGGATTCGATGTGCGGTGTACGTTCATGCGACGGAGAAGGAGTCTGGCGACAAGCCGTATCGGATCTCTCTGGCCATTCAAAACGTATCGAATCATCCCGTGCGATGGATCGAACAAGCAGGTGATGGGAACCGGCTCACGTTGTACTTGCACCGCTCTGCGGAAATCCTGATGGGACTATCGCAACCTCGATCGTCCTCGCTCGACCTCATGGTCGAGCCGCAGGAAATACACATGCTAGATTTGTTCGAAGGGGTCGAGCGGGCCGATGCAATCCAACAGGATCTATGCGAGGGCCTCTTCAAGTTCCCCAGCCAATCGCTGAGCATTCAGTGCGAGCTGCGTTCAGTGCCCGAGGGCGCGTGGCATGGGACAGTGCGCACCCCGATCAGTCGCGGAGCGATCGGTGTGGTGGGGGCAGTGCCTCAGTCCACCGAAGCCCGTCAACTGTTCGAATCCATGATGCTCGACGTCCGTCTCGATGGAACCATTCCCAATGGATGGCTGCAGTTGCTGGGGCAGACCACTCGGCAATTCATTCAGAACAACACGGGGGATACGTCGGGTGATGCATATGCGCGCAAGATGCTTCCACTCGTTGCTCGTTTTGATCGGAAGACCGACTGGGAGCAATCCGAAGTCGTAACCCTATTGGATGAGATCGCAAATGTTTCGACCGTTCCGATCGGTTTGAGCATCGAATGGATCCGAGAGCGCAGCCTTCAGCGGGGTGCACCTTTACCGCAGAGCTATCGAGAACTTCCTTGGGGAACGCCGATGCCCAGCGGCTTGCGTATGGCTTGGACCTTTGAACCTCGTTCTGACGCGTATCCGATACACACGTCGCTGCGCTCGGTAGTGCTGTTGCACAATTCGGGAAACGAGCCGATTGCATTCGCGACGCGCAGCTTTCATCAGCCGACACACGTAGCGCTCGGCGGGCTCGGGGAACTGTTGGCAACCGAGTCCATTCACTGGACAACGCGAGGTCGCCCCGAGTCGTATCGCCTTCATCCGGGGGAATTCTGCGAAGTGCATGCGCCTTGTATCCGCATTGGTCCCAGGGATGCGGATGGGAAGGATTGGTCGAACATACGCATCGGAACCTATTTGCTCGCCCAGCCAGGAGATAGCGTTGCATTCGAGCCGGGGGAAATCTTGCTGGAAGCATCGCAGCAGGAAGGGCTATCCAAGGACTGGTGGCCCAATACGGTGCGCGAACGACTGGCGCGCATGGAACCTCTGCCTAGCAATGAACGGGATCGGGAACGGATGCTTTTTCGAGCCGTCGACGATCTGTTTGGAACATCGCCACGTACCGTTGAATATGAAAACTTTGCCGCAGACAAATCTCCCGACGCATTGGATCGCCTCGCAGAAGTCCTAGCTCAACGCAGTTGGATTCAGCAGGCCACGGGATCGATCCAGCCCGGAGTCGTCCACTTTCGCGTGCTCGATGCCGATCCGAGCGCAGCGACGAGGCCTCGCATCGCTTCGAATCCTGGGCGATTTGCGTTGACGGATCATTTGGTTTGGGTCGTGAGTCGACGCAGCGACGGCGTTCGCATTCTCAATGAAGCAAGTTTGGTTCGGATGCATGACCGAGTGGAATCGGTGTCGATCCGCGTGCCGTTACCGGATGGATACGAAAGTTGGGTGTCCGGTTGGAAACCCGGCTCCACCGTGCTTTGGGTGGCGGAGCGCGGCAAGGTGCGAAGCTATGACTTTTCCGATCCTGCGAAGATCCAAAGCGTTGTGTATGAACCTGCCTCTCAAGAGATTCCGATGGCGGAGGATCTTCGAGAGGCATTGAAGCCTGCGTACGAAAAACCTCTTACATCGGATGTCCATCCAATGCCACAACCTGCATCATCATCGCCGGCGGCCGCATCTGCTGCAGGGAAATCAGCAGATGCAGTCGTTTCTTCAAAGCACGATGAAGTGAATGCATTGATGCAACACTGGCGCAAGCTGGCTAGGCTCAACGGTGATATCCCCGGTGGGACGGTCCATGGCGTTCTGGTCGACATCGATGCCTTCATCGAACAGTATGCCGAGGAGGAGCAAACCTCGGCAATGAAGAGCATTCGAGCGAAGCTAGATGCCAATCGAGATTGGTCGGAAAAGGAGCTGGTAGCGTTGCTCGATCAAATCGCCGACCTGGCCACGGCGCCGATCGCGTGGGCGGAACTCAAAACCAACCTCAGAGGGATGCATCGTGTTGAGCGAGAATCCCCACTGCCTGACGCATGGAAAAATGCCGCGTGGGGAGTGCCAGCCGAGAACGGATTGAGAGTCGCTTGGGTCCTGGAAACACAGCCCCAAGAAGTGCATGTCGGTGACGTGTTGAAGTCTCGCGTCCTATTCGTTAACGGCGGCACGAAGACCGTCTATCTCCAGACAGATACGTGGCGGCAGCACGATACGCATGAAGCTACGGATATCGAAGGGCGACCCATCAAGATTGAGCAGATTCGCTTTACTGGACTAACTCCGACCAAGACCGTTTGCTTGCGT
This sequence comes from Pirellula sp., assembly GCA_046318495.1. GTDB lineage: Bacteria > Planctomycetota > Planctomycetia > Pirellulales > Pirellulaceae > JBKCUI01. Next base: position 21,902 of record JBKCUI010000289.1, on the reverse strand, counting down.
CCGGGTGAGTTTACGGAAGTGGCTGGGCATGGGATTGGGATTGGCGCTCTCGCCTTTGAAGAGCAAATCGGGCAAGGACAAGTCGGTGCCATCATCCATGCCAAACCTGGAGATGCGATCCGGTTTTCTACGTCGATGTACTTTTCAGGCGAGATGTGGGGGCAGGGAAAAGAACCGAGCGACCAAGCCGTGCGATTTCGAAGCAAGATTGTCGATCGAGTTGCCCTCCAACTCCCCATTCCCCCTGCTTCGGAATCGAACGCCGAGGAAAGACGGCATCTGCTGGTTCAGGTCACCCAAGAGCTTTTCGGTGAACCGCCGACCGTCGAAGAAATGAACGCGTTTCTCACCGATGTGTCCGCACATCCGGAAGAAGCGCTGATCGATCGCTTGGCAACACGACGCGAACCGGAACTGTTCGAAGGTGTGTTGAAGACAGGCGGTCAAACGCTTCGTGTCCTGCCCCCCGTTCCCAACGATGCGACCGCGGTTCGCGTTGCCAATCGACCTGGTCGCTATGCGGTCAGGGAGGGCGTTCATCTTCAAGTGACGCAAATCACTGCCGAGGGATCGCGAACCAATCGAGCGACCGTTGTCATCCAAGCCACGGCCGATGCGCCTGGTGGGGAGCATTCGATCTCGCTACCGGACGGTATTGACTCGTATGCGATTCTGTGGAGGGCAGACTCGGAGGAGCTCTATGTGGTCGAGCCAAGCAAAGCCCAAAGACTCCGGATCCGCGAAGGGATGCAGTTCGTCGAGACCGTCGGTGTCGAATCCCTTCCGGAGGCGATTCGAAACGCGATTCCTGAGAGGTTGAAGTGACGTGGCGTGCGAACGCGAATCGACGATATCGATTCGCGACCATGACCGTCTTGGCAACACCTAGAACTTGCGGTTGAAGGAGACTTGGATCTCCGAGTCAAACACGCGGTCAGGTGCTTGTTTGAGCGGGACCACGGCCCCGACCCGCAGTGCGGACATCGGCCCGAGTTGGGTGTGGATGCCGGAGGTCAGGTTCAAGATATCCACACGATTGGCAGAGTTGGAGACTTCGCCTCCCAAGATGCTTCCCGGTGGCATCTCGACCACGTCGGTGTTCTGAATGGTGGATGTGTAATGCAATTCCATCACTCCAGCCAATCCCGAGAAGTAGGGACGGGTTGCGTCTTTCCACAGCCAACGCCCCACACCCATGTCGGCTTGCAACAGATTCTGTTGGTTGTAAACGCCCGCGAACTGACCCGCGTTGATTACCGTATCGCCCGAGGCTGCGAACAGGATTTGTCCGAACGATTGGATAAACCAGCGATCGTTTGGCGTGATGGTCGACGCCACAAACGGCATCAGCGTGACCGACTCGTTTCTCACGGTCATCGTTTCGTTGTTGCTAAGGAAGGTGGTCGACGTGCTCACGTCGCTTCCGGTTGGCAACCCGATACCGAGCCCCGTCGCCCATGCGGATGCATCATCGGAGTACAGCAAACCCTTCATGTACATCGTTAGATTACCTATGTTGCCGTTCTCCGAAGCGAGGCCAAAGCCTTGGAAATCGATTCCGTTAAAGAACGGCATCCGAACGTCGAGCGAGACGTTGCCATCGAGAAACGTCTTTTCCAATCCGATGAGATAGCGATGCAGATCCACCGACTGTTGGATCGGGCCCGTGGGGCCAAAACCGGTTGTGTTCGACGCTGCGCTGAAAAATCCGTTGTAGACAAAGTAAGCGCGATCGGTGGGTAGTGCCGTGTTGTTTTCGGAGACGTTGAAGCTGCCTCCCCCACCCAACGGTGCGGTGAACGCGGAGATGCCGTCCCCAGTCTGACTGCCTTCTTTGAACGGAACGTAAGAGACCTGGGGGGGCAACGTATCCCCAAACATATTAGGAGCTCGCGACACCCGCACATACGTATCACGGGAACTGCCTCCGCGCGGACTGCGGGATGCGTTGCGCGAGGTGCCGGGGGCTTCATTGCGTCCTGCCGAGCCTCCCACACGGCCCGTCGATGGGAGTTCATCGGGCGTTTGGGGGCGGAATCCTTGTGGTCCTTGGGCGCTGGCCTCGGGTGCTGACCACCACAGCGCACTGGATGCCATGGCGCTTGCCAACGTAATGACCAGACGAGTGGATGGACCACGCATTGGGATGCCTCCTGTCCCCGGTTTGATTCGCCAATTGCATCGCTGATAGCTAGCAGTCATCAAGGAACATCCGAGTTCCCCGTTCGTCTTTTGATCGGCCTCAGGCGGTATGGCACTTCAATGGATCGCCTGAGCGCCTGCCTGTTTTGTCCAGATTCGCTGGGCTGCCCGAACTGCCTAAGGAGAGATGGTTATCGCGAACGGAGAGGATGAAAGACTAGGAAGCAACAACCGCGATCACGGCTTTAGTTCTTCAAGTTTCTTTTCAACGTGTTTGAGGAGATCCTGAAACAAAGGGTTATCGGGGATTTGTTCGGCCAGCAATCGGAGCATGGGGCGGGCTTCCTCGTACGCTTGCTGAGCCGCATCGTCGTCGCTGCGATCCATTGCCAAATCTCCGAGCGCGACCAAACACGTCACTACGTCGCCTCGAACGTCGGCATCGTCTGGGTTGGCCACCAGCAGCTCTCGCTCCAATCGCAAGGCATCTTGCCACGATTGCTCGGCTCGCGCGAAGTCTTGCTTGGCTTCGTAGTTGCTCCCGAGGTTCATCGCCAAAACGGCCAATTGCGTTTTGTATGCCGCGACGTCGGGATTGGAATCGTAGAGCTTTTGAGCCAATCGAAATGCTTCTTCGTACGCCGATGTCGCGCGATCGGCTTCTCCCAGCTCGGACAGGGCGACACCTAGCAGACGAAGGGCCACGCTGCAATCGAAACGCAGATTCAAGGAGCGCGCGTCCTTGGTAAGCAGTTTGCGAAACTCGGATACCGCGGACTCGAAATGCTCGGATGCCGATTCAAAGTCCTGCTGCTCAAGTTCGAATTTGCCCAAGCTATACCAACCGCGGGCGAGATCGCGTCGAAGTTTCGGATCGTCGGGGTAATCCTTCAAGAGCTCCAATCTGCGATCTTGAGCGCTTCGCACGGCGATCAAACCGTCTTGCAATTCGCCTTGCGTGATCTTCGCAACCCCGAGGTTCATTTCGGCATTGCATGCGAGGCGCTGGTACTCCGGGTTGTCGCGAGCCAGTTCTGCCAATCGGTTTCGGCTCTCCGAGGAGGCTTCGAACATCTGCATGGAATCGCGCTGTCGATGTTGCGAATTGAACAAGCTGCCCAGCGCGTTGAGTGTATCGCTGTAGGCTTTCAATCGCTGCACGCGCTCGGGAGTCTGCTTGAGCAATGCTTCTTGCTGTGTTCTCGCCTCCTTCAATTCCTTCTCGGCAGCATCCGCATTGCCGGTGAGTTGCTGAATCATGCCAACGCGATAGTGAGCCGCCGCAACTTCGTCGGCGACTTTGCCGCGGTCTTGGCTTTCGGACAGGAAGTACTGGTAGTGTTTGAGCGCCTTTTCCAACAACTCGCGGCGCAGAGGCTGCATCCCCGGTTCATTGAGCAGTTCGTCTTCGCTGACGCGCACAAACAGCTCATCGACCACTTGCAATGCTTTTTCGAGTCGCGATTCCGAAACGGCGAGGGCTGCCGAAGTGTTGCGATATCCCAATACAATGGCCAACAGAGTCGACAAGGCGAGCATGGCCACGGAGCCGATCATGGTCGCCATGCCCGGATTGCGCCGACACCATCGCACGGCGCGTTCCGCGCGGCTGACCGGCCGAGCGACAATCGGGACCCCGTCGAGGTAGCGCTGCAGATCGTCTGCAAACTCTTGGCAACAGGCATAACGACGCTGCGGATCCTTTTGAATGGACTTGAGGCAAATCGTTTCCAAATCGCGATGGACCGTCGAGTTGAGCTCGCGAAGGCCCACGGGTTGCTTATCCAAGATCTGCCGGATCGTGTCCGGAACGCTGGATGCAACGAAGGGTGGGCGACCGGTGAGCAAGTGATACAAGGTCGCGCCGAGGGAGTACTGGTCGGCAGCCGGAGTGACTTGACCTGCATCGACGGCTTGCTCGGGGGACATGTACGAGGGCGTCCCCATGACTTGCCCCGAGTAGGTCATCGAGTTGCCGCTATCGACGATCTTGGCTAGCCCAAAGTCGGTCAGCAACGGCCGATCCGAGCCTTTTTCGATCATCACGTTATGGGGTTTGATGTCCCGGTGCAAAATGCCTTGATCGTGGGCAGCTTGCAACGCTCTGGCGATCTTTTGGATGTAATTGGCTGTCCGCCTATTCTCGAGCGGACCTTCACGTACCAAGTCGAACAGACTGTCTCCTTGCACAAAACGCATGGCGTAATAGTGCAGCGGCGTGCCGCCAGGGGCTTTGCTGGGGACTTCTCCGACTTCATAGACGGCGACGATGTTGTCGTGTTGCAACGAGGCCGCTGCATGCGCTTCCGTGATGAATCGATTCAACGCATCGGCCCGCGCTCGGGCTGGGAGCAAATCGAGCTGATCGTTGCGGACCAATTTGAGCGCAACGGTTCGATTGGCGGAAATCTGCTTGGCCCGATACACGATCCCCATTCCGCCCCGCCCCAACTCCGATTGGATCTCAAAGCCGGGGACGACAGGAAACAGGGAGGACGCAGAGGTGCTCGCCGTTCCAGGTCGAGAGGGTGCACTGGACACGGTTCTGGGAGCCGTGGTCGCAGGCCCTGGGACCGTGTCGTAATTGTCGGCGGGCAGTGCCGTTTCGAAATTCGCCAACTGCGTTTCGAAGGCGATGGTCGGTTGATTGGGCTGGACGATGGCGGGCGGGATAGGAGCCGGAGCAGCCAACTCCGCAATGCTCGGGCCGATGGTTTCGAATGTCGATTGGTAGGCTTCGATCACGGCGCGGCATTCGGGATACTCGCGCAGGTAGGCTGCTTTATCGATGGCTTCGCCAGCGTTTTCGCGCAGCCGCATCTCCTCTTGCACTAAAAGTTCGATCACGCGCGAGTCCCGCTTCAGTTCCGGGTACTGCTTCAAATAGAACGCAACCGGGACGCGGTCCCCCTTTTCCCATCGCGACTTTTGATCCTCTTGCAATGTTTCAAACATGGCGTTGAGAGCTCGAGAAAACTGCTTTTCCAGCCGTCGATGGCGTGGTTTTCAGAGAAATTGAAGCTGCGACGCCAGACTGCCTCCAACCCAACGCGGGCCGTGACCCTGCGCGCCAATGTGAATTCGGTTTGCTCAAGCGTGAAGGCATGGTTAAGGTGAGGTTAGGAAATGGCGAGTCGTCGCCCATCGCTGGAGCCATCAAGATACCAAACACTTCGGTTTCCGATACGGAGTCCGGCGAGAATCGGTGGCCGCGAGTCCACTGCAGCGCAACGCTGCAATTCGGTTTTTTGCGGAGCGGCCATCGACCTTCCTCTCCTATGACAACAGTGATCCTGCACCTTGAAAACGCGACCCCTTCAACCCCTTGCCAACCCATCCGACCCACGGCCGGCCGTGGACATCGCCGTTCAACGGGCTGAGGCATCGTTGCACGAATTGCAACAAGCCTTGCAGCGGACGCGAAAGTCTGCGGGCCGCGATGCGCGCTCCATTCACCGCTTGCGAGTCTCCGCGCGACGGGGCTTGGCGATCTTGACCCTCGTCGAGCCGGTCCTCGATCCCAAGCAATTTGTGAAGACTTGCCGGCTATTGCGGCGTATCGCCCGCGCGGCTCGCCCCGTTCGCGACCTCGATGCGGTGTTGCATCGAATCGAAGATTGGCCTGCATCAAAACCGCTAGAACTGTGGACTCGAAGTCTGAAGAAAGAGCGCGCCTGCGAAGCAGAGTCTCTTTGCAATGCCATCGATGGATGGCTCGAGGGGAAAAAGATTCGTCGTCGCGCTCGTCGGTTGGTCCAGCATTCGAAATGCCTCGCGGCGGAAACGGCTCCCCGTCCCGGCGAACCCCCCTTCCCCGTTTGGGCGGCGCAGCGCTGGTTGGTTTGGGTAGAAGTGCAATGCCAGCACTCGCCCTCTGTCGACGACTCGCACGGTCTGCATGCGTTTCGCCTCTCGGGGAAACAGATCCGCTACGCCATGGAGTATCTCTCCGGCATGTTTGCCAAGTCCTATCGCGGCCAACTGCAGACGCAACTTCGCAAACAACAGGAGCAATTGGGCGAGATCAATGACTTGTCGGCCCTCGTAGCAAAACTCAGGCTCAATGCGGAGGCTGCCGATTGCTTGAACACCGCCGCGGTTTGGGAAGGCTACCTGCGATCATCGCAAAAGGAACTCCAGAAGTTACGACATCGAGCCGCCAAGCGATTGACCCCAGAGAGTTTGTTGGAGTTTCGAAACCTCTGCCGCGAAGCCTTGAGAGAATCGCTCGGCGCGCTGCCGTAACGACCGTATCGACCCAGCGCGAAGATTGACGCAACGCAACTCAAAAACGTCCGATCGGGTACTTTGGTGCAGTGAGTTGTTTCGGCACTGTCTCGTTTTCGTACGCGTACTTGGTGAGTCCGCCCGTGCGGACGGACGGTACTCGTACTCGTCGTCTCGTGAAGCGATCCAATGCATCGGTCTGCAACCACAAGGATCGGCCCAATCAAACATCGGCATTGCAGGTGGGATGAACAGCCATCGAGTACGAGGACTGTTGCACTGAGTACGAGCGCGACGCAGTCGGTTTGTGTCGGCTCATGCACGATCATTCTGATGGTAGGGACAGCCTGGACTAACGAGCCCATCGCGGCACACTTTGTGCATAGAGAGAATTATCTAAAGAGATTATCTAAGTTGTGTCGACGTATCGACCGCCGTCCTTCCGCGTCGGACGGAAAATGGCGCGAGATCGATCGAGGTCGGTTCTCCTGCCATCCATTGAACCATCAGCTTAGCGGTGCCGGTCGACCAATGCAGCCCATGGCGGAAATGGCCTGCTGCGATCGTGGCATTCTCCCACGGTGGCAAGCTGCCCAAATAGGGATACGAGTCGAACGAACCCGGCCGCAGGCCTGCCCATGTCGCTTCAACCGGCGTCGATTGAAGCATCGGCAAGCGTTGTTCCGCCCATTGCCGAATCGACGCGATCTGCTCGTCGGTGGTGCTCGCGTCAAAACCGACTTCTTCTTCGCACGATCCCGCCAAGAGTCGGCCATCATCGCGTGGGACCAAATAGCGATGCCCCTCTTCGACCACCATGTCAAAGGGTTTGCTTGGGCAACGATACAGCACCATCTGCCCGCGGACAGGAAGGATCCCGGTTGGGATTCCCAATTCGCTGAGCAATGGACCAGCCCAAGCTCCGCTGGCGATGCACACGCGCTCGCAAGGAATCGATTGCGCATGCAGCCCATTGAGGTGCGAAGCGGTCTCTTCGCGTGGGTCGCTCTCCACGCGGACCGCTTCGATGCGGCGTCCCGCGCTTTCCCATCCGCAGAAGCGCGATTGCTCGAGTATCTCGACGCCTAAGCCGCGGCATGCGGCGATCAACGCGGCCAAGTGACGCGGGTTTCTCAATCGACCTTCGCCTGGCACATACCAGTATTCGGCCCCAGGGTGCGTCGCTGCCAGCTGCGCCAGCGCCGGGCTCGCGCTTTCGATTTGACTCGCCGACCAGCGTTCAAACGCGATGCCATGTTCGCGCCACCAGATGCGATTGGCGGCTAGCGTCGCACGTTCGGCTGCTGTCACCGCGACGTGCAGCCCACCACAACGTCGATACTCGGTATCGATCCCCGTCATGCTCAGCAGCCGCGCAGCCCATTCTTCGTGGAGACGATCCGAAAGACTCCGCAGTTGTTCGAGCGGATCCAATGCTGGAACTTGGGCGCCCGCAGGCAATATCCCAGCCCCGGCCCATGAAGAACCCCGGCCGACGCGACCTGCTTCGATCACCAGTACACACCAACCGCGCGAGGCAGCCTCCAACGCGATCGACAATCCAATCACGCCTCCTCCTGCCACCACCAAATCGTATCGCCGCATCGGGGCATCGCTCATTGCAGGCAATCCACGCCTCGTTTGTTGGACAGCTTCGAACCGGATAGGCCTCGCACGACAAAAGCTTGGCGATGACCTCTGCTCATTCTAGATGGGTGACATCGCTCAATCGGAACACCTCCATCCGAGAGGCGGCCGATATTGGAGGTTCGCGAGCGGGGTTCGGAATCTTATCAGATCGATTCGCGGTTCTTCTATTGCTGCTGGTAAAAGCCTAGAATTGCCCGGGGATTTTTCGGCGATGAGGATGCGCTGAAGCCCCTGCGCGATTTTCATGCACTCCAGGAACGATCACGATGCGGAACCGCACCCCTTGGCGTCGCTCTCGGAACGCAGCCGTCGGTTTGTTGGCCACCTGTGCCCTCTTGATGTGGATGGCTGCGCCCAGCCTCGCACAGCCCCCTGGCTTGAGCCCCGCCTGGGACACGCTCGCCGCTGGGGAAACAGGCGCAACCATTCCAGGCAATTTGCCCGGAAACTTGCAAGTGTCCGCGCTGCTGCAAAACGATCTCGGGGTGGGTTCTATCCTCGTTCCGATCGGCCAGATCGCCGAGGATGCCACCGTGCGCGTGATCGCGCGCGAGACGAATGATCGCATCCTGTATCCTGCCGTCGAAGTCCTATCGCTGGATCCTGGACCGCCGACGGAGGTTCCGCCCCGAGGGCCGAATCAAGGTCCCCGCATCGGCGGCGGCGCCTTGATCAAGCGGTTGCGGGGAGCCATCGAACGCGTGCGAGAGCATGTCGATCCCACCGAAGTGGTCCGCATCCACTTTTTGTTTCGCGGCCGTGAACCGCTCGAATTGCAACTGACGGGTGACATCGAACGCACGCTGCAAGTGACACCGATGGTTTTGGAGGATCGTCCCGCCCTGGCCAATGCCAACGATGGCCTCGCCTTGCGGCGCGCCAGCGATCCGCGTTGGAGCCGCCAGTTGGACGCTTGGTGGTCTGGATACGTCCAACAAACCCAACGCCAAATCGAACGAAGCGATTATCCGAGCCTCATCGAACGCTACTTGGTACAAATGCTTGGGAATCGGTTCGGATACTCCATCCCGGACATCATCAAGCCGAAACCTAAGATGCTGCAAAAGCAATCGGATCCGTTGCCGACGCTTTCGTTGATCGCCGGCGTGGAGTCGCTGCGCGACGATCTGAGGCAAGAGCAACTGACGCGACGCGCGTCAAACAGCGAGCAGCGCGTCGCGCTCCCGGTCTCGCCCAGCTGGCGCGATGCGCCCAATCCCGAACTGCCCGACGGCAGGCGATTGGAAGATGTCCCCGTCGAGCGAATCGCTAGCGCAGTGCCTCCCGAATGCCTCTACATTCGCTTTCGAACCTTTGCCAACTACCTGTGGTTCCAACAATTGGGAGAATCGCGAGGCGGGGATCTGGTGCAATTGGCACTGGTGCGCGGTTTCAATTACGAAACCAACGATCGCATCGAACGGATGCTCAGTACCAAACTGAACTACGTCAGCAAGCTCTTCGGAGACGCGGTCATCCAAGAGATGGCTATCATCGGTTACGACTTGTATTTGCAAGAAGGACCCACGATGGGGGTGATCTTCGAAGCCAAGAACTTCGGGTTGCTCCAGTCCTCCTTCGAACAAGAACGCCAAGCGACCGCCAAGCGTATGGCGGGCGAGGGAGCCAAGCTGGAAACCATCGAGCTGGAAGGGCGCAAAGTGTCCCTGCTGGCTACTCCTGACAACACCGTTCGCTCGTACTTGGTGGAGGCCGATCCGTTTCTGTTCGTCACCTCCAGCGAAACCTTGGCCAAACGGTTTTTGCAGGTCCAAGCCAACGGCGTTTCGCTCGCCAATGTGCCGGCCTATCGCTTCGCTCGCGTGATCATGCCCGAGTCGAACCAATACGATGTCTTTGCTTACTTCTCCTCAGACTTCTTTCGCAATCTGATCTCCCCGCAGTACCAGATCGAGCTGCGGCGACGACTGCGGGCCATTGCAGCCATTGAAAGCGCGGAAACCGCTTCGATGGTAGCTGCTGCCGAACGCGAGTTGGGATGGACGCGCACGCCGCCCTTCCCCGCTGCATCTCGTAGTGCCGAACCCCAGGCTGCACCTTCCAATGTCGATCCGCAGCGAGCGGATGCCGCATCCATCAGCCCCGCACAGCCAAATGATTCCATCGATTCGTTGATCGCTGGAGGTTACTTGCCCTCGTGGTTTCAACAGCGCGTCGATGGATCCGAGACGATTCGATTCGGCGGTGCGTGGCACGATTCCATGCGCGGACGGCGCGGCAGTTTTCTGCCGATCGGCGATGCGACGTTGAACGATTGCTCGCCCGAAGAAGCCGCAGAGTACCGCATGGCAGCCGAGTTCTATGCTAGCCAATGGCAAGAGACCGATCCCTTGATGTTCGGATTGCGACGCTTCAGCCATCCGACGCTGGAAAAGACCGAGCGATTGGGAATCGAAGCCTACGTCGCTCCCTTGGGAAGCGAGAAGTACGGCTGGATCGGCGAGTTGCTGGCCCCGCCCCTCAACACCCAAGTCCTCCAACCCAGCGATGACGTCGCCAGCGTTCAAGTGCATCTGCGAGGATTCGGCGCTCCCTCGGCTCCGACGCCGAATCATTTTCTTTTCGCGGGGATCAAGGATGTATTGCCACCGTTGCCAGAGGAAACCAAAGGCCTCTTGGCAACGCTCCGTATGATTCGTTCGCTACCGGTCTATCTGGGCGCTTGGCCCAAGCCCGCATACTTGGATCGCTTGCCGCTGGGACTCGGCGGTGGTCCGCCGGATGTAGTCGGTTTTTCCCGATCGTTGCTGGGGCTCTGGCGTTGGCAGATGGGGGGCTTTAGCGTCTTGTCCTTCGACCGCGAAATCCTTGAGGGCTGCGCCATGGCATTGCAAATCGCGCCGGCCGATGACGTGGCGCAAGGCCGTCTGTTGGTGCGAGACATTTCGCAAAGCAAGATGGCTGGATGGTTCAATACGTTTGGTTTCCGCCAATCGGCCCAAACCACGCGCGGCAATCTGCTGCTCCTGGATTCGATCCAGCAACAACTCGGAGTTCCCCTCGACCAATCCAAGGGGGTGGCCGAGCGATTGTTGGATGCCAAACTGCAATGCTCGCTCGGTGGGGAATACCAAATTGAAAACGGTCGATGGACATCGACCGCGTGGCCCGCATCGATCGCTCTGGCGCCCGGTGCTACGCCGTCTACCATCGGCTTTGATCCGCTGCACAGCGTCGCCCCGGATTCGTATCGCGCACCGTGGTTGGAATGGTTTCGAGGAGCCCAACTCCACCTGACGCAAACGCCGGAGCGATTGATCGTCGTCGGATACGTCGATATGGAGATGCTCCCGCCGTCCAAACGAGCGACCGATGCCGCATCCCAGGAACCTTCGGCCCTGCCGAAGATCAACTTCGACATCTACAACTTGCCCTTTCAAATGTTCAATCGCGATAAACCGAGCAAGGAATCCCAAGGGGAAAAAGAGAAACAAAAAGCTGCACCCGAGTCCAAGCGGAAGTTCTGATGCGATTGGTGATCGGGATCGATGAGGCCGGATACGGACCCAACCTCGGACCGCTGGTGGTGGCAGCGTCGGTGTGGACGGTCGAAGGATTTGGTATCGAAGCTGGATTGGGGCCCTTGCACCCCGAGTTTCGCGATGCACCTTGGTCGGAGAAGTCTCCTTGGGTGCCGCTGGGGGATTCCAAAAAGGTTCATCGCCGAGGCGAAGTGAGCGACGCGTGGCTCGAAGGGGTAGAGTTCCTGATGCGCTCGCGCGATTCGGCTTCACCCGGCGGTTGGAGCGAGATCTTGCCGCGCGTGGCTCCGCTCGATTTGCCGCGCGTGGAATCGCGTCCGTGGTACGACGCTGTGTGGATCGAGCCAGGCTCGAGCGCGTCTCGCGAGGATGTTTCGACGCCGCATCGCAGGGCGGCGAATCGCAAACTGCACGCCTTAGGAATCACCTTTCACCGATTCCAAGCCAGGATTCTCGATGAATTGGAATTCAATCGAGCTGTGGCCTCCGCCGGAGACAACAAAGCCAATGCGTTGGCAACATGGTCGATGGGGCTGGCGCGCGATGCGCTGCTAGCGGTGCCTGAGTTGCAAAGTGCCTGCGATGCGATCGAGATTTACTGTGACCGTTTGGGAGGGCGAAAACGGTATGCCCCAGTGCTCATCGAGACGTGGCAAGATCCGACAGCGGACTCGAATCAAGTGGCATCGCCGATGTGGTTCGAAGTGTTGCACGAATCCTCGCAATGCAGTCGGTATCGCTCGAGGTGGGGCGGGATGCCATTGAGCATTCAATTTGCGGTCGATGGCGACTCGCTATTTCCGTCGGCTGCCGCATCGATGTTGGCCAAAGGAATCCGCGAGTCTCTGATGAGGCGTTTGAATCGATTTTGGCAACAGCAGGTCGGAGATCGCTTGCTGCCGACCGCAGGCTATGCGGTGGATGCGCGACGGTTTGCTGCCGACATCGCAGCGGCGCGTGCGAAGTTGGGCATCCTCGAGGAGCAGTGGTGGCGGATGCGCTGAGGGAAGCGCCGACGCATGCTGATCCCGATCGAGCCAGTATCGACAGTCGCTGTTTAACCGGCCACGCTACGAGCCGCGGTTGATCTCGTTGATGACGGCCAACACATCGAGTGGATCGATCGCGCCGTCGCGTCCGACATCGACAAAGGGCAGCCCTGCATCCGCCGTGGGATCGAGCGTGCGCGAGCCATTGCGATTGATCTCGTTGATGATCGCCAGCACATCCAGCGGATCGACCCCTCCGGTATCGTTGACGTCAAAACGGTTGCGCGGGTTGGTCCAAGGAGCAGGATCGGTGTCGCGCACGGTGAAGACCAAATCGCGCGCAACGAGGTTGTTGCCGGCTGCCGTCAACGTGACCATGCGGGGATCGTCGGGACGATTGTTGTTGACAGCGGAGACCGTCACGTTGACTCCTGTCGAGCCCGCGGGAATCACCACCGTTGGAGGAAAATTGAGGACGCCTGCTGGGACAGCAGATAATTGCACGGTGACGCCGCCAGTCGGCGCAGGGGATCGGATCGAGATGGCCGTCTGCGTCGACTGTTGGCCGACGATGTCTTCGTTCAGATTGGTGCTGACTGCAACCATGGAGATCGGTTGGAAATCGGTCACCGTTGCGGTCGCCGTCACAATGGAAAGATAACCGCTCGCCGAAGGAGTAAAGACCACGGTTTGGTTGCCATCGAACAGCGCATCATCGACGGCGTTGATGCCGATGGTCGCACTCGATGCGCCTGCTGGAATGACCACCGAACTGGGCACGGTAGCTTCCGTCGTGTCGCTGCTGGTCAATTGCACCGTCAGAGGCGATGTCAAATCGGTATTGCCCCGACTGACCGTCAACACCGCTACACCGGCTCCGGATGCTTCGGAAAACGTGTTGCGATCGATGGTCAATTGGAGCCGTTCCACATCCAGCACATCGACGTTCAGGACATTGCTTTGCAGGTTGCCAGAAGATGCCGAGAGGTTCACGCGCCGGGTGCCATCCAACAGCGTGTCGTCGATGGCAGCAACCGTGATCGTGATGGAGGATTGATTGGCGGGGATGACCACCGATGCGGGGACGGTCGCTTCGGTGGTGTCGCTACTGACCAACGCCACGGTCATGGCTTGAGCCAGATTGCCCCCCGACCGCGATACTGTCAATACAGCCGCCGATGCGCCAGCATCCTCGCGGACCGAGGTCTTATCGAGGCTCAAACTGAGCCGCGGAGGTTCGGAGACAACGACGGTGAATTGCTTTTGGGAGGAACCGCCATCATCGTCGCTGACCGAGAGGGTAACGGTGTAGCTTCCTGCCTGCGCGTACGTGTGGCTTCCATCAAAAAAACCAGAGGTCGGACTGGTGGGCGATCCAACGGCACTGATGGTGGCGTTGCCGGTATCGGCGGCGGTTGTATCCCCCCAATCGATGCGGTACGTAAAGGACTCGCTGCGAGGGGGCGTTGCGTTCGGTACCCCGAAACCAGCATCGGTGAACATGCCGATTTTGGGAAGCGACAACGGCACCCCGACCGTCGCGGTCGTATTGGCCGGGGTTTGCAGAACCGGCGCGGCATTGGTGATCGCAGCGGTGAACGGAAGCGTCTTCGATCCCAATCGGGATCCGGTCAACGTGATAACGCCCGAGAAAGTACCGTTATCGCCGTAGACTTTGTTGCCCAAGACGCGCACGGTCTGCGTGGATAAGTCCCAACCGATATCATCGAGCGCGGCCAAGTCCAATCGCGTTGGCAATGACCGCATTCCAGACGAGAACGTGGCCGACATGTTCGGAATCTTGCCGTCCACGAGGATACTACCCAAAAAGTGGTCGGCATCGCTCATGCCAACATCGGCCCCAACAACAGCTCTCGAAGCAGCCCCGGTGAACTTGCCATTGACGATCTTGTTGTCAAAGCTCGGTGTGGTCCCGAATCCCATGATGTGAGTGAATTCATGTACGGCTACCGAAAGGAAATCCAATTGGTTGCTTTGCAGATTGGCGGGCGATGCACCAAAGTACCAATTCTTACCAGTATCGAAAGTGATCGATCCCCCCCACGGGGCAGTGTCGGTCGCCGGCGATGCGATGGTCCCTGGGTTGCCTCGCGTTTGAACGGCAGTCAAAAACGCGGCGCGAGTCGAACTGGCGGAGAAGCCTCCTCGATTTCCTAATCCACCTTCCGTCCCACCCAACACGCGCGCGCCTGCGAAGACCAAGATCTCATTCTGCGCGATATTCAAGTTCATCCTGCTCGTCGAATCGCCCGTCGCGGGATTCCGAAACGACGCCTGCCAGACATCCCCGGACGCTGGCTGAATCGCCGAAAGCGTGTCGGTGAATTTGCTCGCTACCATGTCGGCAGCAGCTTGCAGCAGTTCGCGCCGCGTGGGGTCGTTGAAAAAGCCGGCCGTGTCCAAGGAATAGTCGAAGCGTACCTTGAGTGCCCCAACAGTAGGAGCGTTTTGAATCGTCGCAGCGGACGACGTGCCGTCTCCCCATTGGATCGAGGCGGACAACGTCCCAAACAAATCGGAGGTGTCGAAGGTTTGGTCGATCGGAAAGGTTTGCCCCTCGGCGATCAAAACGCGTCGCGCTTCCAGCGACTCCACTTGCAACCGCCGCGCGGTACCCGACCGCTTGCTGCGAGATCCATTCGATCGGCCGGCTGCGGCTCTCATGCCGAACAGTCTGTGGCTGCGGATCCATCTCATAGGTCCGAATCGGCGTGTCGCCGAACCCTCCCTCTCGGCTCCGATTGAATTCCGTGGAGGCAACTTCGAACCCGTCCGAAAAACCGGAGGCCATGGTCGCGGCTTTGCCGCAAATGGTATCGGTATTTCGGGTGGGCACTTGGTCTAAAGGAGGTGGCCGTGCCGAGAATGGCCCCTCAATCTTCCTCTTACAACCTAGATGAAGGATAACACATCTTGGATGTCCGGATTGCTGAGAATTGTTCCAGCGATCGTCGCGAAAGGAACGAGAATAGGGAAGAAATGGGTCGCACCGCTGGGGGGGGCGATGACGATTGCCGTCCGCCTCGGGCCTGCCGGTTGCTGAATTGCTGGCGAACAAGCTAAACTAAGGGGTGCCGCCAGCCCTCGCCGACCGTCCAGGCCTTTGCCCCGTTCGGCGTCGCTTCTCCCTCTCCCTTCTCGAATTCCGGTTCCGCTGCCGCGGCGACCGCTAGGAATGCCGATGACGCACGCGCACTCCGATCCAACCGTTCGCCGGGTGCCGTCCGTTCCTTCCACCACCCCAGCCGCGAGGGCTCGCAACGCTCCCGCCCGTCCGGATTTCCTGCGGATCGGGCTCGCTGCAATCCTTTTGGCAATCGCCTGCTCTGGCTGCCAGCCTTCCAGTCCATCATCCGGTCCTGCGCAGGGCAACACGGCACCGTCAGCTTCAACGCCAACATCTATCGCCAACGCAGCCACGGATCCGCCGAAGCCTGATTCGCCATCTTCCCAGCCATCCTCGCAGCCATCCTCGCCGTCGACCTCATCCTCTTCCTTTGACGAGAAACTGGCCAACGCCGATCGCTTGCTCCAATCCGGAGATGCCGAAGGGGCTTGGCGCGTTGCGAAGGAGTTGATCGTCGAGCGACCGCAATCGGCACCGGCCTTGTTCCTCGCGGCGCGTTCGATGGCGGCTCGCGGCAACGTGAAAGGCGCCATCCAAACGCTTTCCAAGATCGATCCCAACGACCGCGATGCGGGACCTGCAGCGACCGGACAACTGGCCGAATGGTTGGCCCAGTCGGGAGACCTCTTGGGGGCCGAAACCAAACTGCTGAGCTTGATCCAGTCCTTTCCGACGGCGGTCCCTGCCCTGCGATTGCTGGTCGACATCTACCATGCCCAAGGCCGCCGCTGGGAAGCCGCAAAATACTTGGAGCGATTGATTCGCTTGGGGAACTTTGGAACCCCCGACCTCATGCACAGCATCGACTTTCGAGACCCGGTCGATCAAGAGACATTGCGAACCGCAGCCGAGCGCATCGCCCCCGACGAACCCACTTCCAAGTTGCATGCTCTGCGCGTGTTGGCTTATGCAGATCGGTGGGTCGATGCGGTCGGGCCACTTCGATCCCTAGTCGAATCTCGCCCCGACTGGCTCGAGCCGTGGATCTGGTACGGAGAAGCCTTGCTCGAAACCCAGCAAACCGACGCGCTCTCGACGTGGTTGCAACATCGTCCCAACGGGTGGGAGCAACATCCCGAGTTTTGGTACATCTTGGGCCGAACGTTGCAGCTTCAAGACCAACACGATCAAGCCGCGCGATGCTTCGCAGAAGCCTTGCAACGGGACCGTCGGCACGTCGCTTCCATGCAGTCCCTAGCCGAAAGTTTGATGGAACTTCAGCAACCGGAACTGGCCCTTCAAGTTCGCGAACGCGCTGGCAAGCTGGTCCGCATCAAAGACCTCTCGCTTCAAATCCAACGCGGTCACGGCAAACGCCAAGAGTTCGTCGACATCGCCAATCTGTATCGCGAATTGGAAGACGCGGTGGGAGCGTTCGGTTGGGACGCTGCGCTGCTGGCAAGCGAGAAACAACCGTTTCCCCCCGAGTTGGTGGCTACCCAACAACGGCTGCGAACCGGGGCCAAAGTCCCGAATCCATGGCTCGACGGTTTGAACGTGGCCGCATGGCCGATGCCCGCCTTGGATGCGCTCCCAAGCCCCACCGAGAAACCGCGCGCGTCGATCTCCAGCGGAGGTGCAATACCGATCCAATTCCGCGATGTCGCAAACGAACTCGGGATCGATGCGCGCTACAACAACGGTGCACCTGAAGGTCGCGGTTGGTATACGCATGAAGGACTTGGAGGAGGCGTCTCGGCCCTCGACTACGATCGCGATGGCTGGCCCGATCTGTTCTTTTCCCAAGCAGGCGACCACCCCAATGCCACGCCGCCCAAGTATCTTCCCAAGCAGTTGTTCCGTTCGCTGCAATCGCAACGCTTTGTTGATGTCGCGGGTTTGGCGCGCATCGCCGATCTGGGATACGGACAAGGAACCGGTGTGGTGGATCTCGATCAAGATGGTTTTCAAGATCTGCTGATCGCCGACATCGGGGAGATCAAGTGTTATCGCAACCAAGGAGACGGAACGTTTGAGCGTTGGGAGTTGCCGCAAGCTCCGGCGCCAGCGATTTGGAACAGCGCCATCCAAGGAGCCGACATCAATGCCGATGGCTTGCCCGACATCATCCAATGCGCCTACATCCATGGCACCGACTTTCTGACTCGCACGTGCGCTTCATCGTCCGATAGCAAGCTGCTGTTTTGCCATCCCAAGCGGTTTGAGCCGGGGCATACTCGTATCTTGATCAATGCGGGAGATGGCCGATTCAACTTGCTCGATGCGGCGATCCTCGATGCGCTGGTGGATGGTTATGCACTGGGTACCATCATCACCAACATCGACCAGCGCTTTGGCAACGACATCTATTTCGCCAACGACGTTTCGGCCAATCATCTGCTGCTGAGCCAAGCTTCGCGAGCTGGGAAAGCCGACCTCGACGAAGTGGCGATGCGGGCGGGGGTGGCGGTCGATTCGTTGGGGCGACCGCAAGCATCGATGGGAGTTGCATGCGGCGACCAAAATCGCGACGGTCTACTCGATTTGATCGTGACCAATTTTCGATTCGAAGTCAGCACTCTTTATTTGCAGACGAGCCCTGGGGTTTTTCGAGATGGGACGCGCGGTTCGCGATTGGGAGAAGCCACGTTTGAATGGCTCAGCTTTGGTTGCCAGTTATCGGACCTGGACAACGATGGCTGGTTGGACTTCATCACGGTCAATGGCCACATCGATTTCTTGGATCCGTGGCAGATGCCGCCGCAAGTCCTCCACAATCGGCAGGGGCAGTTTCAATGGCTGCGCACCCCGAGTCCCGGCGCGTACTTTGATGTCGACAACGTTGGCCGGTCATTGACGATGACCGACTTCAATCGCGACGGACGTCTCGATTTTGCGATCACCCATTTGGATCGACGGGCAGCCTTGCTCCGCAACGATTCGCCGCGAGAGGATCGGCATTGGTTGCAGTTGGAATTGATCGGCACGGTGTCGGAACGGGATGCGACTGGGGCCATCATCCATCTTCGTAGCGGCGCTGAGGAATGGGTGGTGCCGGTTGCCGTGGGCGATGGGTACTACGGGACCAACGAACGCATCGTGCATGTGGGGGTGGGCAGCGCGAAACAAATCGATGCCCTGGAGATCGCTTGGCCCAGCGGTCATTCCGACAGTGTGCGCGATGTGCCCGTCGATCGGCGCGTGCGGTGTATCGAGTCACAAGGAGTCACGGCGGTGGAGTTGCTCTCTCCGCCGTGATTCATCGATCGTTGCATTGCGAAGCATGCGTTTTCTCGCGTCGAGAAACGCATCGATCGCAGGCCAAATGAACTCGCGTTATCGGCGATCTGGCGCTTTGACGACCAATTGGTTGATCACCCTGCGCACGCCGGTGACTCCTGAAGCAACGCGTTCAGCCGCTTGCTTTTGGTGCGCCTGGACGACGGTGCCGGTGAGGGTGACGTCGCCGTTGTTGCAAGCGACGGAGACGTGGCATGGTGAGCGGATACCGCGCATGGCCATCTTGCTGTTCACCGTTTGCGTGAGTTTGATATCGGCGTTGTTGTTGAGACCCATGAGAGATGATTCCTCGAAACAGATTCGATTCCGCCTGCGCAGGGCGAGCATCGGGCTCGATCGCGGTTGGCGAAAACGGTTGGCCGTTCGAGAGTTCTCCCTAGGGGGACGCTTCGAGAAGGAGTGCGTGACAGAGCGCGCATCGAATCGGATGCATGCAGCCTATCCGATGGCCAGTCTCAATCCGAAACAATCCCTCGATTTGGGGCGAATGAGGGAAATAGTTGGTTTAACGATCCCAATGCCAAACGGCGAACAGCCAAATGCCTGCGTAATGGGTCGCGCTGGCGAGGATGACCATCAAGTGCCATACGGGGTGGAAGTACCAGGCCTTGTGGTCGTTTTGGAGAAATAGCACGCCGAGGGTGTAGATCAAACCTCCCAGCAGCATGGTGCCAAAGCACAGCAGTGAGGTGGTCCAGAAGAGGGCGATGGCGGGGACCCAGCCGAGCAAGATGTAGGTGACGCTGGTCATGTTGTCGACGCGGTGTTGCGTTAGGACTTTGGAGTAGAAACCCGCTGCGGCGGCCAGCCAGACGAAGATCAGGAGGGCGATGCGAGGCCAGCCTTGCATGTTGCTCCAGATGAAGGGGGTGAAGGTGCCGGCGATAAGGGTGTAGATGACTCCTTGATCGATGGACCGCATTTGCTTGCGCCGTTCGGGTTGGGCGACGGCATGCGATAGGGTGGAGAATAGATACATGGCGGATAGGCTCACGCCATACACAGCACATGCCCAGAAGATCCCGTGGGAGTGGTGGGAAGCGGCGACGAGCAAGGCGATGGCGGCGGGGATGCTGGCGAGGAAACCGAGGCCATGGATCCAGGCGTTGACCGATTCGATGGCCGCGTTCTCGTCGGTGAGTTCTTTGGCCATGACGATCGGGAAGCGTTTCGGTGGAGCAATTCGCGGGAGGAAGCGGGGGGCGATGCAGTTCGCGTCCCGAGTGGAAATTGTAGTGGCAATCGCGTTGGATCGAAATCCTAGCGGAATGGCGCAAGCCATCGCTCAAAATCGTAGCGGAATGGCGTAAGCCATCCGGTGCAACGTCGAGAATCGCATCAACCGTGAACTCCGGACCGGAGAGCATACGCTATACCGCTAGGTAGACCGTCGCCTTAGCCTAGTATCGCGGCGTGGAGAGGGCTCGCCTCCTGGCTTGAAAACGTTTAGAATCACCAGCGAAGTCCGCAGGAACCAGCTCGGCCAAGCGATCGCAATACAAGCGTTCATCGCGGGTTGAGCCGAGTTCATGAAGACGCCATAGAACAGCGTGGATGGGTGGCAGAGCGGTTTAATGCACCGGTCTTGAAAACCGGAGTAGGGTTTACTCTACCGGGGGTTCGAATCCCTCCCCATCCGTTGACGTAGGCAGAAAGATGGTGCGCCTATTTTTCTGCGTTCGATCTTTCTGCCCTATAGATCGCTCTGTGGCTAACCGACGCCGGCACGTTGCGCTTGGTTTCGGTGTTGGTTGCGATCACGGCCCGTCGTCGGGCAGTCGCACGGGAAAGTGCGTGTTGTCGTCCATGGCGGTTCGCAGTCGTTTCGCCATTGCGGCCACCAACTCGGGATGAGCGCTTGCCAGATCGCGGGTTTCCGATTCGTCCTGGTCGATGTCATACAACTCCCAGGAACCGGGATTGCGCGTCGCCAATTGCCGTCGGACCAGTTTCCATCGGCCGTCGCGCAAGGCGACTTGTCCGCTGTACTCCGGAAACACCCACGCCATCGCTGTGTCGCGCTGGGACGTGGTGAGTTGGCCTGTTAGCCGTGGCCATAGGCTTTCTCCATCCAAACCATCCGGCTTGGCGATGCCAGTCACATCGCACAGCGTTGGAAACCAGTCGGCGAAGTAACTGGGGGTGGCGTTCACCGTGTTTGCAGGAATAACTCCTGGCATCCGCGCGATCATCGGTACGCGAATGCCCCCTTCGTAAACGCTTCCTTTGTGCCCGCGCAGATGCCGAGTGCTTTGAAAGAACGCAATGTCGGCCCCTCCGACATGGAACGCCGGGTCCTTTGGGCTCGGGTGCGTCGCTCCGTTGTCGCTCGTGAAGATCACCAGCGTGCGGTCGGTGAGCTGTTGTTCGTCCAGCATCTGCAAGACTCGCCCCACGTAACGATCCAGGTCGCTGACCATGGCTGCATACGCCGCGCGCGGCCTCGCATGCGGCAGATAGCCGTTGTCCCCCGTGTAGGGCTTGGTGTCCCATTCGCGAGGAAAGCGATCCAGAGCGCTCTGCGGCGGATGCATGGCGACGTGCGGTTCGATGAAGGGTAGATACAAAAAGAAAGGTGTTTCGCTCTGTTCGCTGCAAGAACGCAGAAAGGACTCGGCGGCCTCTAGCATGCGATAGGGCGCATAGTGTTCGCCTTGCCAGCGCGACGGCTCGGGATCGCCTTTGGCGTGACCTGGGATGGCGGGTTGGTTGAGCGGAATCTTTTTGTCGTTCGACCAAAGATTAGATGGGTAGTAGCTGTGTGCTTGGGCTTGGCAGTTGTAGCCAAAGAACGTTGCAAAGCCTTTTGCGTTCGGATCGCCGGTGCTACCGACGGGGCCCAATCCCCATTTGCCGAAGGCGCCGGTGCGGTAGCCATGGGACTGCAGAAGCGAAGCGATGGTCAAGGCGGATGGGCTGAGTGGCAGTTGTCCTTCGTCGAACTCGGGGAAGACGGTCTTGGCTTGTTTGTTGCCCCGGATTTCCGCGTGACCCAGGTGCTTG
>JBKCUI010000288.1:0-2349 GCA_046318495.1 Pirellula sp. | reverse complement strand
CGGCAAGGGGTTGGAAATCTCAGTAAAAGCAGTGGCTGTTCTGGGGTGTTACTAACCACGAAGAACACGAAGCACACGAAGATCGGACGGATGCTTTGGGGTTCTGCTTTTCGTGTATTTGGTGTGTTTCGTGGTTCCTGTTCCCGGTTCGGGATGACAAGAATCAAACACGGCAAGGGGTTGGAGATTGCAGTAAAGGCTGTGGCTGCTCAGGTGTTGCTACTAACCACGAAGAACACGAAGCACACGAAGATCGGACGGATGCTTTGGGGTTCTGCTTTTCGTGTGTTTGGTGTGTTTCGTGGTTCCTGTTTTCCGTTCGGGATGACAGGAATCAAACACGGCAAGGGGTTGGAGATCGCAGTAAAGGCTGTGGCTGTTCAGGAGTTGCGGTTTGTGTGAAACCCCTCACCCCCAGCCCCTCTCCCCGATGCGGGGCCGAGGGGTGCGAGGATGGTGTGTGGGGAGGGCTAAGTGTGAGAGTGGTCACGCCCGCGCGAAGCCCCTCTTCCCGATGCGGGCCATGGGAGCGAGGATGGTGTGAGGGAGGCCAAGAAAACAGTTCTCGGTCGATGATGCGGTCGTCCGGTTACGTTGGGATGACCATCGAACCGCGATCCAGAACCGTTTGCACACTGCGAAGAAATTCGCGAAGGAATGCGATTGCTCCAACGCTTGTTGAGTGCAACCAAGCAGGAGCACCATCCGTGCATCGAATGAAACGAGAACCATGCGAAAGACGCTCGACGTCTTCGGTGCTGTGAGAATGCTCGACCCGGCGCACCGAGCATGAGCGAGAGCACTCATGCAACAATGAATCGAAGCGTTCACCGGTGCCATGCGCAGATGGCACCGGTGTTTGGAATCGGAATGCAGCCCGCGAGTTGGGCCGCAAAGCCGCTGGACTAGGCGTCGCCGTACTCGCGGTTGGTAATGATGCCGGGTTGCGGTACGGGATAGATGCCCTCCGCATTGGCCAGCACCGGAGCCGGGCTCTCAAACGTCATGCTTTCCAAGTTCGGCGCAAACTCGTGCTCGCAGTTGAGCATGTCGTCGTAGCTGATCTCGACGCCGGTGTGAGCCGCCATGCGCCCCATGCTGGTGACGAGGCTAGCTTTGACCCCGCGCTCGACTTCGTTGTACGGCAGATCCTTGCGAATCGCATTGATCAGATCGTTCCATTCCAACTGATAGGGGTTGGGCTCGCTGGGTGGGCCTTGCCATACCACGTTGTTGCGGGTCATGTTCTGACCGGTGAAGATACGGCACTTGGCAGGCGAGTGACCCGATGCCGAGATGATCGCGCTTCCCTTGGTACCGTGTGCGTAGCTGGCGAACTCGTTGCGGCACCCTGGGATCGTACGGCCGTTGACGAACATCTTCGTGCCGTCGCCGAACGTGTACTCGATCGAGTAGGTGTCGAAGTTTTGGTCGACGCAATCGTTGCGATAGTGCCGTCCGCCGGAGGCTTGGGCACGGACCGGCCAATCTTCCTTCATCCAGCAGCATTCATCGATGTTGTGAATCAGGAAGTCGCTTACCGCACCACCGCTGGCCCACAAGAACCCGTGGAAGCGGCTGATTTGGTAGAGCAGTTCGTTCATTTCGGGTGGCTTCTTGGTCGCAGCTGCCGAACCTGTAGGTCCTGCCATGCGATACGCTCGCAACATCAAGACATCGCCGATCTCGCCGTTGCGGATGCGGTCGAGCAACTCTTGCCGAACCACGCAGTGGCGGCACATCAAGCCGACGCCAACCTTGAGATTGCGCTCGACCGAGAGCTTGCCCAATTCAAACATCTTCTTGCTGGTCGGACCATCGACGGTGACCGGCTTTTCCATGAAGACGTTCAATCCCTTTTCGATGGCGTACTTAAACATCACCCATCGGAAGGCCGGCGGCGAAGTCAAGATCGCGACGTCTCCCGGGCGAAGGGTGTCCATCGCTTTCTTGTATCCGTCAAAGCTCACGAACTGACGGTCCTTGGGAACATCGACCTTGTTCGGGAAGCCTTCTTTGAGCTTGGCATAGCTGCTGCTCAAACGGTTCTCAAACACGTCGGCCATGGCAACCAATTCGATTTCGCCGTTGTCGACGCTCAGCGCGTTTTCAGCGGCGCCGGTTCCGCGACCACCGCAACCGATCAGCGCGACGCGGATCTTGTTGTCTTCGGCAGCGTGCACGCTGCGAGCCAACGTCGAGGTCAAACCCGTCGCCGCAGCAAAGGTGGTTCCGGTTTTGATAAAGTCTCGGCGATTGGCACCGCCATGGGTATTCGAGTTCAAGGAGGTCATTAGAAAAAACTCCGATAGGGTGGGAGGATGGAAAGGTCGGGGAGGGGGTTAGGGG
>JBKCUI010000287.1:0-2951 GCA_046318495.1 Pirellula sp. | reverse complement strand
TTCGGAGGCCACTGCGGACGCGCGGACGACTACCACTACCACACCGCGCCGTTGCACCTCCAAGAAGTCGTCGGACCAGACCGCCCGATCGCCTATGCGCTCGATGGCTATCCGATCTACGGCTTGACCGAACCCGATGGTTCCGATCCGGTCGGTCTCGATGGATTCCGCGGCCATGAAACGCCCGAATTGGGATACCACTATCACAGTTCCAAATCGTATCCGTACATCCAAGGCGGTTTCCACGGCGAAGTAACCGAACGAGACGGCCAAGTCGATCCGCAGCCGAGAGCCGAAGGAGTTCGACCCGCGCTCCCGCCCCTTCGCGGTGCCGTCATCACCGACTTTGAAGCCCAAAAAGACCAGCGTTATCACTTGGAATACCGCATCGGCAAGGATCTTCATCGCGTCGACTATCAAATCGCGAACGACGGTACGGTCTCGTTTCAATTCACCGATAGCCGTGGCAAAATCACCCAAGAGCGCTATCAGCCCAAGCCCCCCCGTCCCAATCCCAATCGACCCAATCCACCCCGCGGGCGCGAAGACCGCAATCCGCGCGATCCCAATCGCCCGAACCCGGATCGACCCAATGGGAACCGTCCAGCACCCGATCGCAACGGTGTCGAAAGCGTTCCAGCGCGCGACGCAGTGCAGTTGTCCCCCAAGAAGTCCGGAGACTTTCAGCTCACCAGCCCTGCGTTTGACGCAGGCAAACGGCTGCCTAAAGATTTCACTGGCGATGGAGACAGCATCTCGCCACCGCTCGCATGGCGCGGAGCCCCAGAAGGGACGCAAAGCTTTGCCATCGTGATGGACCACCTCGATCGCGATTCAGTCGTCAAAACCTATTGGATCTTGTACGACATCCCTGCCGACGCAACGAGCCTATCCCAAGATGCACAGAACATCGGCAAGTTCGGAGCGACATGGAAGCGCGATCAAAGCTACGTGCCGCCGCGATCGGCTGGACCCGGCGAGCATCGCTACACGATCCATATCTATGCCCTCTCGAAAAAGCCTCCGTTGGAAGTGACCAAGGGAACTCCAACACGCGACCAACTCCTCAATCACATCCGCGATTCGGTCTTGGACAGCGCCGACATCGACGTTCTTTACGCCCGTCCTGACGGGGCCAACAACAATCGCAACCCGCCTCCACCCCGTCCTCGCCGCGATTGATAGGACAACTTTCACCGAGACCTTACACGAAAAGAATCGATGGCTTCGCCCTTCATGAATCGTACCTGGATGCAGATGGTTGTCGTTGCTTGCGTTGGTGCTCTCGCACCCTCCAGCGGTTTCTCGCAACCACCGGACGAACGCAATCCAAATCGACGCGAACAGCAAGACCCCAAGAAACCGCGTCGCGGCGAACAGGGGAACAACGGCCAGCGCGGTGGTAGCAAACTCGGGAACTACACCGAACCTCCTGCCGCCAATCGCGTCCCGGACCACCTTTACAACATTCTGCTCGGCCGGCCCACCGACCATAGCATCACGGTCCGCGTGCTTTTCCATCGACCGGCTACCGCAACGCTGGAGTTCGGCACCCAGAGCGGCCAGTACGAACATCGAACCGAACCCAGACGCTTTGAGGCCAAGGGTGTCCAAGACTTTGTGTTGGACGCTCTCGCCGCCGATCAGCGCTACTATTACCGCTTGATCCTTCAAGAAGCCTCTGGCGAAGAGACCTGGAGCGATGAAGCCACGTTTCACACGCAGCGAGCCCCTGGCAGCCCATTTGTTTTCACCGTGCAGTCCGATTCGCATTTGGACGAGAACACACGCGGCGAAGTGTACTTGCGCACGCTGGCCAATGCATTGAGCGATGGTCCCGATTTCCATTTGGAGTTGGGCGATACGTTCATGACGGGCAAGTACGCGCGACCGGAGCTCTCCGAACCGCAGTACTACGCGCAGCGCTATTATCTAGGCTCGCTGTGCCACTCGGCCGCGTTCTACTTCGCGCTCGGCAATCACGATGGCGAGTCGGGCAATCGCGGCTCGACACGCTGGGCCACCCAAACGCGATTGCGTTTGTTTCCCAATCCGTTTCCCGATGGCTTCTACACCGGCAACGAAACCAACGAAGACGGAATCGGCATGCCGCAGAACTACTACCAGTGGAAATGGGGAGATGCGCAGTTCTTGGTGCTCGATCCTTTTCGCTACACGACCGAACGCAGCCGCGATGGCGAGGCATGGAATTGGACTTTAGGCGAAACGCAATACCGATGGTTGGTGCATGCATTGCAATCGGTCGATGCGAAGTACCGATTCGTGTTCCTGCATCACTTGGTCGGAGGATCGCCCACCAACAGCCGGGGCGGCGTCGAGTTCGCTCCCTATTGGGAATGGGGAGGCCGAGGCGCCTCCGGTGAGAATGAATTCGCCCAACGCCGACCGGGCTGGGAAGCACCCATCCACGAATTGTTGGTCAAGCATGGAGCATCGATCGTGTTTCATGGTCACGATCACATGTTCATCCAGCAAGAGCTCGATGGCATCGTCTATCAACTCGTTCCACAACCGGGCTTTCAACGCGTGGGCAATACCAACAGCGCCGCCGAGTATGGCTATGTACTCGGCACCGCGCAAGGCAGCCCCGGTCACATCCGCGTACGCGTCGGTGCAGACTCGGCGCGGATCGACTACGTGCGATCGTTCTTGCCGGGAGATGAATCGCCGAGACAAGTCAATGGCGAAGTGAGTTACTCCTACGAAGTCCGCTCGAAGAGCGATGCCGTGCCAACATCGAATCGCTGACACAATGCATTGTCTTTCTTAGCGGAACGGCGTAAGCCGTCCCGTGACGATCGCCGGAGCGCGGGCGTCCCGCCCGCATGCGCGCTGCTCTGAAACGCGATTTCAATAGGCTGCGTTCCTACGTGTTCCAGAGAATCGCGAGGAAGCGGACGGGACGTCCGCGGTCCCTACCTCCCACAACG
>JBKCUI010000286.1:0-16737 GCA_046318495.1 Pirellula sp. | reverse complement strand
TCTCATCCCACCTCCGGATCCCTCCACCCATCCCCCTTCCTAGACACGTTTCGTGTTGGATCTACGACCATGCTGTTAACGGATGCGCAAAGCTCGCTGCGTTGGATAGGACATTCGATCGCGATGGTCGTCGCGTGGATGCAGATGGTTGGCTCGCCATGCTCCGCGCAAGAATCCCCGTCCCCCGAGGCGATCGCCTTCTTCGAATCGAAGATCCGACCTGTCCTCGTCCAACACTGCTATTCGTGCCACTCGCAATCTGCCGCCGAGAATCGAAAACTGCAAGCGAACCTGCGACTCGACCTGCGCTCCGGATGGATGGTCGGAGGCGATTCGGGGCCTGCCCTCAAGCCCCACGATCCCGCCGCGAGTCTGTTGCTTCAAGCCCTGCGCTATGAAGGGACGGAGATGCCTCCCTCGGGTCGATTGCCCGACGCGGTCATCGCGGACTTCGAAAAGTGGATTGCCGATGGCGCGGCCGACCCGCGCGACGGCGAAGCCCCGACTTCGCAACCCTCCATCGATTGGGAAGCAGGCAGCAAACTTTGGTCGTTGCAACCATTGCCAAACGCGACCCTTGCGGCCGATGCGCCGCAAACGGAAAGTGCGAAGGCCATCGATGCCTGGATCAGCGTCGCCCAACAAGCTCGCGGCCTAACCCCCTCTCCGACCGCCGACGCCGGAACCTTGATTCGACGCGCCTGGTTCGATCTGCTCGGCTTGCCCCCGACTCCAGAAGAAATTGCGCTCTGGCAACAGCGATTGAATGGCAATGGAAACACCATCGATCGCGCCGCTTGGGGCGAACTGATCGATACGCTGTTGGAACGCCCTGAGTACGGCGAGCGTTGGGCGCGGCATTGGATGGATATCGCCCGATTCGCCGAATCGTACGGCTATGAACAAGACTACGATCGGCCCACGGCCTATCACTATCGCGATTTTCTGATTCGCGCCCTCAATCAAGACCTTCCCTACGACCAATTCGTTCAATGGCAGATCGCGGGAGATCAGTTGGCGCCGCAAGAACCGTTGGCATGGATGGCGACCGGATTCCTCGTCGCAGGTGCCTTTCCAACGCAATTGACCGAAACGGAGTTTGAGTCGACGCGCTACAACGAACTCGATGACATGACGGCCACCACCGGCGTCGCCTTTCTCGGGCTGTCCTTGGGCTGCGCCCGATGCCACGACCACAAGTTCGATCCCATTTCCGTCGAGGACTACTACCGATTCACAGCGGCCTTTACCAAAGTTATCCGATGCGAGACGACGTTCGACCTCGACCCTGAGGGCAACGCAAAGCGCCGCGCGGACCATGTCGAGGAGATCGCTCGAGCTAAACACGAACGCGAAGAATGGGAACGTAACGCCCTCGAGCCTGCGTTCGACGCATGGCTCGCACAACCCGAAGTCGATCGCTCGGCGTCGACGGCCTGGGTCACGCTCAACGGAGAGATCGCGTCGGAGGCCAAGGTGCCATTCTCGATGCAGGGCGATGGTTCCTGGTTGGCCACCGGTTCGGCTCCCGCGAAAGACATCGTGCAGTTCACTTCAAGCCCGCTCGCTTTTGAGTTTTCTTCGTTCCGTATCGAAGCTCTATCCGATCCGTCGCTCCCCAACGGTGGACCCGGCCGCGCGCCTAACGGCAATTTCGCATTAGGAGATCTCAAACTCCAACGCATCACCGCCGACGGGCAGGCCATCGCGATCCCATTGCATCAACCGCGTGCCACGCATCAACAGAATGCGGACTCCCTCTCGATTGCAGCCTCCATCGATTCCGATCCGACCAGCGGTTGGGCGGTTGATGGCCAAATCGGACGCAGCCAAGCTGCCGTGTTCTCGACCCGCGAACCGATCCGCCTTCAACCCGGCGAACGGTTGCAAGCGATCCTTCGATTCCATCACCCCAATCCACAACATGCCATCGGTCGCGTTCGATTCTCCGTTCACCGCGCCAGCGACGCGGCTGCCGAAGTCGGGGCCGACGGGCCATCCATCGCCATCTTTGAAGCGTTGGATCGCCGCCGCGACGGCATCGCCAACGGATCGCTCCGTGCGAGCGAGTGGCTGGCTACCTCCGACGGTCAACAAGTACGGGATTGGTTCAAGACCACGCAATCGCCATGGCGCGAAGCCACCAATCGCATTCAACGCCTCGAAGCCGAAGGTCCCAAGATTGAGCTGACACGCGTGATGGTCGGTTCCGAAGGGCTGCCACATCTGCCCCATCATGCGGACGATCGAGGCTATCCGCACTTCTATCCCGAAACGCATCTGCTGCGTCGTGGCGACGTCTCGCAAAAAGTCCGCCCCGTTGCGACGGGAACGCCCACCGTCTTCGCACGCTCCGACGAACCATTACCCGTCACCAGCCGCGCCGAACTAGCGCGTTGGATGACCGACGTCGACCACGGAGCCGGAGCGCTGGCAGCACGCGTGATGGCCAATCGCTTGTGGCAACACCACTTCGGTCGCGGAATCGTTTCGACTCCCAACGACTTTGGGCATTCAGGGCAACCTCCCACCCATCCCGAACTGCTCGATCATCTGGCTCGACGCTTGGTCGACTCGGGATGGCGATTGAAAACGCTGCACCGCGAAATCATGGCCAGTGCGACCTACATGCAAGCGGGCAAATCCGCACAAGATCCTCGCTCCAAGATCGATCCCGAAAACATCACTCTGTGGCATCGGGCTCCGAGGCGTTTGGAAGCGGAAGCCATACGCGATGCGATGCTGGCGGTATCCAAGACCTTGGACCGGCGCATGTTTGGCCCAGGCAGCCTCGATCCCAACATGACGCGCCGCAGCATTTACTTCTTCATCAAGCGAACGCAGTTGATCCCCAGCATGATGCTGTTCGATTGGCCCGAACATCTGGTAAGCATCGGTCAGCGTCAATCGACCACGATTGCACCGCAGGCCTTGATGTTCATGAACCACCAACCGAGCCGCAACATGGCCGTCGCCTTCGCCAGACGAGTGCAATCGGAAGATCCGTACGAAGCCATCGTCCGAGCGTATTGGTGGGCCCTTGGCAGGGCACCCAGCCCGGCCGAAGGGGAAGCCGCCGAGGCCCTTTACATGACCTCGCTGACCGATCGGCGGGCGCGAAACGAGAGCGAACCGGAACTGGCGGCAACCGCCGATGTTTGCCAAGTCTTGTTCGCGCTCAATGAGTTCATATTCATCGATTGAAATCCCAAGGTTCTCGTCTCGTTGCGAGTGTGCACATCATGCTGAACAAATCCCCGCTGCTTGCTGGTTCGCTCGCTTGCGATCGACGCGCATGGCTGGCCCGCGCTGGGTGCGGCTTTGGCTGGTTAGGGTTGACTGGTTTGCTGCAGGAGGCTGGCGGTTTGGCCACCGCTCGCGGCGATGGGCTCGGCGATCGATCGCTCGATCCGATGGCCCCCCGCGAAACGCATTTCCCCGCGCGCGCCAAACGGGTCGTGTGGATCTTTGTGAATGGTGGTCCGAGCCAAGTCGATACATGGGACTACAAGCCTGCGTTGGTCGCTGCCGATGGCAAGTCGATCCAAGAGTTCGATGCGAGCTTCACCAACACCACCGGCTTCTTCAAGAACGCTGTCGGAAACTTGATGAAGTCCCCCTTCGAGTTCACGCCGCGCGGGCAATGCGGCAAGATGGTCTCGTCGATCTTCCCGCATCTGGGCGAGCACGTCGACAAGATGGCCTTCATTCACTCCGGCTACACGGAGTCCAATAACCACTCCCCTGCCCTGTTCGCGATGAACACCGGCATTGCCCGTATGGGATATCCTTGCGTGGGCTCGTGGGTAACGTATGGCCTGGGAAGCGAGAGCCGCGACTTGCCCGCCTTTGTCGTTATGACCGATCCCAAAGGCCGCGGGTTGCCAAAGGGGCACGCCGCCAACTGGAGCGCCGGATTCCTTCCGGGGGTGTATCAAGGCACTCAACTGCGCCCGACCGGTGACCCCATCGACAACCTTTCCAGACCCTCTGGGCTACCGTCCGGGATTCAACGGCAACAACTCGATGCGCTCCGCCGCTTGAACGAGACGCATTTGCAAACCCATATAGGTGAAACCGATTTATCGGCACGCATCGAAAGCTTTGAGCTCGCTTATCGGATGCAAACCACCGCTCCCGAAACCATCGACTTGGCCGAAGAGACGGACGCGATTCATCAACTCTATGGCATCGGCGATCCCAAGTGCGATGCGATGGCGCGGCAATGCTTGATGGCCCGTCGGTTCCTCGAGCGCGGCGTCCGATTCGTGCAGATCTATTCGGGAGGCATGGAAAACGAGCGGTCTTGGGATGGCCACGTCGACATCCAAGGCAACCATCAACAGTTTGCCGATGAGACCGATCGCCCGGTGGCCGCTCTGCTCACCGATCTGCAGAATCGCGGGATGCTCGAGGACACGCTGGTCATTTGGTGCGGCGAATTCGGACGATTGCCGATCGCTCAGATCGGTGGCAAGCCCGGACGGGACCACAACCCGCATTGCTTCACCGCATGGATGGCGGGCGGTGGCATCCGAGGAGGCGTCAGCCACGGTCAATCAGACGAGATCGGATACAAGGCCGCCGTCGATCGCGTGCACTTGAATGACTTGCACGCAACCATCCTTCATTTGTTGGGGTTGGATCACACGCGGTTGACTTATCTGTACAACGGACGCAATTTCCGATTGACCGATGTGGCCGGGGAAGTGATCCGACCGATCTTGGCGTAGCGGCGATTTCGAAATGTCGGGGAAACGCGGCGATCGCCATGCGGCCGATTGGGACCACGGTTTCGCTTCGTGCATGGTACGCATCACAAGCCCGACGCGCCAGCGAGGGGGAGGGGCGTTCAAGGGAGGATCCACGTAGATGTCCCTCGCTTGCGCGTCGGGCTGGTATGGATCGTCCGCGTTCGCGGCGAGCGCCGTGCGGCATTATGCAAACAGGTCCATTCGCGGTTGGCCTTTGCCATCTTCGGTGACATAGAACGGACGCTTCTCCACATCGAAGACCGTCTTGGGACTGATCCCCAGCGCGGTCAGCAACGTGGCGTGAAGATCGGTCACGTTCAACGGATTTTCGATCGCGATGCACGGCCGCTCGGGGGAGGTCTTGCCGTACAAGAAGCCCCGCTTCATGCCACCTCCCCACATCACCACGCTGGAGCCTCCGGTGAAGTGGCGATGCAGACCGTAATGCTTCATCTGCTGAAGCACTTCTACCTTTTCGGTAGCTTGGTCGGACGCGCTAGAGCCCGGTTGGCCTTCCATGATCATGTCCCGACTGAACTCGCTGGCGAGCACGACCAGCGTTCGATCGAGCAAGCCACGTGCCTCCAGATCGAGAATGAGCTGCGCGATGGGACGATCGATTTCGGACTTCATCCGAGCCAGCGTCGTGTGGCCATCGGCATGCGTGTCCCAGTGCAGGAACGGAACGTACTCGGTCGTGACCTCCACGTAGCGTGCCCCGGCTTCGACCAAGCGACGGGCGAGCAAACAGCCGCGGCCAAACCGTCCGGTGTCGTACTTGTCGTAGCTTTCCTTTGGCTCGAGCGAGATGTCAAAGGCTTCGCGCTCTTTGGATTCGAGCAATCGATAGGCTCCTTCCATCGAGCGAATCATCGAATCGCGTTGGTGATCGCTCATCGCATCGCGAGCGGGATGTTGATCGACCAGCCGTCGATAGAAGCGGTACCGATTTTGGAAGCGATCGGGAGACATGCCCTTGGGAGGCCGAACGCTAACGGCTGCCTCTTCGGGGAAGGGCAAGTTCATCGGTCCGTACTCGCTCCCAAAGAAGCCTGCGGTGGTGAAGGCCTTGAGCTCTTCCTGTTCGCCGACTCCTTCTAAGCGCTGTCCGATGTTGATGAACGGAGGCATGACCGGATTGTTGGGGCCGAGCACCTTGGCCACCCACGCTCCCAAGTGCGGACAAGCCACCGTCTGTGGCGGCACATAGCCGGTATGCCAATGGTATTGGTGTCGAGAATGAAGGATGCTGCCGAGATCGGGTTGGACGTGCGAACGGACCAGCGTGGCTCGATCCATGACGCCCGCGATGTGTTCGAGACCTTGGCTGATCTCAATCGAATCGACCGCTGTGCGGATCGAGGGAAACGTGCTGAGGACTTGTGCGACCGGTTTGCCGACTTCAAACGGTTCGTAGTGCTTGGGATCAAACGTGTCCGGCGCACCCATGCCACCTCCCATCCACAACACGATGATCGCATCGGCCTTCGCAGGCGGGGCAGCGATCGACGCGCCGTCGGGCATGGCCCACAGTCGGTTGGGTGCACCCATGGCCATTGTCGCCGTGGTCGCTGTGGCCAGCTTCTTCAAAAACTGCCTTCGAATCTCCTCGCGCGGTGCTGTCGGATCGGTTTCGAAGTTCATCGTGAATTCCTTGCAAGCATGACCAAAAATCAAGACTCAGTTGGAACGGCAGCGATGGGTCGCGTCCCATCGATGCCGCGTTCCGATTTATCGTACGAAGTGAAACTCGGGCAACATCAGGACCGACCAGAGAACGTCTTCGAGTTCTTCTGCTTCGAGGGATGGTCCGATCCATTCACGCAGAGCGAGGCGCTCTGCCGGAGTTGGCGACCTGGCCAACGCCCATTGGAACAGAGGGTCCAGCACGCGGGCTTCGACCTCGGCATCGGTCGGAGACTCGCCAGCGGACTGTTTCCAGCGCTGGGCACCGACGGCGATCCAATCGGCCAACGTTTGACCGTTGGACAAATCCATGGCTTCAAGCGTCGTCAAATCGGTCGGCCGCATGCTAACGATTTGATCGCGGTTGGGGCGCCCCAGACTCCGCATAAGCGCATCGGCTTTCAGCAACGACGCTCGCACCATGCGGCTTCCGGTCTCCAAACCACCCGCCAATTGCTGCGTCAGTTCACCGCTCAAGCGATTGCCCCAAGGTCCCGAGGCGATGACTGCAGGCTTCCACGAAGCCTCCGAGTTGATGGTGTGTCCGTTGTCGTCGAGCTCGGCCGAAGTGGTTTGCCAAGCTTCGGAGGTGGCGATGCGAAGCGAGGTTTCTTCGCCTTGAATGGCGATCTCCACGAACAACGCTGCAGGATTGGGAGATTGCCCACCATTGGTACCTAGGACGACGATTTCATTCTCGCCACGTCGCAGCGCGGCGGTCAGGTCGACTCCTTCGGCGCGCTCCCACTGATCGTCTTCGGCGACCTTTTGCCCGTTGATCCACAAGCGATAACGGTTGTCGCAAGTGATGACGCCAAAGGCTCGTTTGACCTCAAAGGGGATTTCCAAGGTCGTTCGAAACGCGACCTTTTCTCCGGCGGGCGGTCCGCCCGCTTGCTTCGCCGAATCCGACCAAATCCATTGTCCGGTCAGCTCCAAGGGACGTGAGGACTTCATCCGCTGCACAGGTGCGTCGTAGTTCTTGGGAGCGGCGCCGGTGAGTTGCCATACTGCGTCGACAAACTGTTCGGCTGTCATGCGTTTGGGGCGAACTCCTGCGTATTCAAAAGCGCGATTGGAGTCTGCATCGACGACCCGTTCGGGTTGCGAGGCATAGGCTTCGG
Source organism: Pirellula sp. (assembly GCA_046318495.1). Classification (GTDB taxonomy): domain Bacteria; phylum Planctomycetota; class Planctomycetia; order Pirellulales; family Pirellulaceae; genus JBKCUI01. Next base: position 9,173 of record JBKCUI010000286.1, on the reverse strand, counting down.
AGGTCGCAATCCAATGGATCAGTTCCTTGAGGTCGTACTGCTTGTCCTGGAACTCGACGGCCAGAGTATCGATCAAGTCTTCGTTCCAGGGTTGGCTCTGCATGGCATCGAGCGGATGGACGATGCCGTGCCCCATGAATCGATGCCAGAAACGATTGGCCAACGTTCGCGCGAAGCGGCCGTTGTTGGGATGGGTCATCAATGCTGCGAGTTGCTTGAGACGTTCCGGTTGTTCTGCATTGGGATCGATTTCCCCGAGTTCTGGAAAGAGCCAGCGCGCGGTCGCGGTCTGTCCGATGGGCTTATCGCAACGATGGATCGTCAGCGGTGTCTTGGAGTAAATCGCTGCTAACCCATAGGCATCGCGGAGGGTCCAGCGATCAATGAAGCTGTCATGGCACGAGGCGCACTTCAAGTTGATCCCGAGGAAGGCTTGGCCGACGCTTTGGGCAAACTGGATCTCAACGGTTTGGCCAGCGCTGACCTCGCCGCGCCATTTGATGCCGTTGGCGAATCCAGCGCTCTCGCCGGTCGGAGGTGCAATCAGCTCGCGGGCCATTGCATCGTAGGGGCGATTATTGACCAGAGCATCGTAGAGCCATTTGGAGATTTGGGTACGGCCTCCGGTGATGAATCCGGTTCCGCCATAGTCGTTGCGAAACAGATCGTTCCAGAACGTCAACCAATGCTCGGCATACTCGATATCGCGCTGAAGCAGTTGCCTGACCAACCGCGATCGCTTGTTCGGTTGCGTGTCGGCGACATAGGCACGCGTCTCTTCGGGAGTGGGCAACAATCCGATCACATCCAGATAGACTCGCCTCACAAACGCGGCATCGTCGACCGATGGAGTGAGGGGTTGTTGGCGAGCCAATCGCTCCGCATCGAGGATGCGATCGATGGGGTGGGTACGATCTGGAGATGCAGACGGTGGGAGTTCGGGGCGCCTGGGCAAGAGCGGAGGTTCGTAGGCGCGGGTCCCGAATGTGTAGCCGGGTTCCCATGGCAGTTTGTCGTCCAGCCACTGCTTGAGCAACGCGATTTCTTCGGCGGTCAAGCCGGCCCCGGTGGGGGGCATGCGGCTATCGTTGTCGTGCGAAGTGACCCGAGCGAGCAGCTCGCTCGCATCGCTAGTCGCACCCAAGATCGCGGCTCCCGATTCCCCGCCGGCCAACAGGCTTTCGCGGGTGTTGATGGAGAATCCGCCCTTTTGTTGATCGCCTGCATGGCACTCGGCGCAGTGCTTCTTGAGGATCGGAACGATTCGGTGCGCGAAGTCGATGGGATCTTCGGTCGCGAACGCAGCGAGGGGACTGCCGACCAAAGCCAACAGAAACGTCGAGAGCCGAAGCGTCGTACAAACCTGGGGCTGCATGATGCGGGAGGGATGGCAAGCGGAGGGAATATCTTTGGTTCCCTTTTAGTATAGCCGCTCGCACCAACGATGTACGCTTGGAAAACAAGCCTCCCGAATCGATCGCTAGGCCGATCCGCTCGCTTTGGGCCGGTGAGCGGCGAGGAATTTGAGTTGTTGATAGAGCGTTTTGAGCAAGGGCGCATCGATCCGGTGCTGCGCTGCGGCGCGCAATGCGTTGCCGTAGATCGATTCGACTTCGATGGGGCGTCCGTTCAGGAAGTCGAGTCGCATGCTGCTGTCGTAGGGAACCATGTCGTCGGTGTGATCGATGACCCAGTCGACGTAATCGGGTTCGATGTTCGATCCGCAGCCGCATGCGGTTTGGCGGACTTCTTCGCTGATGCGCCGAGCCAAGTCCCGCGAGTCGGGATCGGCCATGATGGCATCGGTGCTCGCGTTGAGGATGACCGACAATCCGTTGAAGGGGATGTTCCACATGAGTTTCTTCCAACGCGTGGTGGTCAAGTCGTCGGTGAGATAGCACTCGATGTTGGCTTGGCACAAGTCAGCGTGGATTTTCTGAAGCAGTTCCAACGGCGGGCCGGCTTCGCGTTCCTCGGTGCCGCGATAGGGACCGAAGACGATCTTGCCGTAGTCCAAGTGGCGGATGTGTCCGGGGCCGACTTTATTGGAGCACAAAAAGCAGCATCCTCCGGCAACGCGTCCTTCCCCCATGAAGTCCCGGGTGGCTTGTTCGACATGCAAACCATTTTGCAGCACCAACGCGACCGTCGAATCGTGCACGAGTGGCGCGAGCAGTTCTGGGAGCAGACCATTTTGCGTACTCTTGAGTCCGATCACGATGCAATCGCAGCGAGGCATTTCGGAGGCATCTGCGTAGGCTTGGACGCGCGGCAGATGAAAGTCACCGAGCTTGCTGTCGACTCGCAGGCCGTGCTTACGGACGTGCTCGACGTCCGAGTGAAATAGGAAGTGGACATCGAGGCCCGATCGGGCCATCAGGCCGCCATAGAATCCTCCGAGCGCTCCGGTACCGACGATGGCATACTTGAGTTGGTTCATAAACTTTCAAACTGAGGAGTGCGTATTCGACGCCGTCGCAAAGGTGCTGGCATCGATCAATATCTCTCTTTGGCTAACCACCACCGGTCGGGAGTGACCAATCGGAGCAAGATCCCCACAACGAACGCAGCGATCATCAGGATCGTGCCCGTCAGCAAGGCGGCGAGGAAACCGGCGGTGGCGGTACTGAGCATATTCAAAATGTCGGAGTCCTCAATGATGCCCAAGGTCAACAGTATCTGGATCGAAAGAGCTCCTGCGAAGACTTGTAGGATGGGGAAAAATTGCGAGAGGGCGACCAAGACCCCACCGCGAATGATGAACAGCACAGGCAAGGGGCGCGCGTAGCAAAAGTAGTAGCCGATGCATGCGATCATGGCGACGGCAAGGAAGACGCCGATTTTGGCTTGTTCGCTGGTCATGCCCATACCAAATAGTACGGGGACGATGAGGTTGAAGCACAGGACGGCCGTCCACTCAATCGAGAGCATAAGCGGCCCGGCCACCACGCGATCGCGACGCGTTTCGGTTGCAATGGCATCCGGGTTTGCGGCCGGGGGTTGGTAGGGATTGAGGTTGTCCATCGCGGAATTCAGAGAAACAGGGCTTAAGCCAACGACCGTTCGGATGGGTTGTAGGAGTGTTTGAGCCGATCGAACAACACGGCCAATAGGATGATGGCGCCGAAGGCAACCTTTTGGGTGTTGCTTTCGATGTGGATCAGATTCATTCCATTTTGGATGACGGCGATGATCAAGGCACCGACCAACGTACCGAGCACCGAACCGTATCCGCCGCGAAGGCTGGTGCCTCCGACGACCACGGCAGCGATCACGTAGAGTTCGTACATCGTCCCGTATTTGGCATCGCCGCTTTTGAGGCGACTGGCCATGACCAGTCCCCCGAGTCCCGCCAGCAAACTCGAAAGGACATATGTCGAGACAATCCAATAGTGGACGCGAATGCCGCAAAGCTTGGCCGCGACCACATTGCCTCCGATGGCATAAATGTACCGACCGTAGGTCGTGTTCTGCATCACCCAATGCGCGATGGCGTACAAGCTGAGCATCAGGATGACCGCCACGGGCAATCCTAGAACCAGTCCGCGTCCAAGCCAAATGAAATTGTCGGGGACGGCATCGATGGATTGGCCTTGGGACAAGATGAACGCCAGCCCGCTCGCCATCAGCATCGTTCCGAGCGTTGCGATGAACGGCGGCATGCCGAATCCGACGATCAGCGATCCGTTGAAAAGCCCGCACAGTCCACATGCAGCCAGGGCCAGCGTTCCCGCGAGGATCATGCTGGTGATCGAAGCATCAGGACCACCTCCCCAATCGCGTATGACGCGCGCGCACAACACCGACGAGAGCGCGATCAGACTGCCGACGGAAAGGTCGATGCCTCCGGTCAAGATGACCAAGGTCATGCCGACCGCGAGGATTGCGATGACGACGATTTGATCGACGATGTTGATCAAGTTGTTGGGCTTGAGGAAGTTGGGCCAACGCGTCGGCACGGCTCGCATCAGAACGATGTCCGTACCGGGAAACTTCTCCTCCAGGTTTTCAAACAGCTTCCACGATTGCGTGTCGGGGCTTTGTACGACGACCAGGCGGCTGGGCGACGGGCCGCTGGGTTGCGCGGCATTCGGGTCACTGCTCGCGGTTGTGTTGTTGATGGGGGACTGCGCCGCGAGAAGGGCCGTCATCGCTTTGCGAACATCTTGAGGCGTGCCGCGGACTACTTGGAGAGCGTCGCTGTTCGATGGACTCTTTGAGGAGGCTAAGCGGCGCTTGAAGGCCTCCGAGAACGCAGCATCGTCTGGACTATCGGTGGCGGCGATCAGGGTTCGTTGGAGATCGGCGGGAGAGAGCCGGGTGGCGATTTGATCTGCGGCTTCGGTCGGGCTAGGGGGTTGCTCAACGATGGACGCGAGGCTGAACCCGAGGCACAGCACCCCCAGGACCAACAGAGTGGAGTGCTTGGAGGCGAAGGTAAGGAGGGATTGCATCAGGCAAGGCACCCCGCATCAAGATCTAGAACGATGCCGATTGAATCGCAACGATGGTTGTACTGGATGGCGAGCGTCAGGGGGAGTTGTCGCGCGAGCGATTGCCCAATCGCTGAGACATTCGACGTAGCGGCGGGTGGAAGCACAAAAAAAGCAGCATGAGCCGGGAGGGCTCTGCTGCTTTTTGCGAGTGGCATTGGTGCGTTCAGCACCCTTGCCATGCGATTTGGAGTTCGAATTGCCGACCGATTCACGTGTGCGTTGCGATTGCCTTGATGCACAGTGCAGCGTCCCTCAGCCCGAGTGTTACGCCCAGGCTTAGGAAGCGATGGATCGGAGCCGTTCGAATTACTTGAGTTCGACGGTTGCGCCGGCTTCGGTGAGTTCGGCCTTGATCTTTTCCGCGTCTTCCTTGGAGACTTGTTCTTTGATCTTGGCAGGAACACCTTCGACGAGCTTCTTAGCGTCCATGAGCGAGAGGCCGGTGAGGTTCTTGACAACCTTCACGACGTCCAGCTTCTTGTCACCGAAGGACGACATGATGACGTCGAACTCGGTTTGGACTGCAGGGGCGGCAGCTGCGCCACCACCATCTGCAGGAGCGGCCATGACGACAGCGCCACCCGCAGCGGCTTCGATGCCGTGCACGTCTTTCAAGTAATCACTGAGTTCCTTGGCTTGCTTGAGCGTCAGGCCGACGATCTTCTCGCCTAAGGTCTTGATATCTTCCGCGTAAGCGGTTGCTGACTCGGACATTTCTAACGATCCTCAAATGGTAAGAACACAAAAACTAAACGCACCGGCGAGAATGGTAAACCGGCAGTTCGACACGTACACGTTGTTGGCTGCGTCCTGACGGTTTCGGCAGCAGCCGGGATTCCTCGCCGATCTCGCAGCGAGGTGGATTCTTTCTTAGCCTTCGCCTTCTTCGCGGTCTTCGATCATCTTCTTGACTTGACCAGCGATCTTGCGAGCCGGGCCGACCAACTGACCGGAGAGGGTAGCTCCCGGCGAGAGGATCTGGCCGACGAGCATGGAAATCTGCTCTTGGCGGCTTGGCCACTTGGACACTTTCTTGACTTGCTCGGCCGTGAGGGCCTCGCCGTCCATAACTCCACCCTTGATCTCGAGCTTGGCGAAGGTCCCCGAATCAACCAGTTTGGTGACTGTGCGGACCAGCGACACAAAGTCTTCTCCACCCCAGATTACCGCAAGACTACCGGCTTGGTTGTCGAAAGCGGGACGAAGCGAAGTGCCTTCGGTGGCCATGGCGGCCAGCGATCGCTTGACGACCATCAGCCCGAGGCCTTGGTCGCGAAGGGTTTTGCGAATGGTGTAATTTTCGTTGCCGGTCATCCCGACAATGTTGGCGACGATGGCATCGTTGACCCCGTCGAGGCGGTTAGCGATGTCGCGCGAAATGAGTTTCTTGACGAACTTGCTCATACTTCACCTGATTCCTTACATCGAGACGCGAACGCTCGGGGACATGGTCGCACAGATCGCGATCGATCTGATGTAGGTGCCTTTGCAGGCGTTGGGTTTGATCGATTGGACGAAGTTGACAAAGGAGCTGATGTTGTCGACGAGTTTGGTCGCGTCGAAGCTCATCTTGCCGACCACTGCGTGGACGTTGGCACCTTTATCGTTTCGGAACTCGACCTTACCGGCCTTGTATTCTTTGACAACGCGAGCGACGTCCGCGGTGACCGTGCCGGCTCGAGGCGAAGGCATCAATCCGCGAGGACCGAGAACCTTACCCAAAGGTCCGACCAGACCCATCATGTCGGGCGTGGCGATGCAGACATCGAAATCGAGCCAGCCATCTTTGATTCGCTTGGACAGTTCTTCTGCCCCCACGGCGTCGGCACCGGCTTCTTCAGCCACTTTTGCCAGATCGCCCTTGGCGAACACGACGACGCGTTGGACCTTTCCGATACCGTGCGGCAGGACCACCGATCCGCGGACGATCTGATCCGCTTGCGCGGGATCGATGCCGAGGTTCATGTGGATTTCGATCGTCTGATCGAACTTGCGTCCAGAGAACTGCTTGAGCACGTCAACTGCTTGCTGCAGGGGCAACGGGGACTTTCCCGGAGCCTTGGCGAGCATGGACTTCATTGCCTTTGTTGGTTTAACCATGTTTGTTGTGTCCCCTCGATTAGCCTACGATCTCGATGCCCATGCTGCGTGCAGTGCCTTCGATCATGCGTCGAGCATGTTCGAGATCCCGTGCGTTCAAGTCCGCCATTTTCTTGTTGCAGATTTCATCAACCTGGGCGCGAGTGACTTTGGCGACTTTGATCTTGTGCGGTTCGCTGGAGCCGCTGGCAATGCCTGCGGCCAACTTCAACAATGCGGATGCCGGTGGGCTCTTGGTGATGAATTCAAAGCTGCGGTCCGAATAGACGGTCACGACGACCGGAATCGGAGTGCCGTTGAATTCCCGGGTACGCTCGTTGAACTGGGACACGAACTGCCCCAGGTTGATCCCGAACTTACCGAGCGATGTACCGACCGGAGGAGCGGGAGTGGCTTTTCCACCCGGCACTTGAAATGCCGCTTTACCTACGACTTGCTTGGCCATGTCAAACGAAACCTAAATGGAAATGAAAACTTCTACGGAGCAAACGCGATCGCGACGGCGACAGACCGCTGACGGAATCGATGTCTGCTGGAACTACAGCGATTCGATCTGCCAGTGATCCAGTTCGACCGGAGTGCTGCGTCCAAAAATATTGATGATGACAGTCACACGACCATTGGCTTCGTCAATGCGGTCGACATCCCCTTCGAGGCTTTGGAAGTTGCCTTCCTTGACCCGAACGCGATCGCCCGGACGAAACGGAATGGAAGTCTTGGGTGCATGCTCTTGATCGACATCCGGATGAACCAGTTTGATGATTCGCTCGACATCCACATCCGTCATCGGAGTAGGTTTGCCGTAGGTGCCGGTGAAATCACCGATCCCAGGAGTCTCACGCACGAGGAACCAAGTGTCATCGTTGATGATCATTTGAATCATCAGATACCCTGGGTAGAGCTTGCGTTTGACAACGCGTCGCTTGCCCGCACGGGTAAACTCCACCACGTCTTCGGTCGGAACGAGAATTTCCCCGAAGTACTCTTGAAAATTGGATAGCTTGATACGCTTTTCCAGCGCCTCGCGAATGGAGTCCTCACGGTTGAATGCAACCTTGAGGATGTACCATTGCGGACCAGCAAAGCTGGTATCGTTAGCATTCGTGGTAGTAGAAGTATTCACTCGAAAACCTAGCGCCAGTACCTGCGAATCATCAACCATTCCACCTGCGGCTCACCACCGGCGAGGCCACTTGGGAATGCCGATCAATCTCCTGGCTATTTGGTCGACCGACCGGATCGAAGACCCGCCCGACAACCTGCCAAAAAAATCAACTCACGCCCAACCAATCGAACAACAATTGCCAGAATGCATCGTAGCAAAAGAGCAAGATTGCCAAGAACGCCATGGTGAATATAACCACCATCGACGCTCTGTAAAGCTCAGTTTTGGGAGGCCACGAAACCTTGCTCATTTCGGCCTCGACCGAAATCAGAAAGTCCGCAAACCTTGGCCAATGGACCAAGCGAAACGCAAACCACATGCCTGCCGCGACCAAGATCAACGGCAGCCAGTAGACCGATGTGCTCCAAAACGTCGGACCCGTCACCGCCGAAGAGGGGGTGACCCAAGCGCCCATCGCTTGAGACAATTGCCAACCGCCCAGCCAGCACGCCATCCAGATCGCCAACGCTGTGAGCTGGCGAACAATGCGGCCTTGCTTGGGCTTGTACAGCGAACCTGTCAATAGCTCGCTGAACAAGGATCGGTTGATCAAATCTTCAGACACGGTTGCCATGGAATCCGCTTGAAGTCTCGGGACAGTGTTCGTGACCGTGCGTTCCGGTCGAACCGGGACGCTGCCGAATTCGCAACCTCGCGGTTGCGCTTCCGGCGAAGGAAGCAGGGGCGGCAGGAATCGAACCCGCAACCCCCGGTTTTGGAAACCGGTGCTCTGCCAATTGAGCTACACCCCTTTTACGATAACATCGCGGGATCTTGCAATCCCACGATGCCAATCGTGTTGCCTAACATGCTCGCCCAGACGGAGCCGGGCGGAGCCGATTCGATTACTCGATGATCTTGGTGACGACGCCCGAACCGACGGTCTTGCCACCTTCGCGGATTGCGAAGCGGACACCGTCGTCGATCGCGACCGTCTTTTGCAGCTCTACCGTAACGCGAACGTTATCGCCAGGCATGCACATTTCAGCGCCGACCAAGTTGGCCGAGCCGGTCACGTCGGTGGTTCGGAAGTAGAACTGAGGACGATAGCCCGAGAAGAACGGAGTGTGGCGACCACCTTCGTCTTTGCTCAAACAGTAAACTTCGGCTTCGAACTTCTTGTGCGGGGTGATGCTACCGGGCTTGGCCAAAACCTGACCGCGCTCGATGTCTTCACGCTTCACACCACGAAGCAAGCAACCGACGTTGTCGCCAGCGCGACCTTCCTTCATTTCCTTGCGGAACTGCTCGACACCGGTTACCGTCGTCTTCTTCTTTTCTTCCATCAAGCCGATGATTTCGACTTCTTCACCGACCTTGACGACGCCGCGCTCGATACGACCGGTGGCAACCGTGCCCCGACCTTCGATGCTGAACACGTCTTCGATGGCCATCAAGAATGGCTTGTCTTC
>JBKCUI010000285.1:0-14611 GCA_046318495.1 Pirellula sp. | reverse complement strand
CGCTGTGGGCAGCTTCGTCGTTGTGCCGATCGGCAAAGCCTTCGGGAAGTGCCGGCGCGCTGCCAGGGTAAAGCTGTTCCAGCAAGTGGGTGTTGGAGGCGATCAAGTGACCGAGTTGCCAAGCGATGTGGTTGCAACCGGCACCCGGGCGTACGAGCAAGTCCGCATCGGTCAGATCGCTCAGATAGCGATCGATAACCATGTTGGTGGTGTGATGAGTGGCTTTGAGGACTTCGGCAGAGTTCATGGCAAGCGATTCCGGAGGTCTGAGAGTAAGGTGCGGGTTCGTAGGAAAGCGAATTCGGCGTATCTCCGCATGATATCGCGCAGGGCAATCTAGAAAAGGATGTTGCCGGCCAGAACATGGCATCGGCGGGAGCAATGGCGAGACGCCCCGTTGCATGATTGGCGGCGAATTCACCGGATCCTTACCAAGCTTGCACGCGATCCGCATCCTGAGGGCCGCAGGGATCGCCATAATCAGTGCCGTTCATTTACCATTCGTTTGTGAAAAACACAAAGCGCGAACCGACTGCACCTAGGAGGATTACCCAGCCATGTCACGAGCCCATTGGAACCAAGCCGAGTCATTCCTGCGAGACCGCCGATCCTTCTTGATGGCAGGCGGATCGCTTGCGATTCTGCCTTGGGCATCGCAAATTGTGCGCGGTGTGACGCGCTCGAGAATCGCTTGGGGCAGCGATCCATTCTCGTTGGGGGTGGCATCTGGAGATCCGGCGGCAACGAGTGTTGTTCTCTGGACCCGTTTGGCGCCGGACCCGATTCATGCCGATGCGACGCCTCGCGAGCCGATCGAAGTGACTTGGGAGATTTCCCGCGATGAATCGATGAAAAATGTACTTCAAAGCGGACGTTCGATCGCAACGCCCGCGTTGGGGCATTCGGTGCATATCACGGTCGATGGTCTCGAGCCCGACCGCTGGTATTGGTTTCGATTTCATGCCGGGGATGCCACGAGCCCGATCGGGCGGACTCGCACGATGCCGAGCCTGGACCAGTCAGTCGATCGGATGCGGGTTGCTTTCGCTTCCTGCCAACACTACGAAGCCGGTCATTACACGGCCTACCGTCACATGGTGGAGGAGGGATTCGATATGATCCTGCATCTGGGTGACTACATCTATGAAGGGCCGGCCGGGCGCGACAAGTTTCGTACGCACAACAGTCCGGAGATTGTCACGCTGGATGATTATCGCAATCGCTATGGGCTCTATAAGTCCGACGAGCACCTCGCCAGCGCGCATCGGCATGCGCCTTGGCTTGTGGTTTGGGATGACCACGAGTTCGACAACAACTACGCGAATTTGACGTCGGAAGAGTTGTTTGTGGATCCTCGAGATTTTGCGATTCGCCGGGCGGCAGCCTACCAAGCCTACTACGAGAACATGCCCCTTCGGGAAAGCACGTTGCCCAAAGGCCCCGACATGCGACTGTACCGAGAGGTGAATTTCGGCTCGCTGGCCAAGTTTGCCATGCTCGATACGCGGCAGTATCGGTCCGATCAACCGAACGGAGATGGTCTCAAGAAACTCTCTGGGGCAGCATTGCATCCCAAAGCCCAGATGCTCGGCGAGCAACAAGAAAGTTGGTTGATGTCCAGTCTTCGCAATTCCTCTGCGGCTTGGAATATTCTCGGTCAGCAGGTCATGATGGCGAGGGTGGGGCGCATCCGTGGCGAAGAGCGGCTCTTTAGCATGGATCAATGGTCCGGATACGATGTACCGCGCCGCCGGTTGCTACAAAGCATCTCCGAGCTTTCGACGGCCAATACCGTGGTTCTGACAGGCGACATTCACAGCAATTGGGCCAATGAATTGAAGGTGGATTGCGATGATCCAGCGAGTCCTTCGGTCGCGACCGAGTTCGTGGGGACGTCGATCTCTTCGGGCGGGAATGGGTCCGAGACGGTACGGGAGCAGGACCGCATGATGAGTGAAAATCCGTTTGTGAAGTTTCACAACAGCGAACGCGGTTATGTGGCTTTGGATGTGACGGCGAATCAATGCCAAGCCAGTTTCCAGACGGTGCCTTATGTGGACCAACCGGATGCACCCTTGAACACGCGTGCGCGGTTTGTCGTGGAGCGAGGGCAACCGATTTTGCATTCAGTCTGAGCCGCGCCGACGTCGTTAGCGCGTTACCGCACTTGAGAGTCTTTCTGCAATCGGGAAAGTGATCACGCCACAGTGATCAGGAGCGTGATCAGAGCTGTTCTTCGGGATCCTCGGTGGTTTGCTTTGGGAAGATACGGGTGTCGGGGCGGACCTCTGTCGGCAACGATGCGGCTTGAATGTGGATGAGGGCGAGCGATTTCTGCCGTTTCTGAGCGGTGGTGGGAGCGATCTCAAGAGCGGTCACGGGTTCCTCGAACCAACCTAAAGCGATCCACTCGCCGCGCTGAAGCGGGTATCGGTTAGCGACCGTGTGCAGCAGCGCTCCGAGGTAGATGTCATCCAACTCCGTATCGGTCCACACCAATCCATCGGAGAGGCGGATCTCTTGAGGCTTTTTCGTAAGTGCTTGGTTATCCCAGCCTTCGAGCCAGCGTTGGCTTTCGGGGGTAGCGGACAAGAATCCTTGCGCGGTCGTGCCAGGTTCGGGGGAACCGACCCAGCCGGTCATGAAGGTGCCTTGATCGGTGATCCCCATGATGCCGATATCTTGCAGTTTGACTTTTGAGTTTTGGGCGACGCGAAAGGTGCCGTTGGTGGAATCGATCGTCCAGGCGAGCGCGCCCCCCAGATCGATCATCTCTTCGGATTGGATCATGCCTGTGGTGTTGGAGAGGACGGGGAGTTTTTGAAGCCCGGTACCGTCTTCGTCGGCGATCCAGTAATCGAGGAAGTCGGAGTCTTTCGTTGCACCGCGGCGCGTCGACTTTTGGATGGGAAGCACGACTCCGTCGGAGGATTTGTAGACCGCGGAGTAATTGGTCGATAGAGACGAGTACAAGGCGTGGTAGCCCGAGTAAACACCGCGCGGGTACTCGTTGTGCAGTTCGAGAAAACCGAGACTGGTTTGGCTGCGTGAGAAACCGATGTCGAGTTGAACGCTGCTCGCGACCACGATCGCGCCGGTGAGAGCGATGATAGGCGCGGCAAGCCAAGCCAGTTCAACGCGACGAAAGAGTCGGAACACGGCCCAATTGATCGGCACGAGGATGAGCAAGTACCCCAAGAGCAACTTGAGGATGGTGCTGACTTTGGGAACCTTGATCCCCGACGATTCGCGCAGGGTGAGCGAAGCGTACTCGAGGATGATCGAGGCAGGGTTCCAAGCACCGTAGCTGGTCGACTTGTTCGAGGGAAACTCGGCGAGCTGCAGGCTGCGTTCTTGGGTGCGCGAGGTGTTATCCGCGAGGGCGGTCGAGAGATCGAAGTCTCTGGCCCACATGCGAAGGCGCGTGTTGTGGTGGGGATTGCGTTCGCTGCCCGTTAGCGGGGGAGCGAACCGTTGCACGGCTTCCGTTCCCAGCGAGGGTTCTAAGTGGTGCTTGCGAAGCACGCCGTTGTGGATGAGCGAGCTGTAGGAGGGCCATCGCACAAAGGCAGCATCGCTCATCGGGAACGTGGTCATGACGATGCGTCCTTGGCCGACGAGCCGTTCGGCGACGAATCCTTCGAGGGTTGGGACCCATTGGGAGGCCTCGGCGAGCATTCCTTGAAGCTTGGGGATTTTGCGATCGGACGAGAAGGGGACGCGATCACCTCCTGCGATTCGAATGGTCCAATACTGGTTCAGGCGTTCGTCGTCTTCAGCAGTCCACTCGCTGTCGCTGGTCTCGCGTAGGGGTGCGAGATCCTTGAGGAACGAGGTTTCGACTCCAGCGATGGCCTCTGGTCCGTTGATGATGACCGTCCCGCCGAACCGCAACCAATCTTGCAGGGCCAGCATTTGTTCTTGAGATAGACCGCTGAGGGACACGTCGTTGATCACGACGTGCGAGACCGACGTCATAGTCGCCAGTTGGTTTGGTAGATGGGTTGGCAGTTCCGATTCTTCGATATCGATGATGCGATGCGGAACGATGCGCTCGGACTCTAGATCGTTGCTTTTTGGCCAGACGATGCAATCAAGTCCTCGCCAGAACGTGTATCGAGGGAGGTTTCTGGCCAGGACGACGATGCTGTATTGGTACCCTTCAAGAAACTTATTGGGGAAAGCTTCTTCGAGGACCGGGGTGCCGATGCCGCGCATCGAGTACCGCGTGAAGAGCGAGGTCGATTTGGACTGGGCGAAGAGATCGTCGACGCGTATCGGGGGAACGGTCGGATGGAGGACGCGGGACTCGATGACTTTTTCTTGGCCTTTGGCGAGCGCGACGTTGCGTTGGTAGTTGACGTCGGGGAATCCTTCGGGCGTCTGAATCGGTACGTTGTTTTTGTCGACGATGGTCAGGGAGGCCGTCAACGCTTCATCGCCGAAATTGGCTTTGAGTTTGTGCCGCGTTTGGTACCAGTGGCCCGGCTTGATCGCATTGCCAACGATTTCCGTGGCGAACGGCAAAGCGCGCAATTCATCCGCGACGATGCGCTGTTTCTTTTTGGTTGCGTCCTTATCGTCGCTGCTGGTTTGATCGGTTTCGTTGCAGCCCCGGCAGCCTACGATGGGCAGCAGCAATAGAAGCCCAATCCAAAGATTTCGAGAGGGGCGCATCGGTTGCTCCTTGAGCGCAGGAAACGGGATCGTGCGGGAAGGGCTGGAACTAATTGCCGAACATGCATCCGCGGGCGCATTGGGAACGTCCGCAGGTTTCGGCGTCATTCTTGGCGGAACTGGCCCGTCCATCCCCGATCACCGGAGCGCCGATCACGCTGAGCAGCTTGGTGATTTCCTTGGAGCCACACGATGGGCACTCCGGGGTTTCTCGAATGTTCTTGACCAAGATTTCCGAATCGAGCTGACAGTTCTTGCAATGGTATTCGTAGAGCGGCATGAGGTATCAACTCCAATGGCAATGAGGCGAACAAATCAACCGATCCACCAAATGGCCGCCGCGATCACGAGGGCGACGGTTCCCAGGAACGTGAGCACCCAAACCGCGTTTCTCCATGCCGATTCGAAGATCAGCTCCATCTTTTCGTGACGTGTACCCGCCATGATTAGGGACACCGCAATCAAGACGGGAATGAACCACAGGAGATAAACCACGGAGATCGGCATCGATCGAATTCTTCTCGGGCGACGAAAAGGAACAATTTGGAGAAATCTCAGCTTAGCGGGACACCAACGGCAGTCTCCGGCAATCTTCAACCAGTGTAGCACAGGGCGGCGATAGGTGCCTAGCGCTCTCAAATGCTGGGGGGAGCCATCATCTCCTGTTCGTCTGCGATGGTAGCCGATTGGGCGCCCTGATTCGTACGAAAACGACTTGTTCGAAACATCTGCACGCTCCTGTTAGGGATCGTCGCATGTATATTCGTGCTAGTGTGTTGGGGGCCGATAGACTGCGAGGTTAGAGCGACTTACGGTTTCCCGGGCTTGCGATTTCGATGATGAAGGTTTTCAGTCACAATCATGAGAATTTTGGTAATTGGCGGCGCGGGGTATATCGGCTCGCATGTCGTTCGGTGGTTGAATCAAAGCAACCATGAGACCTGGGTTTATGACAACCTTTCGCTTGGCCATGCGGAGAGCGTGCCGCAGGACCGGTTGGTCGTCGGTGAACTGGCGGATCGGCAGCGGTTGAAGTCGGTGCTTCAGGAAAAAGAGATCGAAGCGGTGATGCATTTCGCTGCCTTCGCGTACGTTGGAGAGTCGGTCGAAAATCCCGCCAAGTACTACCAAAACAACATTGCAGCCACGTTGGAATTGCTGGAAGCGATGCGGGCCGCCAACGTGAAGAAACTTGTTTTTTCCAGTACAACGGCTACGTACGGCGAAGTTTCAGTGATGCCGATCCGCGAGACCACACCCCAGAATCCGATCAATCCATACGGGTTTACCAAACTCGTGGTTGAGCGAGCTTTGCAGGATTACGTTCGCGCATACGGATTCGGCGGGGCAGCGTTGCGTTACTTCAATGCTGCTGGGGCATCGCATGATGCAGTGATCGGTGAGGATCACCATCCTGAAAGCCATTTGATTCCAATTGTTTTGCAAGTTGCACTTGGGCAAAGAGAATTCATTCAACTCTTTGGCAATTCCTATCCGACTCCCGACGGTAGCTGCATTCGCGACTACATTCACGTCGAGGATTTAGCAACGGCGCATCTGGCTGCACTGGAACGGATTGAGGCGGGCAAAATGCTCCAACTCAATCTTGGTAGCGGCGTTGGGCATAGTGTTCTGGAAGTAATCGAGGCTTGTCGTAGGGTTACAGGCCACCCGATACCGACAGTCATTTCACCGCCCCGTGCTGGGGATCCTTCTTGTTTGATCGCAGATATTGCCTTGGCAAAACAAGTGCTCCAGTGGGAACCCAAGTATACCGACATTGAGAAAATCGTCGAAACAGCATGGCGGTGGCATCGCACGCATCCGAGGGGATATGCGTCGAAGGGGACGGCCTGAGGCGCTTTGGTGGCCACCTGAAGGGGGGAGCGCGTTCGCGAGCATTCGCAAGTCGAAAACAGCTCCGTTCAAGATCCTGAAGGTTGCCAAGGCTTCGTGAATGGCGCTCGTAACCCCAGGGGGGGGCAAGGCATTTGGTGCTCGCTGCGATGGATCTAGCAAGCCGTATGCGAGAGAGCGATTGAGATGGACCGGAATCGCTAGCGATCGCATGCAATGGTGGGTAAGTTATTGGGGATTACCAACAAGGCACGACTGGGATAAGGGAACGGAACAAAGCAACGATGACTGCCGACGACTCCGAGTTCAGTAGCCATGAGTCCGAATTGCCGCCCGATTCGACCACGCGCAATTCGACGATGTTTTTCGGGCCCGATGGAAAACGCAGTGAGGCGTCCGAGCCGGTTGAGGAATCGTCGCTGACCAAGTTTGGGCGCGGCGAATGGATTCATCATCGCTATCTGGTTGAGGAATGCTTGGGCCGCGGAGGGTTTGGGATCGTCTATCGCGCGTTTGATTCCAAGCTGGTTCGTCATGTGGCGATCAAGATCGCGCTCAAACCTTCTACGCTGGGTACCAGGACCGAATCGGCGGGATTGATTGGAGAAGCGAGGGCAACTGCCAAGCTCGATCATGAGAATCTAGTGCGTGTTTACGACATCGACGATTGGAATAACCACACTTATGCAGTGATGGAATTTGTGAACGGGAAAAGTCTTGAGGAAGAGCTCAGGGATCAAGGTGCGTTTCCATTAGATCGCGTGTTTTCGATCTGCAAGGATCTCTTGGCCGCAATGGAGCACATGCGAGAGCATGGTGTGGTTCACCGAGATCTGAAGCCTTCGAATGTCTTGATCACGGAGCGAGGAAAGGCAAAGATCACCGATTTGGGGTTAGCGATTACCGATGAAACTCCAGGCACGTTTCAACGGCGGATTGCAGGGACGCGCCGATACATGGCGCCCGAGCAAATCCTCGGAGAACTTCACCGCATTGATGGTCGGACAGATATCTGGGGTTTTGGGTTAATCCTTTATGAGATGCTGGCGATGCGCCCAGCGTTTCGCCAAGAAAAGGACATGGAGCTCTTTCAGGCGATTCTTCGAGGGGAATTGGAGTCCCCCAAACTGTCGCGCGTAGACATCCCGGATTCCCTGGAAGCGATTTGCCTCAAGTGTTTATCGCCTCGAATGGCATTGCGGTTTCGGGATACCGACGAGTTAGCGGCAGCATTGAAGCAGGCGGAATCCGACGCGAGCGCCATGCAGTGCGAACGCGCTGCCGGGGGGACGCTCGGAGGACGGCCGCTAGCTGGAGCCGGAGCGATGCATTCGTTGACGGGAGGCGGAATGGAGGCCTCCGTCGCGGGCCTTTCGCCTGCCGGGGATGGTCGGCTACCGACCGTGGTACCGCGCGGGCTACGGCCATTTGACTCCCAGGATCATGAGTACTACATGCGTTTGATGCCGGGGCCATACGATTTACAAGGCAAGCCGGCAATTGTGTCGACGTGGCAGGCGTGGGCTGAGAATCGAAACGCGGATGCACAACCGGTTGGCGTGATTTATGGTCCGAGTGGTTGCGGAAAGAGTTCCTTTGTCTTGGCAGCGTTGATTCCCTCATTGAACCGCACTGTGCGGCCTATCTACTGCAATTTAACGGTTCAGGATCCGGTTGCAGGCATCTTGGCTGCATTGCATAGCGAGTTGGAGTACACCCAAGAGTTCAGCGATTTGCTCACGGTTCTAGCATCGATCCGAAAGCGTCAATTGCATTACAAGGTGCTCTTGGTGTTGGACCAGTTCGAGCAGTACTTGGCAGGGCATCCGATCGATATGGCCCATCCGATGGTGCAGGCCTTAAGGCAGTGCGACGGCAAATACGTGCAAGCGATACTTTTGGTCCGCAGCGAGTACTGGAAAGAGATTAGCGCCTTGATGCAGATGCTCGATCAGCCCCTTTCCGATGAATCGAATGCATCGGGTTTACCCCTGTTGAGTGTTTCCCATGCGAAGCGGGTGCTGGAGAGTTTTGGACGGGCATACGAAACGATTCCCGCTGGGCCAATCAGGGATTCTCAACGCGATTTTCTCGACCGCGCGGTGTTGAGTTTGGCGGATGAGAATCAAGTTCTGTGCGTGCATCTCTCGATCTTTGCGGAGTTGATGCGGCAGCATGAGTGGGATGCAGCAACGCTTTCCCGAATGGGAGGAGCCAATGGTGTTTTGTCTCGATTTCTCACCAATGCCTTTGACTCGAGCAACGCCCCGATGACATTTCGCGCCTCCGCGAACATTTGCGCAGACATCCTTAGAGAACTCGTGCCCGATGATGAACACGCATTGAAATCGGCGGCGCAGTCTATTTCTTCTTTGGCTACCGCTTGCAATGAAACACCCAGTTCTACGCGTTTCCGTCAAGCGATGCGCTGCTTGGATCAGGAGCTTCATCTACTGATAAAGCACCAGGTCGAAGGGCATGCCGAACCGTTCTATAGCCTCTCTCATGATTACTTGGTTCAGCCGATCAAGAACTGGCTTGCTATCCGCGACACAGAAACTTGGAAAGGGCGGGCAAGGAGTAAATTGGCACAGGCGGCGATCCGGCTCAAGCGCGAACCGAATTCGCCGCAATTGCTTTCCATGAAGGAGTGGGCTGCTGCGAGTTTTGCGGTTCCCAAATCCCTCCGTTCCGAATTGCAGCAAAAGGTCATGGTGCTCAGCCGCCGACGCGCCATGAAATGGATGGGCACCTTTTGCCTGCTCGGACTTGTCACCATGCAGGCTGGCTCAGTGCTGATGAGCACGCGCCAATCCCTTTTGGATTCCTTGCGAAGCGAACAACGCGAGCGCATGTCGTCGTTCTTGACTGCGAAGTCCGATAGCCTGAGCGTTATTTGGAAACGCATTTTGGGGAATGGGAATCAGTCCAACGACATCCTCGAGGAATTGAAAACGCTCGAACAGCAAAACGAACCGTTTCAGGGGAAACAGCTCCTGCGTCGGGATTTGCTTCTCTCGCTGGACGGACTGTCTCCAACGGCCGAACGCATCTGTGAGTGCCTCGCACAATCGGATGAAAATGAAATGGAACTCTGGGATTTGGCGCTGCAAAGCGACGTGGTCCGAGATGGCATTGTCAAAGAAAGAAAAGCGATAGCAGGTTCTGCGATTCTAGCCGGGATGCCAGAGCTTGAACTGCTGTTTATCAAGCGCGGAGACATGCGACTGCTGAAGGATTTCGAAACTGAAAGTGACCCGATGCTCAAGGTGTATGAAATCCTGGCAGCGTCGGAAGGGAGTAGCGATTCGGAGTTGGGCAGGATGGCTGCATTGCTTTGGACGCAAAGCCAACGAGCCTCCAAAGATGCTCACTATTTCAAACTGCTCGCCATGCACTTGATCGCGATGATGGAGCAGCCGATCAACATCGTCGGCAAACCGCTAACCGATTTCATCGCCAGGAATATCGGCTCAAGTGACCGCGAGACAGCCCTCTCCTGCCAGACCCTCCAATCGTATTTGGTTGGTAATCGCACTGTAGTCCCGCCGAACGAAGAGAATGGGGAGTGGATGGTGGAGTCGTGCATTGCCTCACATCCATTCGTCATGATTCACTTGCCGGTTCAACGCGCCCAGTACGATATCCTTGAAACCTCCCTCAATGGGGCAGCGGAATCGAAGAGAAAGACATTGGAGATCGGGCCCGATGTTTGGTTGGCTCGGGAGGAAGTTTCCCTTGGCTTGTTCAGCGTCTTTGAGAAAAGTGTCGGAGTGAGCAGCCCGATCAATCAAAAGATGTCACCAGACACAGCCGTGCGGTCGGTGGAACGTGAGGATATCCTCCGTTTTTGCAATTGGCTAAGTGATCAATCGCATTTGCAGCCTGTCTATTCGCTGAGCGCATCCCCTCCCGCAGGTACCCCGGGGCGTACTTGGATCCAGGTACAGAATGTAGATGGCGTTTTCTGGAATCCCGATGCCAACGGCTATCGCTTGCCGACGTTTCAGGAAAGCGCCCTTGCGTCCGTGCATGGACAGCCAGAACACTACTGGTGCCAAATCGGCCGACACGAAGGTTTCCAACAACGGCAGATGCAGCGGCAGCAATGGTTGTCCAACGCGAAGATGGTGGACAGTTGGATGTTCTTCCCCAACGCCTGGGGGTTTTCCGGATTGATGGGAGACGGTGGGGATGTCGTCTTGGACGAGCAAGATCGGCTAGGGTTTTTGCCGCCTACGGTCAGCACCAAGAAAGCTTGGGATACTTTCATTCCATATGATCAAACGAACCACCGGGTCCTGTCTATCCGACTGGCACGCGGCGCACAGCCGAAACGTCATGCGACGCCGGAGTGAAGTCACGCATGCGTGCCTATCGAAAGGGCCCATCGAAGCGGGCATGCTCCGTTCGTTTATCGGGCTTCGGGCGTTTGGGAGAATGCGGGATTCGAAAGAACGCACGCCATGAAGCACTCCGCAGCGCAAGCTCGGACTTGCGGATCCGGGGAGATGATGTCTTGGTCGTAGATAGCTAAGCAAACATCGCCGCTGGGCCATTCCGGAAAATGGCAGGCGCAAGGCGTTTCGGCGGGCGTGTACTCGACGTAGTCCTTCTCGTTCCTGTTGTCGCGTAGGATCTTGGCGATTTCCTTGCACTTTTTCTGTTTCTTCGGATCCGCGTAGACCACTTCGCATGCCTTGCAGTTCTTCTCGTAGGACTGCTCGGCGGTCAGGGGCATGTGGACGATCTGTTCGCGTTTTTTCGCTTTTGCTTGGTTCGCTCCACCGGTTGCTTGGCTTCCCTCCCCTTCGACGATGGAGGATGCAACGGAAGCCATGCCGTTGGAGGCTGTTGTCTGAACGCGATTGCAAGCAGCGGTAGCAACGCGGGCCGTCGGTCTGGTTTCACTACGCCCAAAAATCCGGCGCAGAAATCCACCGGCTTCGGAAACAGATCCTTGCCCGAGTACCAAAAATCCAAAAAAGCATACAAGCAGAGTTCGCTGAGTCATCGACATGTGTTCGTGGGGAGAGGTTCGTTATTCAACTTCCCATCAACAGTACTCGAAGTCCTTGATTCGGCAATCTACACTCAAGGGTAATGTTGTGGCCCGAGCCTTCGACATGCACCCCATACGCATTGCTGACATGCAAGAGTATCGATCGCATTGAAGAAAAATCTTCCTTGCGATTGCGTTAGGCTGCGGAGGTGCAGCGGCGTCGTCTTCGCGGTAGGCCTTGGATTCTTGTGGTGCGAACACGCCGCTAAAGGCGCACTTCGAGAGTCCGTGGCAAAAATACGGTCCCTTGATCGATACGCATGGGGACGTAAGCACGCGCCAAATCACACCCATCGAGCACGCCAGAAATTCAGCACAAAAATCCAAAGACTCGTTGACACTTTGGATTGGGATGTGACGTCTTATCGCTCGCTTCGAAAGGCTGACTACTGTGCCCCCAGAGGTGTCAACATCTCCGAGAGGCGACCCGATTGGGCGGCTCCGGCACTTGAGCCTCGCCCAATAGCCAGCGTAGCGCGGTTCGTAGATGGCCGATTGGGCGAAAAGAATTCTGAGGCTACCGTCCTGGGGAAGGCCCAGTTCCGGGTTCCAGTTCGCAGCCTCTCATGCTACTGGGCCAGGACCGACTACTCGTCGATTTCCGTCCCGGTCGCTCCAGGCTGAGAAGCCTTGATCGTCGAGCGATAGATCAGGTTCTCGCGGTATCCTTCGGCATCCATCAGCGTAAAGCCGAGAAACAACGCCACGAAAATCAGGCTGCCCAAAATCACAATGGCATTGAGGGGCTTATCCCACAACAAGTGCATGAAGAACAGAATGACCAATGCCGCTTTGACAGTAGCAATCGTCAGCGACAGCCAGATTTCCGCGTTGCCTAGATTGAATTGGGCTTGGAATACCGTCAACCCGGTCAAAACCAGCAACGCGAAGAAAACACTCAGCAACATCCAAATCGGCATCGGGTGCGAAAAACCGTGCCCATGATCATGGCCGTGCGCATCGTGAGATGTCGCGGCGTGGGCCCCATGGGCTGCGTGCGAATCGTGATGGGGAGCGGGAGTGCTATGTGCCATGGGAAAAGCCTATTGGGAACCGAGCGCTAGGGAACAGTGGGTGTTGCAAACGTGAATCGGCGAGCGTGATGCCGTTACGATTAGGTGATCAAGTACAACAGCGGGAACAGATAGATCCAGATGAAGTCGACCAAGTGCCAGTACAATCCGACGTTGTCGACTGGACCAAAATACTGCTCATGAAACTCTTGGCGAGCCGCCTTCACGATCAACCAAGTGATAACGATCATCCCGCCGATGATGTGGATCGCGTGGACACCGGTCATGCAGTAGTAGATGCTGAAGAACAATCCCGCCATTCCCTTTTGGTTGACGTCGACGTTGGGCGTCGAAATCGCTTCGGGCATGACCTTAACATCTTGTGCAGGTCCCAGACCGCTTCCGGCAACAGAAGCCGTCCCAGCCATGCTCGCTGCCGCTTCTTTCGCGGTCTCCGATCCGTGGGCGTGGTCGGCATGGTCGGTGTGCTCATGGGCCGAATGCTCGTGTCCTTCGTGGACGGCGTGCGCTGCAGCTTCCTGGGCTTCCAAGTATTGACCCAGGCCGACACCACCAAAGAAGCAGGCTCCCGCGACGAACAAGGGCCCGGCGACTTGCTGGTGGAAGGAACTCTTGGTCACCAAAGAATAGATCCAGTAAACGAAGAACAGCACCGTCAGAATCAGGGGGACAATGCACAGCGTTTGCAGATACCCTGCATGCGCTTCGTGGTGTCCGCCGAGCTGGGCAACATAGAACTTGCCTGGTAGCAGACCGAGCTCCCACTTGTGCGAGTACTCAACCGCTTTCACACCCAAGAAGATGGCTGCGCATCCGAGGGTTGCCCCGAGCATTCCAACCAACAGTTTATGTTGCCGCAACTGGGCCGCACGAACCGCCCAAGCCATTGTCAGCGAACTGAAAAGCAACACGCCCGTGTTGATCGCACCCAGCTTCTCGTTCAAGAACTGGCTGCAGTACTCGAACACCTCGGGGTTGCGATTTCGATACAACGCGTAGGCGCAGAACATGCCGCTGAAGAACAACACTTCCGTGACGAGAAACAGCCACATCCCAAGTTTGCCGGAGTCAAACTGCTGTTCGGCATCATCGAAGTGGTGTGCCAACCAGGACGGATGGTCATGGTGATGATCATGCGCGTGTTCGGCGGTCGGTGCGGCTTCTGAGATTGCGGTCATGTTTCGACAGGCTAAGTGATAGTTTTGTGGGGAGCCAGGGGCAATGCGTTACGCCTTCTTGACGTAACCGCCTTGTTTCGGATCGTAATCGATACCGTTGAAGTCGTACGGATCTCCCACAGTGGGGGCGGAAGAGAAGTTGTCGTGCGGA
Source organism: Pirellula sp. (assembly GCA_046318495.1). Lineage (GTDB taxonomy): Bacteria > Planctomycetota > Planctomycetia > Pirellulales > Pirellulaceae > JBKCUI01. The sequence continues at coordinate 652 of JBKCUI010000285.1, read as the reverse complement.
GGAGGCGATGTGCACATCCATTCCAGCGTCGCGCCACCCCATGGGTTGCGAGGAGCTTTCTTGCCATAGAACAACGAGTGGAGCAACACGATCAAGGCAACCAGCAACCCGAAGCCGAGCGTGAGCGAGCCGATCGTCGACAATCGGTGCAGGTCTTGGAACTCTTCCAAGTAGGTTGCGTACCGTCTGGGCATTCCACGCGTGCCAAGTACAAACTGCGGAAGGAACGTCAAGTTGAACCCGACAAACACGATCGCAGCGGAGATCATACCCCACGTATCGTTGAACATTTTGCCAGTCATCTTGGGCCACCAGTGGAACACGCCGCCGAGGAACGCGACCAAAGTTCCACCCATCATCACGTAGTGGAAGTGAGCGACGACGAAGTAGGTGTCGTGCAAGTGCATGTCCGTAGACAATGCACCCAACGGCAATCCCGTCAAACCACCGATCGTGAATAGGAAGATGAACGCCAGGGCATACAGCATGGGCGTGTTCAAGGACACGGTGCCTTGATACATCGTTCCCAGCCAGTTAAAGACCTTGATCGCCGACGGAATCGAAACGGTAAAGGTCAATGCACTGAAGACGATGGTCGTCACGTCGGCCATACCACTGGTGAACATGTGGTGACCCCAAACCAAGAATCCAA
>JBKCUI010000284.1:0-3515 GCA_046318495.1 Pirellula sp. | reverse complement strand
CTGCCAGCCATGCTTGGCTTCCCCGCCCGCCCAAGGCATGGAGCATCGCGGCGCACGCGTTCCTGATCTTCATCGCCATCAACGGCGCGATCGTATTTGCTCAAGGACCCATCCGATGGATCTCCCTCGCCGCATTGGTGGCATTGCTGGTCGCATGGGTTCGACTCCTTCGTATGCCAGCGATCGCCGAGGCGGAACGATCCTCGCGCCAGTAGCCCGTAGAATGGCCTCAACGTAGATGGCACTTGCTCGCAGCATCGCATCGGTTCCGCGCTGCAAGGACCGACGCGATTGTTGTGAAGTTGCGCACTGTGGGTTCCCATCGTTCTCGTACTCAATGAAATGGTACTCGTACTCGTACTCGTTTCCCGATCATCGAGTACGAGTACGAGTACTGCTAAGGCGGAGTACGAGTACGAAAAGCCAAGGAGAATCGCGAAGAGAAATGCGATGAGTCTCGAATGGCGCAACTTCAAAACGCGATTGCTAAGAAGCCTTCGACGGCGAGCTCATCGTCCGCAGATGCGATCGCAATCGGCCTGCAGCATCTTCGGGGGTGACGGTGTTGATGAAGCAGTCGGAACTCCACTCAAAGCCCGCGACCTTGCACAACCTGGGGATGATCTGCATGTTCCAGTGGAACGCATCGCTGCATGGGCTGTCAAACGGGAGCGTGTGCAGCATGTAGTTGTAAGACCCTTCGGGATGCTCGCGTTCGATGGCTCTCAACACGCGCTGCACCAGCGACGCCAGTTCGCGGACTTCGTCGAGTCGGCACGATTCGTAAAGCGATTGATGGCGGCGCGGCATGATCTGCGTTGCGAACGGGAACCTCGAAGCAAACGGACAGAGCGCTACAAAGGATTCAGACTCGCAAACGATCCGTTCGGTGTGTTGCAGTTCTTGTTCGAGCGTGTCGCACAAGTAGCAGCGCTCGTGCGACCGATGGTATTGATCGACGCGCTGATGCATTCGCTCGATGTCGCAAGGAACAAAATCCGTTGCGATCAATTGGCTATGGGAATGGGCAAGCGATGCACCGGCGTCCGCACCGTAGTTCTTGAAGACCACCGCATACTTGAGCGCGGAGCTCGCTCGCCAATGGATCAATCGCTTCTGATAGGCTTCGAATACCATCTCGATATGCTCGGGCGCGAGTTTGGTCACAGAGCGGATGTGCGATGGGGATTCGATGATGACTTCGTGCGCGCCGTGGATCTCGCGCCGCACGAACAAGTCGACATGGTGCGGATCGCACTGTTCGTTCCGCGAGGGAAAGGTCGCAGTTGCATGCAACGTTGCATGCCCGGACGCAGAATCGTCGATCGAACCTTGCCCATGGGCCTGCAATTGTGCCAATTGCAAGACCGAGGCCATGGCATTCACCATGCGAACCGCCGGGTAGCGATTCGGGACGACGCGGACCAGCCAATCTTCGCGGGGCTGCATCCGCAGATCTTCTTGGCGCGTGCTGGTGGTCGCATCGCAATCGCGTTCGGGTAACAGCAGCGTGGCATTCGGAGTCTCGTGCTCCGCCCCGGCACAGAAGGGACATGGCTCGTGCGAATCGAGCGATTGCGTCCCGCCGCCGCGAACATAATCATCCGGACGGACCATGCGGTTGGGCGCAAAGATCACCCAGCGATCGGTCAACCAGTCGTATCGCATCTCGTTCATCGATTTGCTAAGCCCGGCTCAAGAATCCAGTGCGCGATGGTGGGGGCATACAACGCACGAAACGGGTGAGTCACGGCGATAAGCCGCTCTACCCTATGAGCCGATCACACAGCTGCCAAGGCTAGAGCCGACCATCGCATGCAGCCAGTTCGCGCGCTCGTCCATAAGCGTTCAAGTAGCTGTCTGCACTGGTGGACCAAGACCAATCTTGGTTCATCCCTTGGGTGACAATCTTACCCCATGCGTCAGGCGACTGCGAATAAGTTTCAAGCGCGTGAGCCAAACAATTTTCGAGCGACTCAATGTCGTATCGACCGAACGAAAACCCGGTTGCTCGCCCCGATGCGATGGCTTCGTGCGATGCATGGACCACCGTGTCGGCCAACCCTCCCGTCGCATGAACGACGGGAACACAACCATAGCGCAGGCTATAAAGCTGGTTTAAACCACAAGGCTCATAGCGGCTGGGCATCAAGAACATGTCGCTGCCCGCTTCGATCTCATGCGCCAAGGCATCCGAGAACTCGAGCCGCACCGCCACGCGGTCGGGACGGCGGCCGGAAATTTCCGAAAGGGCGTGCGCCAAACGCGGGTCACCGTTCCCGAGAATCACCCACTGCACATCCCGAGAATCCACCCAGCGATGCAGCAGCGGCACCACCAGATCCCAACCCTTTTGGTCCGCCAAACGGCCGATCAATCCGACCAACGGAACCTCGGGACGCTCCGGCAATCCGACCCGCTGTTGCAACGCTTGCTTGCACTTCGGCTTCCCCACCCGCCAATCGTCGACCGAGTAGTTGCTGGCTAGCCTCGCATCGTGCCGCGGATCCCATACGGAGTAATCGACGCCGTTGACGATTCCTATCAACCGGTTGGCCCTGGATCGCAGCAGCCCATCCAATCCGCAGCCATGCTCGGGGGTCTGGATCTCCCGCGCATACGTCGGACTGACCGTGGTGACCACGTCGGCGAACGCGATGCCTCCCTTGAGCATGTTCAAATCGCCATAGAACTCCAACTGCTGCCAATTGAAGTACTGCCAGTCCAAGCCGGTCAACGGCATGTCGGCGCTCCAATACCGACCTTGATAGGCCAAGTTGTGGATGGTCATCACCGATGCGGCTTGCCGATACCACGCATACCCTTGGAACTGCGTCTTGTGATACGCGGTGATCAATCCGCTCTGCCAATCGTGGCAGTGCATGATGTCGATGGGCAGTTTGAGCCGATCGATGGCTTCGACCACGGCTCGCGAAAAGAACGCAAAGCGTTCGCAGTTGTCCCGGTAATCGCCATGCGAGTCTCCGTAGAGCTCATCGCGATCGAAGTAAAGGGGTTGGTCGATCAGATAGACATCGACGTTCGAGTTGGGCAATTGCGACTTGAGCACATGCGCCGTCATCCGTTTGCCGGCCATGTCCACCACAAAGGAGATGTGCGTGTCTTCGCATGGCAAGCCGAGCGCCTTGGCGCGCCGGTAAGCGGGCAGAAAGACGCTGCATGCATGCCCGCGCCGACTCAGTTCCATCGGCAAGGTTCCGCACACATCGGCCAGCCCTCCCGTCTTGGCAAACGGAATCGCTTCCGATGCAGCCATCGCTACGTGCATTGTGGTTGGCCTTTCATGCGTGGGGAGGCAGGCAATCGCTCGTTGCGTTGCGACGTCCTCATGCAAAGGGAGGAAGCATCGCGCGGCAAGATCGCTCAGGGCATCGAATTCAGAGTGAGTCACACATCGCGCTTGTCAACACCAGGTCCCCGCATTTTGTTCAAATCACGAAGAGTTTTGGACTTCCTGAAGTTGACCTTGGTGCCGATCAATCGGACTCGCTATA
>JBKCUI010000283.1:0-19915 GCA_046318495.1 Pirellula sp. | reverse complement strand
GACGAACCCGCGATGTAGAGAACCGTCGGATGGAACTGCATGAATTCCATATCGCGCAGGACCGCCCCCGCTCGCATTGCGATCGCATGACCATCGCCGGTGGCGACGCGCGGGTTGGTGGACTCGCGAAAGATCTGGCCGCATCCTCCGGTGCACAGGATGGTTTCTTTCGCCCAAATCAGAACCGGGGGGCGAGCTTGGATCGAAACCACAGCCCCGCAGCATCGCCCTTCATGGGTCAATAGATCGATGGTGTAGGCTTCTTCGCAGATTTCGATATTGGGGCGCTGCCGCGTGTGCTGCATCATGGCGCGCATGATCTCTTTGCCGGTCGCATCTCCCATGGCATGGATGATGCGTTGATGCGAATGCCCTCCTTCGCGCCCCAGCACGAGTTGCCCTTCGGATTGATCGAATTGCGTTCCCCAAGCAATGAGTTCCGCAACCCGATCGGGGGCTTCGCGCACGACCATGTCGACGACGGCTTCGTCGCACAGACCGCATCCGGCAATGAGCGTGTCTTGAACGTGGTTGTCGAAGCGGTCTTCGGGATCCCAAACGCTGGCGATGCCCCCTTGCGCGTAGGCGCTGTTGGACTCCTCGAGTTTGTCCTTGGTCAAGACCATCGTGCGAAGCGATGGGTCGATCTCATGGGCCGCGCGCAGGCCCGCCAGCCCGCCTCCGAGGATGAGCACATCGGTGAAGTAGTGTCCCATGCGCTGCGGGATGATCGGGACCAAGTACCTCGGAATCCACTGATGCCATGGCTGATGGATCGAAGTGTTGGGGATGGGTTCAGCCATGATGGGTCGGAGTGGTTGAGAGGCCGAGCGAGTCCGAAAAGGACCGTTTCACTTGGGGGATTCCAGGTTACTCGTCGCCAGGACGCAAAGGATCATCGGGGTCAAAGAAAAAGTCATCTAGGCCCATGGGCAGCGAGTCGCCCCCGAGAGATTGGCGTTTGCGCTGCGCTAGGCTGGCCAGGTCCAATGCTTCGTCTCCAAGGCATGCAGCGATCGATTCGCCCCAAACCTTGTCGATCGACAGCGGATGGTCCGACTGCTGCGCCAATCGTTTGATTGTGAATCGAAGCACGTTGATTCCATCCCTGGCCGAGAAATCCAATTTCAGCGAGTGGGCGGTTTGAAGGAAGTCGACCGTGAGTGCGAGCACTTGAGACTCCGCAAACGGGAGGTGGTATTGAAGGATGGCCAACTCGTCCTTGCGATTCGGAAAGCCGATGTTGAGCGTGGGCTGCAGCCGGCTCAGGATGTAGTCGGGGATTTCGTACGTGGAGTCGTCTTGATTCATCGTGACCGCAGCACGAAAGTCGGGATGGGCAGGGATGGTAATGCCCGCAACGATCGATTCGACGTAACGGCGCTGATCGAAGAGCGGGGCCAGCGAGGCCCACGACTTTTCGTTCATTCGGTTGCCTTCGTCCAGAACGCATACCCCGCCGCGAATCATCGCGGTGACCAAGGGGGATGCGTGGTACGCGATTTTGCCTTCGCTCGAGAGAACAGGGGTCACGAGCAAATCTTCAGGACGCGTATCCGCCGTGCACTGATAAATGTAGAGGGATTGCCCGCGGGCTTGCGCCGCTGCCATCGCAAGCGCCGTTTTGCCGACACCGGGCACGCCGACCAACCTGGGCGTCAATGGCAGATCTTCGGGCGCGACCGTCAACCAGCACGCAGCGAGCTGCCGCAATGGCTCTTCTTGGCCGATCCATTTCGCATCGTTGCGGACAGGATGGGCGAGGGTGAGCGTGATGCCATCGAGGGTTACCGTTGCGCTCATGTGGGGTCGTGGTCGAATCGATTGTTTCTGTCGGGTTCCGGATCGAATCCAAGCGGGTTCGGTTGCTCGAATTTAATCCAATGCATAGGCTGGAGTCGGCTAGGGTATCGCATCGGAAGCGGTCCTGCAATCGATCGCTATCAGGCTGGGGCAGACACGCACTATCCCTGGGTGTCGACCGCTGCGGCGCACGTTTCGAATGCGAACCACGATGGTTTATAGGGCTTGTTGATGCGAGTGTTGATATGCCGCGATCGATGGACTGGCACGACGCCGATTGGGACGATGAAGATGCCGACCAACAGGCCACGGCCTATCACGAAGCTGGACACAGCGTTGTCGGCGTGTTGCTCGGTGCGAAAGTTCGCTACGCTACCCTCGAAAGCGAACAGGTCGGGCATCTGGGGGAAGTCGAAATGCACTGGCCCTCACGGTTCGCAGCAACCCGTTCGACCGATCCGCTGCGAGCCATTCTGGCGGGGCCGGTAGCCGAAGCCTTGTATCGGAACCTCGCCTGGCAAGAGGTGGCCCGCGGACCGGGCAGCCAAGATCTACTCCAAGCTTGGACCATCGCAGCGGAGTACGGGTGGTCCAACGCCAAAACCATGACCTGGCTGCAGGCAGAGGGGGAGCGGCTGAGCGAATTTATGGATCGCGCCGAGGTCTGGGCTGCCGTTTCGGCCGTTGCGGATCTCTTGCTGGCCCACGATACCCTCGAACACGAAGAAATCTCCGAAGAAGTCCAGGCGTGGATGCGCCGATAAGGGCACTCCCGTCCGTCTATCCCCTTTTTCCGTTGAATTTGCCAGGGGGCGATCCAAACTAGCAAGGAATCGCTGCATTCGCGCCGCCGATTGACCAGACTCAAGAGGGGGGATGGGGCTACCCAAAAGAACAGCTTCTTTGGAATCTCGCTAGCATTCGCTCAACTGTCGCGCTGGGGAAGCAGGAAATTAGGGAGGTTTGTGCCGCCTTTAGGTTGCGAAAGGTGAAATTCTGCAACATTAGTCGATTTTCGCTATGGAATCCTGTGTTCCAAATCCGTATGATTTGGAAGTTCCCGAAAAAAACTGATGAAGGGTTTTCGGGCGTAACCCTTCTTCGGTGGGATCAGCCCTGCAAAGTTATAACTCGGGCGTAATTAACTTTGCGGGGCTTTTTTTTTGCCTGAACCGAACGCTTGGGCCGCAGGACTGCTCGGCTCGCCACGTGTTGTTGGACGATCGGAGGCGCGCTCGAAAGCCCCTGACTTCAAGTGCCGTTTCGCGACAGGGAAGCTTCGCAGCGGGATGCTTCCCAATACGGCTTTAGCAAGCGGATGCACCGAGTGCATCCCCATGCATCAACCGAAGCTTGCAAACGGGCTTCTTGTCGCCGTCGTCGACTCGTATCGATTGCTAAGTTCATTCGGTGTGTCGGGGTCCATGGGTTCGGGATGCGCGCCTTCGATTCCGAGCTTCTTCATCTTCTTGTAGAGCGTGGTTCGGTTGATTCCGAGTTGCTCTGCAGTCGCATGCCGATTCCATTGATTGGATTCCAGGGCGTGCAAGATGATTTCGCGCTCGGGACCTTCCAACGCTTCGGCCAACGGTCGGACCGGTTTGTTTCTGGACGCGGTAGACGTGGCCGACCATCGCGTTGCCGCGCGATCGGGCGAAGGCGGACTCGACGGATTGAACAACGCCGTTGGATGCTCAGCGCGAAGCGAACTTTTCGGGCTATCTGCGGCTCGATGCGCCGGATGCGGCAGAAAGACGTCTTGCAGCAAGTCGAGGTCGACACGCGTTCCGCAGCACAACAGGACCGCGCGCTGCATCGCGTTCTCCAATTCCCGGATGTTTCCCGGCCATGGGTATTGCTCCAAAGCTCTCATGGCCGCGGTGGTGATGCCCTTCACATCGCGATGGAACTCTTGGCTCGCGCGTTCTACAAAATGCTGCGCCAGCATGGCGATGTCCGCGATCCGTTCGCGCAGCGGTGGCAACTCCAATCGAATGACATGCACGCGGTAAAAGAGGTCTTGTCGGAATCGGCCTTCGGCCACAGAGCGCTCCAGATCTTCGTTGGTGGCCAAGATCGTCCGCGTGTCCACGGTGTGTGTTTCGCTACCCCCCAGCGGCTCGAATTGCAACTCTTGCAACACTCGCAGCAGTTTCACTTGCAAGGCCATCGAGGCCAATCCGATCTCATCGAGAAACAGCGTCCCATGATTGGCAAGTTGAAACTTGCCAGCTTTGTTCATCGTGGCACCGGTGAAGGCGCCCGCCACATGGCCGAACAATTCGCTTTCCAGCAGCGCATCGGGCAATGCTCCGCAAGCGACCTCCACAAAAGGGGCCTCGCGCCGGCTCGAGCGTCGATGGATGGAACGGGCGAGACGGCTCTTTCCCGTTCCGTTCTCTCCGGTGATCAGAATGGTGGCTCGCGTGTCTGCTACCCGTTCGATGGTGTCCAAGATCCTATTCATTCTCGGATCTTGGCTCTGGATCGATGGGTGTTCGCTGCGCTGCTCGAGTTGTTGCTGCAAGCGACGGTTTTCTTCAGCTAGTTGATGGTGCGTTAATGCGCGCTCGATGGCCTCTTGCAAATCCACATCGCGAATCGGCTTGGTCAAGAAATCGAATGCGCCCGCAGCGATGCAATCGCAAGCCGCATCCGAGTCGAAATAGCCAGACATGGCGAGAATCGGCAATTCTGGACGTTGACGGTGGATTTTGCGAATCCACCCCAGTCCATGCCCTGCATCGAATCGGATGTCGGACAAGATCAGATCGATGGTTTGTTGTTGGCACAGCGCGTAGGCGGCTTCGGGATTCGGAGCGGTAAATACGCGGTATCCATTGCCCGACAACCAATCGGACATCGATTCGAGCAACCACCGGTCGTCGTCTGCCACCAAGATCGTCGGGGGATGTTTCGCGTCGCGCGGCATGAGAATTCTGTTATCGCAAGGGCACAAGAACGGGCCAGGGATAGAGAGATAGCCAGCAGTGATTCCCGCTTGCCGGGGGCAAACCCGAGCATTTTCCGCCGCCGACCGGAACTCTTGCTCTTAACCTAGGTTGAAAAAAAGCAACAGGCAGAAGGAATCTGTGTTGCGTGAACGCAACACGCGAAAAGATCGTATTCCGTGAATACACCACCGACAAAATCGTCAAATTCCGACCCCGTTTCCAAGGCGTCAGGGTCCCAATCGAACTAATTGCTGAAGACGATCACACGCCGAGCCAGCGATGCAATGAACGAGGTAATCCAGTGCTTCCCCAATTTTGGTCGAACGAAGCGGGACTGAAAGTTCCCGGCGCCGCATGGGCCGCCATGGCCTGCGGGGCCGCAGCAGGTTTGCTGCTACCGATGATCCTAGTCCTCGCCGGCGCCGGTATCGATGCCGTCGCGGCAAGCCAGACAGGCGTCCCCGAGTTCCTGACGATGGGCTGGGTGCAATTGCCCACGGCTTGGATGAATGCCCAAGGTAGCATGCTGCGCGTTCTGCTGTGGATCCTGGGAGCGATCGCTGTCCTGGCCCTCGCCAAGATGGTGTTTTTGTTCCTCAACGAGTACGCCGCCGTGGTGGCCGCTCTCGACTTCGACGTGCAATCTCAAAAGCTGCTCTTTGTGAAGTCGGGCAAGCTCGCGTTGCAACAAGGACTCTCTGGACAACAGTCGCGGTTGCGCGAACTGCAGCAACGTTCGATTCCGCAAGTGCGCGAATCGATCCAAGCGTGGTACGAAGTCTTCCCTCGATTCGGCATCCACATGCTGTTGCTATCCGCTCTCGCTTGCTCGATCCACTTGTGGGTGACCGCCACCGCGCTGATCGCTTTGCTCATCCTCCGAACGCTGTACCACCAATTGGAAGCGACCTATCGCAAACGCCGTCCGGTCGATCAAGAACGATGGCGCACTGCTAGGACTCGGTTGGAACAGCTATGCGATACGGCACCGTTGTTAGCGACCGTGCACAACCGCGAAGACACCGCCGAAACCTACCGCTCGCACTTGAACGCCTACCGCAATGCAGGTCTGTCAGCGCTTCGTTCCAATCCTTGGAACTCGCCATGGCTCCGGATATTGGCTAGTGTCTTCTCCGTGATGTTTCTGGTATTGCTTTCAGTCCGCATCCTGGACTCTCGCGACACCATCCATCTGGGCAAAGCCTTTACCTTGTGCGCGGCCGTGGTCTTGGCCGTGCATGCATACAACCAATGGCGGCGTGTGTTTGCTGCTTGTCAGGAATCCAAGAACGGCGTGCGCGAGTTGACTGCATATCTGTTGCAACCTTCCGACAGCGAGCAGTCGGTCGAGTTCGCCTCGGTGCAACGCTTGCAACGGGACTTGCAACTCGATCACGTCAGCATGCGAGACAGCCACGGCCGCAGGTTGTTGGAAGATGTCAGTTTGGATCTCAAGCCCGGTCACATCACCGCGATCGTTGCTCGCGATAGCGTCCCTGCCCGAGCCTTGATGGAACTGATCTTGGGATTTGGTCGTCCCTACCGAGGGCGGATGCTGCTCGATGGAACAGACTCTTTGGATGTCGCGCGGGATGCGATCCGAGACAGTTCCCTTTGGATCTCGCCGAACGGCCCGCTGGTCACCGGAACGATCCAAGAGAATCTTTGGACCGACGGCCAGCCCGATGCCACCGTGGACTTGATGGACGTCGCTCGCCGCGCGGGAGTCGCAGACACCGTATTGAACTTGGTCGATGGATTGCAAACGCTCGTGTCTCCAAGCGAAGACCGTCTGCCACCCGAGGCGTTGTTCCGGCTGGGAATCGCACGGGGGTTCGTCAAGAAGCCCAGCATCGTCGTCGCGGAAGAACCGATCTCGCGCGGGGATACCGACATGGAGCACGAAACCTCTGAAGCCTTGCAAGCTCTCGCCGACGACGGAGCCATCGTCGTGGTGTTGGCGCGCCGCGTTTCGACGCTTCGCAACGCCGATCAGATCGTGGTCCTGCACGAGAACCGCGTCGCCGATCTGGGGACGCACGCTGAGTTGCTCGAACACAGCGAACTGTATCGCCATTTAAACTACATCCGTTTCGCTACCGTCGCTGTTTGATGTTTGATCCCGGCCCGCGGCTTTTGAAGTTGGGCATTTCGAGTCTCATCGCATTTCGTTTCGCGATTTCCCGTGGATTGTCGTACTCGTACTCCGCGTTAGCAGTACTCGTACTTGTGCTCGACGATAGGGCAACGAGTACGAGTACCATTTCATTGAGTGCGAGTAGGAGGGAAAGCCATTTTGCGCAACATCAAAACCCGCAGGCGGGTTGAGGTTTTGGTAGGATGCACGCGTGTCGACCGATCGATGGTCGCACCCCCGCCTCCCCTCTCCTGGATGTCTCACGATGATGTGCCGCGCATGGATTCTCGCCGTTGAAGCTCTCACTCGAAGCGTTGCAGCATGGCGGCACAGCCCATGCCGATCCTTAGTCGGTGCGACGCTGCAATGGGCGGCGGCACTAGCTGCCCTCGGCTCGGTTTCGGCATGCGCGCAGTTTCCTTCGACAGCCTTTGACGCTATTCCTCCAGAGCGAGCCGTGCCGTTCGGGGATTCGCAGAAGCTCACATTAGAGGGGGATATCGCAAGCCAATTGGTGGACGGCGTCGATGGCTTCCTGCTGCGTCAGATCGAAGCCGCGATGCAGTCGACCGGCCAAGGTGCAATCAGCGTTTGGCCGCAACCCCATTCGGGTGCGCCCAACGGCCCGACTGCGTACCTCGAACGGGTCGAGCCACTGCGTCAAGAATACCGCCGAAGGATTGGTGTCGTGGATCCGATCGTGCCAGCCACACCTTGGACGATGGACATTGAACTGGATCGCGATTCCCCCAATCGTCTAGCGACATTGGCTACGGCGGGTGGGTTGAAGATCGTTCGCGTGCGTTGGGCCGTGCTCGAAGGTTGGGATGCTACCGGGTTGATGATCGTCCCTGATCGCGTCCGTTTTGGCGCGGTGCTGATCCCCGATGCGGGGCAGATGCCTGAATCTCTGTGCGGAAACGGGGATGCTTCCAATCGCAATGCACTGCAACTCGCGCAGGCCGGCGGTCTGGTAATCGTTCCCCAAGTCGTATCTCGGAATCGCGAAGCCCGCATGGGCCGAGCCATTATGACCGATCAAGAATTCGTGTATCGCTCGGCCTTTGAACTCGGCCGCCATCTGCTTGGGTACCAAGTGCAACAGTGCATCGCGGCGATCGATCGCTTGAAGTTGCATCATGCGGACTTACCGATTCTTGTCGGTGGATGGGGAGAAGGAGGTTGGGTCGCGCTGGCGACGGGTGCCAGCGATGTGCGGGTGGATTGCACGCTGGTCGCCGGCCACTTTGGACCGCGCGATGGGACATGGCAAGAGCCGATCCATCGCAACGTCCACGGACTGTTGCCGCGATTCGGCGACGCGCAACTGGCATGCTTGATCGCTCCGAGAGCCTTGATCGTCGATGAGACACCCGGTCCCGATGTGACCATCGATGGTCAAGGAGGCGCACCGGGGCGATTGTTGGGGCCGTCTCCAGAAGCCGCGCGGCGCGAAGCCCAACGCGCTCGAACCGATCTCGCAGCCTGGAATCTAACCCCATCGATTCAATCGCTCGCGCCGCAGGCCAGCAGCAAACCCGACCGCATTCAAAATCACGCGCTCGCACTGGCGATCTCGCAACTGCGTCTCGATGGGCTCACCCAGAATGCAGCTCAATCGGCCATGGAGGCTGCGGAACAACTGCGAATCGAAGGCCATTGGGAGCGGTTGCCTTCGCCGGAATCGAGGCGGCTGGCCATCTTGCAAGATCTCGATCGATTTCAACAACGCGTTCTCGACCGCGTCCATCTGGAACGCGATGCGCATTGGAAGGGGCTTGATACCTCGAACCTGGAGGCCTTCCAACGCACCGTGCAGCCGTACCATCAAGAATTTCGCGAGCAGATCATCGGCGTCTGGAACCAGGAGCGAGCTCCGCTGCGGCCGAGGACGCGCTTGGTCTACGATCGAGAGAAATGGCGGGGCTACGAAGTGGTGCTCGATGTGTTCGACGAAGTGATCGCCTATGGAGTGCTGCTGGTACCCAAAACCGATGCTCCGATCGCGAAGCGGCCTTGCGTGGTCTTTCAACACGGATTGGAAGGACGTCCGACCGACACCATCGTCGGCGATCATCCCGCCTACCACGATGTCTCAGCGCAGTTGGCTGAGCAAGGCTACGTCGTTTTTGCTCCGCAGAACTTGTATCTGTTCGGAGATCGCTTTCGCACGCTGCAACGCAAAAGCAACTTGATCGGCAAAACCCTCTTCTCGACGATCGTCGCGCAGCACGAACAGATCGTCCATTGGCTCGCATCGCTCCCCGAAGTGGACCCGGATCGGATTGCGTTTTATGGCTTGTCCTACGGTGGCAAAAGCGCGATGCGGATTCCGGCGATGGTCCCCGAGTATTGCTTGTCGATTTGTTCGGCGGACTTCAACGACTGGGTATGGAAGAACGCCAGCACCTCGAGTCCCTACAGTTATGTGTGGACGATGGAGTACGAGATCTTCGAGTTTGATCTGGGGCCCAAGTTCAACTACGCCGAGATGGCGAGATTGATTGCGCCGCGCCCCTTCATGGTGGAACGCGGGCATTTCGATGGTGTGGCGCCCGATGAACGCGTGGCTCTGGAGTACGCGAAAGTCCAGCGGTTGTATGCCGCGCAGCTTGGCATCCCAGACCGCTCGCGTATCGAATGGTTTGCGGGGCCCCACACGATTCATGGGGTAGGGACGTTTGAGTTTCTCAAGCAACACTTGAAGCCGGAATGGATGCAACCCTCAGCGCCAGATCCAAGCCAGCGTTAAGGGATGTGCAAACGCTCGGATGCAGACGGCTCAGAGGTCGCGATCCATGGCACCCTTCTTGCCAACGGAGCTCACTGCTTACCAACGGATCAAGGCGGTGCCCCAGGTCAGGCCGGCACCGAATCCGCACAACAGCACCAGATCCCCGCGCTTGAGTTTGCCGTTGTCTTGGGCTTCGGCCATGGCGATGGGAATGCTGGCGGCGGATGTGTTGCCATAGCGATCCAAATTGACGATGACTTGATCGGATCCAAAACCCAGGTCGGCCATAGCCGAATCGATGATTCGCGTGTTGGCTTGATGCAGAATGACCCGATCGATGTCGGAGGCTTGGTAGCCGGTTTCCGCCAGAATGTCGCGGCAGCTATCGACCACGCATCGGACCGCCCACTTGAAGACGCTGCGACCATCCATGCGCATGTACTGCCGGCCGGATTGGATGGCTTCGATGGAAATCGGTTCGCGCGATCCTCCGGCTCGCACGCAAAGCGCGTCGATCGAGCCTTCGGCGCCGAGGGTGTAGGCCAGGATGCCCGAGGGCGAATCGGTGCCCGCAGTGCCTTTCAACACCGGTTGGCCGGTGGGTTCGGGGGCAGGTTGCAGCAACACTGCACCGGCTCCGTCGCCAAAGAGAGGAAAGGTCTTCACGTCGGTCGGGTCGACCGTGCGGCTCATGACTTCGGCGCCGACGATCAGCACATTGCGGTAGGCGCGGCTTTGGAGGAAATGCGCCCCGGTGACCAGTGCATACATGAAGCCTGAGCACGCGGCGCTGAGGTCCATGGCGGGAGCGATGCAGCCCAGACGCTGTTGCAGCAAGCAGGCCGTCGATGGCGTGGAATGATCGGGGGTAATGGTCGCGACCAAGATCAAATCGATATCGCGCGGCTCGACACCCGAGTTCTGCAAACATCGGACGCTGGCTTCGTATGCCAAGTCGCTGCTGGATTGCTGAAGGCTGGCCCATCGCCGTTCGCGAATCCCTGTGCGTTGGATGATCCACTCGCTATCGCAACCCAGATGTTCCAGCTCTTGATTGGGAACGATCCGTTCTGGGACAAACGCGGCCAATCCCCCGAAAACGCAAGGCAATGGTACCCCCAGACGGCTGCGGCCGCTTTGGGTCAATGCGGCAGAGGAAACGGTCGGACCATCGGCGAGCGGCCGATGCGAGGAAGGATTCGATTCGCGATCCTGAGCCATGGAGCATGGGGCATTGAAAGGCAAGAAACAAATGGTACCCGCCCGAGCGAGGGGACTGAGGCCACGAGTATAGCATTGCTAAGTGACGCCGATACGGCAACTTAGGTAACCCTGTGCAACGAGGGCGTGAAACCTGCCATTGGCTTTTCGACAAGATTTCAACATTTTTGACGATTCTTCGGTTTTGGGGGGTGACTACCGGGGTAGGGCATCGGTAGATTTTTATCGCAGTTGCGGGCCGCAATATCGCACTATGTATGTGTGATAGGGTGCCATTGCGCCGTGGCTCGTTTCCCACACTCCAGCCATAGAAAGTGCTGATGTTGCGATGTGCTTACTGGCCATTCAATATCGCGTGGTTCCTGAAAGTCCCATCCTGGTCGCGGCTAACAGAGAGGAGTTTTTTGATCGACGGAGCAGTGCTCCGACCATTCAGTCTGGCAAACCCCGCATCTTGTGTCCGGTGGATCAGCGCAGCGGCGGAACTTGGCTAGGTGTGAACCAGCACGGTGTCTTTGTCGGGATCTGCAACCGACGAACGCTTGAGCCGCTCGGATCGAACCGATCGCGTGGATTGCTGGTCAAAGAAGTTCTCAAGGCAGGATCGAGCCGATCTGCGGTCGAAAAAGCCTTGGATGAGTTTCAAAAGCATCAATTCGAAGCCTGCAACTTGGTGATTGCCGATCGCGACCAAGCCTTTGCCATTCATCACGAAACCGAAAATGAAGTCGTCGAGTTGCATCCCGGACTCAACATCATCGGGGCTCGCAACATGAACGATCCTCGCGATGAGCGAGTCCAACTCGCGAATCGACTGCTCACCCTTCAGACGCTGGATTCCCCCGTGAAGTTCCTGGCGGTCGCAAGTAAAGTTTTCGCTCGTTCCCCGAACCCGCTGGCTCGCGCGAGCATGGTGGTTCGCGGAGCCGATTACGGCACCGTTTCCAGCACGCTGATCGCATTGGGGGCAAAGCCTCGCGATGCGATTTATCAGTACGCCGATGGTCCTGCCGATGAATCTCGCTACGAAGATTTTTCGCCGTTGCTGCGAGATATCCTCAGCCGAGGATTGCGAGAATCCCGCTCGCGCGTCGCAGTTGCCGATATGGCGGATGCCTAAGAACATCTGGGCCGCGTTGCCATCAACCCAACACTGAAAACCTCCGTCCGCTCGACGGAGGTTTTTTATTGCGCATCGTGTAAGTTCGCGGTTGCCGACCCATCGGCCAGCCCGCGCTTAGAGTCGTTCGAGAGCTCTGGTTCCTGCAACGGATCGGGCGATGGGTCCAAGTCCTTGGGAACCGGCGCCGGTTCATCGCGCGGCCGCAATGGCTCATGCTTGGCAAATCCCAGTAGATCGGCGGCTACGAACGGTTTGGTCAACGGCATGTCGGCATGCCGAAGGGTGTATTGGATGACCCCTTTGGACAGCGCGTAGCGCATCTCCTGGATAGTGGCGATGCATGGGTCGTTCTGCAGAAAGCGACCAACGATTTCGACCGTTTCGCCGATCCGGAATCCTTCATCGCGCACCGCCAACCACATCGATGGGCGAATGCGAAGCTGGTGCTCTCCATACTCGATTCGATAGTAAGTCCCATCGAATCCGGTGCGGACAAAGACTCGGTCGCTGGGAATCAAGCGCTGCCCCAGTTCCAAATCGTCGGGGTGAAATGCGTCACTTCCGAGTTCGGGCCACGAGAGAAACACACCGAGATCGGGTACGGTTGGCCAATCGATCATGGAGAAGCGGGCGGCATGGGGTCCGAGGCTTGCGCGATGTACTCGCGCAAAATGGAGATGGTCTGCTTCAATCGTTCCTCGGCCAGTGGCAACGTCGATTGGGCCATGTCGTCCACCTGGCGAACGCTCAGCGAGATCTCTTGGAGAAACTGCTCCCATTGCATCGCCAGTTGGGGGACGACACGGACGCGCTGCTCGCAGATTTGGCGCCTGGCGGTGGCCCGTTCGAGCGCCTTGCGTTGGAACAAGCACGACGTTTCATCTTCGGCCCGCGTTTTGGCTTGGCATCGAGCCAACTCATCGCGCGCCTCGATCCACTTGTTCTGTGCGATCCGCAACTGATTGCCCCAGTACTCCGGCAATTCCTTGGACAGCCACATCGAAACGCGCTGCAGTTGCTCGCGTATGTCGTCCACTTGCTTGCTCGCGGATTCCCGCAGGCGAGCGATGGAATGCTCGAAGTTTTCGAGGGCTTCGATATTCTGGACGTTGGCTTTAGCCATGACCGCGCTGGTATTCCTCGATCAATTCGGCCTTGCGGACCAAATATGGAACGTGCCGTTCACTCGATTCGATGAGGCGGTTGAGAAGCTTGAGCTCTTGTTCGAACTCGGCTGCGAATTTGGCTTGCTCCTGATCGCGCCAGGAGATTGCCAATTGCTGCATCTGTTGAGAGAGCTTGCCCGTGGAGTCCGCGAGCAAGCTCGAGAAGCGTTTGAGTTGCATCGCAAATTGACGCAACTGTTCTGGATCGACGATTGCTTGTGCCATGATATGGCTATTATGCAGCCGATTTGGCGGCGCGGCTACGCTTTTTCTCTTCCATCGAAGCCACGTCGATGACATTTTTCGCCAATCCGCATGCTCGCAACAGACGGATAATTTGGTAGGTCGAATCGAACTCCCACCACTTGTGACCGTGCTGGGCCAAACGGGGCAACGCGTGGTGATTGTTGTGCCAGCCTTCGCCGTAGGCAAGGATCGCTACCCACCACAGATTGCGGCTGTCATCGCGGGTTTCGTAGTTCTTGTAACCCCACATGTGGGATGCAGAATTGACAAACCAAGTCACGTGCAGCACGCCGACCATTCGCAAGCAAACGGCCCATGCAAACCAGGAGAGCGCCAATCCCGATCCACCGATGAAGTATCCAGCAGCCACGATCAGTGCGCCGACCGCCAAGTGGATGGGCAAGAAATAGCGTTCGAGCTTCATCAAGAACGGGTCCTTGACCAAGTCCGGAACCCAATGGTTCACGTAGCGATTCCAATCGCCACCATGGGTAGAGAACGCCAACCAAAACATGTGCGCCCACCAAGGCCCATCGTGCGGCGAATGCGGATCTCCCGGTTGATCGCTGTACGCATGGTGCTTGCGGTGATTCGCCGTCCAGCTAATCGGGCCCCCTTCACCTGCCAACGTTCCGAGGAACGCAAAGGAGTGCTTGAGCCAACGGGGTACTTCGAGCCCGGTGTGAGTCAGCAATCGATGGAAGCCCAGGCAAATCCCGAGGCTCCCGGTCACCCAGTGGAGAAACACCATCAACCCCAAGCCGCTCCACGTGAACGTGAACGGAGCGAGCAAGGCACCGACGTGCAACAGGACGAGCCAAATGCTGGCACCCCATTGAATTTGATACACCTCGGGAATCCGCGGCATGACTTTCGAACCAGCCTTGACCGGTGCCGATGCTTCCATGTCCGAAGCCACTGGCCTGGACGGAGGTGTCAACGTCGCGGCATGGTGTTGCTTGGGAGGACTCGCTGGTTGGTCGCTGTGGGTGGGATGGCTTCGCATGATGATTGGTTCGGAGAGTTCATCGAATCGGTAGAGTACCGCGACCAGCAACGTCCCGACGCCACATTCGCGTCGAGTTCCTGCCCGCGTGTCTCTACCTTAACGGCCACACCCCCCCAGGAATGTCCCAACCGCGTTGTAGCTGTGTCAAAGATATGTAAAAAGGCTCGCTGAAGGCTCTCCAGACTGCGCATGTCCTGGAAGTGGCGATTGCGTAAAGTACTGTTGCGTATGGGTTTGCGTCCGATTCAGGGCGGGGCAGTGCCATCCTGCCAGAGGCTGCGAACGGCAGGTTAAAGAATTGTTCATGCCCGCGCATGGGCGTGCGTCCGCCATAGTGCATGGGGCTTGAACACAGCCTGAGGCAGCCGCTCAGCAGGAGCATTTCGAAGCGAATGCCCAAAACGAATGCCCAAAACGAATACTCAGCGCGGTCTCCGAGCGGAATGCTGGTCATGGAATATGGCGATGAAGATTCCGTGATGGGCGCGATTACGAAGCCGCCCGCGGTCGCGTTTCAAGATGGTTGGATTGCGCGTTGAGCACCCGATCGCACGCCTGCGCCACGTGCTCGACATCGATCGACAGCATCGGACGGCAATCGTCACGGCGTGTGTGGATCGCCGAGTGGGGCAACCGTTCGTTTTGCACGCTCTCATGCTTGGGTCCATTCGCATGCCCCGGGTCGATGGGGCCAACGCGTTCCATCGGCATCGGGCCGATGAGCGCGACCGTTGGCACATCCACAGCTACCGCCAAATGCATCGGTCCGGTGTCTGAGCCGACAAATAATTTCGCACGTCGAATCCATTCGGCGAGTTCTCGCAATGAGGTCTTGGGAGCCAGCACCGCGGCTCCGTCGGACTGGTCCACAACACGCTTGGCAAACGCTAGTTCTTGATCGCCCCCCCAAATCACCAAGCTCTTCATTCCCCAACGCGTTCGCAGATGCTTGGCGACCCCAGCATACCGTTCCGCAGGCCAGATTTTGGACGGCCAGCCCGCCCCCACGTTGATCGCGGCCCATCGCGTTCCCAAGGATCGTCCAATCGAGTCGGGCCCATCGGCCCCGAGCAACCGATCGACGGTCGCGGACTCCGAAGCGAACGCAGGCACTCGGTATTCGACAGCACCTCCCGTCCGATGCGGCGGTGTGATCCCGAGTGGCAGGAGCAGTTCCAGGCCTCGCAATGCGACATGCTGGGACTGCGGTGTCACCAATTCCGTGTTGAGCCACGTGCTCAATTCGCGCCCTTCGAACTCGGATCGACTCAATCCGATGCGGGTTCGGGCTCCCGAGCACCATCCGATCCAAGCGCTTTTGGTCAAGCCCTGCGCATCGATGACGATATCGGGCTTCCACTTTCGGACACGCTGGAGGAATCGCCAATAGGCTGCCATGGTCCGCTGATCGTCTTTGCTCAAGACGATTAGATCGTCAATGCAGTCATGGCCGGTGAGCAACGCAGAGGCACCGGCGCCGACCACCCAGCCGATCTTGGCTTCGGGCACCGCGCGGCGCAGGGCGCAAGCGATGGGCATGCTCAAGATCGTATCGCCCACGGCCGACAGTCGAACAATTAAGATTCGGGACATTGGTTCTTCCATGAAGCGCAATCGGGACCGCAACGCCTGCCATACCAGGAGCAAACGGTTCGCTAGCAGTCCAGCGATCCATCTCTATCAGCAACGATAATGCTCGATCCGTCGATGCGTCAACGCCAGTCGTCCGTTCGACATCGCCCGAAGCGGGGTGTCTTTGCAGCGCAAAGATGGCTTACTTCAATCGATAGACCGTCAAATCGTCTTGGTCGCGAATGTACAACAGGCCGTCGACGATGACCGGATGCGGCCAACTTTCGCCGTTGTGCGTCGCGAGTTTGAACTTGCCGAGCACTTTGGTTTGCTTGGTATCGGTATCGATCATGGCCATGATGCCGTCTTGGTAGCGGAAGAACAGTTTTTTATCCGCGCACACGATGGCGGCCGAGCCTCCTCCTGGCCCGCGTTCTTTGGGCCATAGGTCTTTGCCGGTTTTCCATTCCACGCACGCTGGAAAGCCGTTGTTGTGTCCGTGGCCCATGTAGACGTAATCGCCGATCATGATCATGCCACCGTGATGGTTTTGGAGTTCTTTGGCAGGCTTGTAGTAGACCTCTTCGACTTTGAGTTTGCCACCGGCCGCAGGTTGGACCTGGAGCAGTGCCGTGCCTCCATCGCCGTACCCGGTGGAGCAGAACACATAGTCGCCGCTGATCAGCGGCGTGGGGATGTTGGCCGTGGTGTTGGCCACGCGATCGTAGTTCCAGAGCAATTCCCCGGTGTTGGCATCGTAGCTCACCACGCCATGGCCGACCAATTGCACGTATTGCTTCCGTCCACCCGCATTGGAAATCACGATGGACGAATAGCCCGCTCCGTCGTTGCCGCGGAGTTTGCCTGCCGGGGCTGGACCTTTCCAGAGTGTTTCGCCTGTTTGTTTGTTGAGGGCAACGACCATGGCATCGGTCGCGCCGGGCGTGCACAGCAGTTTGTCACCATCGATCAACGGCGACTCGCTATAGCCCCATCCCGATTCCATCTTGCCTCGGAAGTCTTCGGGAAAGCTCTTCTTCCAAACCACTTCCCCGCTGCCCGCACGGCAGCATACCAACACCCCGTCGAAGGACATGGCGTACACCAATCCGGTCGAACGGTCGACGGTGGGTGTGCCATTGGCCGCGCCGCGATCGGGGGTGAACGGAGTCTTCCACACGATGGAGCCATCTTTTTGCGAGACGCAAATCAATTGGGTTTGCTTGTCGCTGTTGCCGATCGTGAAGATCTTGCCATCGGCGATTGCGAGGCTCGCCATGCCGCCTCCCAGCCCTTGGCTCTTGTACACCTGCGTTGGTCCTTGATCGGGCCAACTGCTCAGCAGTCCGGATTCGTTGGCGATGCCGCTGCGGTTGGGGCCTCGCCACTGCGTCCAATCTTCGGCGGAAACGAATCGGCAATTTGCAAATCCGAGAGAGGTCGTTACGAAAGCCATGGCAATGCAGGGCAAAGTTCGCATGGATGGGTTCCAGGTTTGGAGGGAAGGAAAAAGACTAGCGGGTCGAGCGAGGGTGGAACCCCGCTCGACTGCGTACTCGGCATCGCGGTGCCCGTGCCCGTGCCCGTGCCCGTGCTCGTGCTCGTGCTCGTGCTCGACGTCCGACATTGTAGCGGTTGCTTCCGTTGGCCGACAACAACAGCAACTCTTTCGACCGACCGTTGTCACGGACACATTCCGGAAACCGGGGGCACGCAAAGACGCAAAGACGCAAAGGAAAGCCATTTCGCGATGGATCGAACCGAGAGCGGCAATATGGCCCGTGCGGCGACCAACAGGTTCGGCTATCGACAATCGCAAGAAGCATCACTTCGGGGCAACATGTTGTTTATCGCATTTTCGTACTCGTACTCGGCAATTCAATCTAGACGGTGCATGGATCCGCAACCACCGCGACCGGATTGCGCGGTGGCTACTCTATCGCAAAGAGCTTGAGTTCAAGGAGCGATGTTTCTCACTGGTCGGTGGAATGGAATAGGGCGTTCTCTTTCCGGCATGAGTCTGAGGAAATGGCGGATAGAAATAGGAATATCTGTGGCACAATGGCTATGAGGATTGATTCTTTGTTCCAAAACCAAATGGCCAAGCAGGAGAAAGGAACGCATACGAGCGAAATTAGCCCGATTGTCCGCCATAGCCGCCATTTTGCTGTCTTGGGTGTCCGAAACAGATGCCGGATGAAACGCCAAGCACTGTAGGCTAGAATCAACGCACTTGCAGCCAATAGCATGATCGCCAGAAGATTGCCTTTCTTTGCTGCATCAAGGACCATGACAAAACCTTCACCTGGTCCACCGGCAATCACGACGGGCACTTCGTTAATGATTTGGTTTAGCATCTCAAGTTTTCAACAACGAGAATGGATGATTCCGTGTGGGGATGGCTTGGGCACGCGCAAATCCAATGCGGCTTAACATCCGCGATGACCGAGGGTGAGGAGTTGAGTTGCATCGTCTGAATTATCGACGATCAAGCCCTTCGGCGTGCATGCTTCGTGGCAGTCGCTCGGAAGCTTTCGCGAACTCGCAACGCCCAAGCAGCCTTGAGTCTACCGAAGCCGTTTTGCTGCCACAAGCATTTCGGCGAAGCAATGAACGTGAATCCAGTCTCACTCGCTGCCACGAGCTAGTCGCTGAACCGCAGGCGTCCCAGCCCGCAACCGGAGTTCCCGGAGAGAGTTTGCGTGCCCCACATGGATCGGACGTGAGCGGCAATATAGCCCCTGCGGCGACCAACAGGTTCTGCTATCGAGAATCGCATGAAGCATCACTTCGGTGCACCCTGTTGTTTCCCTCTTTTCGTACTCGTACTCAGCGAGTCCGCGTTTGCGGACGAGCGGTACTCGTACTCGAATCGTCCTTCGATCCGGCTTATCGGTCCGCAACAACCGCGACTGCATCGATGAGCGATTGGCATCGACGCAATTCGAACAACCATCGAGTACGAGTCCCATTGCACCGAGTGGGAATGAAACGGGGCCGATCTGCGTCGACACGATGCTCGCCACCAACGAATCCGTATTGTTGAAACCCTCTCGGACATGGTGTAAGTGCTGCAACAACCATAAGCGAGTACAAGCGATCAGCGTAATGCTAGCCAGACCGGCTGTTCGAACACTGCAGTTTATGGATCTGTTGTCTGGGTTTTCTCCGGTAGGGCATCGATGGGCGAAATCGGGTAACGACGTTCCAGCCGATACTCGTTATCCAGCTCCAACAACTGACCTTTTTCGAGCCGGATGCAAGCAACCAACTTTACGAAGATGAACTCCTCGTCCAACTGCTTGATGGTGATTTTGCCATGCGGAATCTCATCATTGCTTTCAAGATCCCAAGACCTGGGATGCCCGAACTCCATTGCTACGATCTCACCACTCTTCATGACATGTAGCGAATGCTTCGAGCCACTGGTTGGGGCGATCGATCGAAGCTCGATCGCATCGTTTACATTGAGATTTTTTGGCAATTGAATGCCAATAGAAAAGTATCCCGAGCCTGTTGTTCCAAGCGTCTGGCTTCCTTCCTCGATAACGCAGTAGTGCCCATCGCCTCGAATAACAGTGCAGTTCTGCCAAACATTTTTCTTGTTGCCAATCTCAGCGACACCAGATGCATAGTCAAAACAAAAGTGTTTCTGCCAGTGTCTTGTGCCTCGCTCCGGAGCGGCCGATGGATCGAACCAACGAACAATAATGGCCACTGCAACCATCAAAATCAGCAAGGATGCAATCGAGAACCGAATGGACTTGCGCAGCGAAAGTTCTCCCAAATCACGGGAATGGTCATGCGGCGGGCGTGAGTGACCCGATCGATTCAAAACGCTCAGATCGCCAGCTTTGGTGCACAATCTGGGAACACCCGTCATGGGCCTTGGTTTATGGGGGCAAGCCCCATTGCGAGATCGGAGTCACTAGGAGAGCAATATATCAAAT
>JBKCUI010000282.1:0-9126 GCA_046318495.1 Pirellula sp. | reverse complement strand
CTTCTGGCAACTCTATTTTCTAACGTTGCCTCATCGATGGCTGACGATGTTGTTGGTCGCCATCGATCCCGATCGCAGGCAATCGTTGCAATGGCAACTTCTCGGTTCCGCCCTGTTGCTGGCTGCGCTGGTGTGGGGTGTTGAACTCGGGACCGGAACGCTGCTGTGCTTGGGCGCATTGGACTACATTTGGAACGGTTGGCATTTCGCTAGTCAGCACGCAGGGGTGCTGCGCATCTACGCGAAAAAGTCGGGTGGTGGAAACTCGGGCGGCGGCGTGGCCTGGCTCGAGCGATGGGGCATGAGAGGCTTCATCACCTACGTGATCCTCCGCACCGCCGGCATGACCCTGTGGGGCGGTATTCCCCAGATGCAGATTTCTGAGGTTGGGCCATGGTTGGAATGGCTGGATATCGTGATGATGGGGTTTCCGATCGCCCTTTGGATTACCAACCTGCGCGATATTCGCGTTGAGAGGTTGGGGAAAGTGATTTACCTCAGCAGCGTGATGCTGTTGTATTGTGGGTATTTGTTCGCGTTTCGCAGTAATGCAGCACCCTGGATCCTCTGCTTTGCGACGGCCGCTGCCATGTTTCATGCGGTGGAGTATTTTGCGATCGTCAGCCACTATGCCATGCGGCGCGAGCAGCACGGTTCCCCAGGTCCGATGCAGTGGTTTGCCAAGCATTGGGTCGCGGTGCTCCTCGGATTCATGCTGACTACAGGCGCATTGGGTTGGTGGCTGACGCACTCCGGAGCGGCCTCGGCATCCGCATGGCAGACTTTGAATCTGTGGGCGGCCTTGACGCATTACACATGGGATGGTTGGATCTGGAAGCTTCGTCGCGCGGAAACATCCCAAGCATTGGGGGCGACATGAAACGCACCGCATCTCAGCGCCGCTCGAGTTCATCTTCGTCGACGAGCGATTCTGCGCGGGGCTCTGCAGTAGCTTCGGCAGGGCCGACGCCACTGTGGTCGATCTGGCTATGGGGGCTCGCATTGACCTTTGCCTGCACGCTTTGGTTAGCGACACCAGAACCGATTCCCATCTTTGTCTCGCGCCGGCTTTTGGCGATCCATTTTTTGTTCGCGATCCCGCTTGCGATCCTGGTTGGCGAATGGATTCGCAATCGCTGGTACCATCCCTGGATCTGGATGATCCTGGCAATCGCTTGCAGCTTCGCCTTTGCGGCGTTGTTGCCGGGTTGGTCGGATGCGCTGTTGCCTTCATCGTTGGGCTTTGCGTCCCGTTGGTGGATAAGGACCGCAGTGGCTCTCGGCTTGGCGACGCTATGGTGTGCGGCAAGGCTACGGCTCCAGAGTTTCAGCCAACCCAATGAGGCAGGGGGCGGCATGCCGAGTTGGACGCGAGTGGCGTTGGTAGCCGCATTGGGCATGGTCCCGACGTGGATCTATAGCCGCGAAGTCCTGCTCACAAGTATCGAAGCGGCCGAGCGGGATCTCGCGTCGCCATGGGTAGCACGTTCCGCCCGATCGTTGCAACAAGCGGTCGAAATCGACGATCTCGCAAAGGTGGGCGGGCGGCCTGCCAAACAGCAATGGCTCGATCGGCTGCGCACCCTCGATGACCTCGAACACCGTTTGGGCCAAATCGAACCTGCTTCCAACGCGCAGTCCATCGAAGCATCGGTACCACTGCTGCTGGCGCTGGGGCGCAGTCGCGAAGCGGTGGAGCGTCTGCATCGATCCGAATCACGTACTCCCACTTCGTATCTTTTGGAAGCGATCTGCTATAGCGATCTAGGGGATTGGCAATCGACGCTCGATGCATGCGATCGCTCAAAGGATCTTTTGGCGCAGTTCCAGCCGGACGAAAAGCAACGCTGGTATGAACTGCGTTCCGAAGCATTGACGCGACTGCGAAGAACCGCCGAAGCGCTTGCATGCTTGCTCGAAGCCGCCATTGCATGCCCAACTGCCGCGCCGATGTTCTCGATGCAAGCCGCATTGCAACGGGCTGAGTTGGGGGAAGTCCCCGCTGCTTTGCAAGAACTGCAAGCGATACGCGGCCAGCACCCAGAGATGGCCATCGCTATTGATCGCCAATTGCGCCGTCTCCAAACGCAATCCTGCACGCTGCCGTCCGCTGGGCGATTCGGTGGGCCGAGCAAATCCGGAAACTAGAATCGCGAACATTCCCGAGCAAGATTCCCGCGTGCCGATCAACGTCACGCGGACTACATGGAACGTTTAGGGAGCAGGCGGGTTGGTCTTGCGCGGGTCGCCGACGATGGCGATGCGGAGCTCTCGCAGTTGCTTCTCCGAGACATACGATGGGGCACCCATCATGAGGTCTTCGGCCCGTTGGTTCATCGGGAACAAGATCACTTCGCGGATGTTGGGTTCGTCTGCCAACAGCATCACGATGCGATCCACGCCCGGAGCCGATCCACCGTGCGGTGGTGCCCCGTACTTGAACGCATTGATCATGCCGCGGAACTTCTCGTCGACAACCGAGCGATCGTAGCCAGCGAGTTCAAAGGCCTTGTACATGATCTCCGGCTTGTGGTTTCGAATCGCTCCCGAGGAAAGTTCGATGCCGTTGCAAACGATATCGTATTGATATGCCAAGATATCGAGCGGATCCTTCGTCTCGAGGGCTTCCATCTCTCCTTGAGGCATCGAGAAGGGATTGTGGCTGAAGACCACACGGCCTTCGAGTTCATCCCACTCGTACATAGGAAAGTCGACGATCCAGCAGAACTTGAACGTGTTCTGTTCGATGAGATCCAACTCTTGGCCGATGCGGGTGCGGGCTAACCCAGCCAGCTTGGCTGCATTGGCAGGCTTGTCGCATGCGAAGAAGACCCCGTCGTTGGGGCCGAGCTTCATGGCTTGGACCAATTGCGCCACGCGATCGGGACCGAGGTTCTTGGCGATGCCGCCTCCTTCGCCACCCTTGAAATTGATGTAGGCGAGTCCAGCAAAGCCTTCGTCGCGGGCCCATTGGTTGGTGGAGTCGAAGAAACTGCGAGCCCGCGTGCCAGCGTTGGGTGCTGGGATGGCGCGGACGACGGCCCCTTGTTCGACACTCTTGGCAAACACCGCAAACGGACCATCGCGGAAGATTTCGGTGACATCGGAGATGACCAGCGGGTTGCGAAGGTCGGGCTTGTCAGAGCCGTACATCAGCATCGCGTCTTTGTAGGCGATCCGCGGGAACGGAGGCTTGGTCACGCCGCGCCCTTTAGAGAACTCATCGAACACGCCGTACAGCACCGGCTCGATGGCAGCGAACACATCGTCTTGAGTGACGAAGCTCATTTCGAAGTCGAGCTGATAGAACTCGCCCGGCGATCGGTCGGCGCGGGCGTCTTCATCTCGGAAGCACGGTGCAATCTGGAAGTACCGATCGAAACCGGCCACCATCAGCAACTGCTTGAACATCTGCGGTGCCTGCGGCAGCGCATAGAATTTGCCGTGGTGAATGCGGCTGGGGACGAGGAAGTCCCGAGCGCCTTCGGGGCTCGACGCGGTCAGGATCGGCGTCTGGAACTCGGTAAAGCCCTCGTCGATCATGCGACGCCGCAAGCTGGCGATGACTTGGCTGCGAAGCACGATGTTCGCATGCAGCTTTTCGCGTCGCAGATCCAAGAAGCGATTCTTGAGTCGGATCTCTTCTGGGTACTCGGCGGTTCCGAAGATGGGGAAGGGGAGTTCGGCGGCTTCGGAAAGCAGTTGCACGGAGTCGGCTTTGACTTCGATCTCGCCCGTGGGCAAGTCGGTGTTGACCTGAGAAGCACCGCGCGACATTACGCGGCCTTCGATCCGGATCACCGACTCGAGCTTGACCCCTTCGACCACTCCGAACGCATCGCTATCTCGATCGACCACGATCTGCGTGACACCGTAGTGATCGCGCAAATCGACGAACAAGAGATTGCCGTGATCCCGTTTGCGATACACCCAGCCGGCAAGCCGGACGGTATGGCCGACATGCACCGATCGCAATTCGGAGCAATGATGGGTTCGATAAGCGTGCATGCTTAGGAAACTTTCGAAGCGGCGCGAGCCGCTTGCTCGCGTTTGGACAACCACAACAAGATCGGTGCTGCCACGAAGATCGAACTGTACGTGCCGACCAAAATCCCGATCAGCAGACAGAAGGCGAATCCGTGAATCCCTTCACCACCCCAGATGTACATCAACAAGATCGCGAGGATCGTCGTTGACGAAGTGAGCAACGTTCGGCTAAGCGTCTGCGTGACGCTGGTGTTGATCATCTCTTCGGTCAGGTTCGGGCTCTTGCCCTTTACTTCGCGGATCCGGTCGAACACCACGATCGTGTCGTTGAGCGAGTAACCGATGATGGTCAAGATGGCTGCCACGATGGTCAATGAGATCTTGAAGTCCTCGATCAACAGGAATCCGAGCGGCTTGAACAACCAGTGGCTGATGGCCAAGAACGCGACGGTGATGAGCACGTCGTGGATCAACGCGATGACCGCTGCAATCCCGTAAGAGACCTTATTAAATCGGAACCAGATGTAGATGGTGATGAAGATCAAGCTCAGCAACAAGCCGAGGATCGCTCGCTGTTGCATTTCGCCTGCCACGCGGCCTTCGATCTGGCTGAACGATTGGAACACAGGCTTGGTGCGAATCTGCTCCTGCATTTGTTTGATGACGCTCTCGGTGGTCGCTTGGTCGAACGGGAGCTTTACCTTCCATTCGGGATAACCGACTTCCGAGCTGCGGATCCAGTTGGTGCCTCCAACCGGTTGCAGTTCGACTTGGGCATCGACGAGCGTGCGTCCCGCTTTGGCAGCGGCTGAGGTCAACCCTTCGAGGACTTGACTCGCGTTGAGCTTGGCCGTGCCAGTTCCCTTGGTCGCCTTGAAGGTGAGATCGACGTTGGTGGTAAACGCAGGTTCTGCAATCGAAGGCTTGGCTTCGATCGAGGGCGTGGTCGCTGCTCCGGAGATGGCGGGGTCGATCGAGGTCGCTTCCGCAGTGGGAGGCTGCGTTGCGGCCGCAGGATCTTGGAACGAGACCAATCGCGACTTTCCGTTGGGGGACCAATTCGACTGGCTATTGCCGGTGAACTTGGCATCCATGTCGTAGGTTACGAGCGACGCTCCCTTGGTTCCGTTGAAGTTCTTGATCAATCGATCTCGAACCTGGGCTTCATCCCGCAACGACACGTCGAGCTTGTAGACCGAGTTCTTGTCGAACTCTTTCATTTCCACGTTGGTCAGGGACGTCTGAATCGGCAATCCCTTGTCGTCTTCGGCGAATGCCTTTTGAGCGATCGAGCGAACTTCGTCAGGCTCGACACCCTTGTCCAACACGAAGACGACCGAGGTACCGCCGTTGAAATCGATATCGAGCATTTCACGCCCGCGAAGGAACGTGGCGATCAAACCGATCAAGATCAACACTCCGGACAGGCCGTAGCAAATGTTGCGATAGCTCAAGAAGTCGATGTTGCCCGGACCGAACAGCGAGTTCTTGATCCCGTTGACGTAGTCCGACATGTTGAGCCATGCAAAGCCCCAACGCTCGGCGATCTCGAACAGCTTGTGGGCGAAGAACACCGCCGTGAACATGCTGATCGCTAGACCGATGATCAGGGTGATGGCAAAGCCTTTGATCTGCTCGGTGCCGACGTAGTAGAGGACCAGGGCGCTGATGAGGGTGGTCAAGTTCGAGTCGAAGATCGTCGTCCAAGCGCGATCGAAACCGTTGCGGATGGCCATGCGAGGCGTGGCTTTCCGCTGGCGCTCTTCGCGAATCCGCTCAAACACCAGAACGTTGGCGTCGACGCTCATCCCCACCGAGAGAACCAACCCGGCCAAACCAGCCAAGGTCAACGGTTGGCGAAACAGCATCATGCAGGCGAAAATCATCGCCAAGTTTAATGCCAACGCAATCGTGGCGATGACACCGGCGAATCGGTAGTAGGCGACCACGCACAAAATGGTGACGGCCAAGCTCAACCAGCTTGCGTACTGGCCCTTCGCGATCGCGTCTTTACCCATGCTGGCGCCGACGACGTTTTGACTGATGGGAACTTTGCTGATGGCGCCTGGGAGCGAGCCCGAGTTCAAGATCTGAACCAAGAACTCCACGTCCTTGAGCGTGAACGCCCCTTGGATCACCCCTTCGCCTCGAATCGGGCTGTTGAGGTTGGGAGCGGAGAGAACGGAGCCGTCGAGCAAGATCGCCATGCGGCGTTTGAAGTCGCGGTTGGCTTCGGGTTGGTTGGCACCGGTCAGCTTGAGCATTTTCTCAGCCCCGCCGGTGGTCATCTTGAAGGCGACTTCGTAGTTGCCATTCTTGCCGAATTCCACTTTGGCCCGCGCCAGATCGGCACCTTCGACGACCGTGTAGGGCACGCCGCTGCGTTGGAGCGACAACAGGATGTCTACATCTTCGATCTTTTGGCTGGCCAACCAGTTTTCAAAGTCGTTGGGTCGGCCGGTGATGACCGGGTTGAGGATTTCGCCGGTGCGAGCGTTGCGGATCGTGTCGCCGAACTGATAGCCTTCGACTTGCCGTGCGCCGTTGACTTCGGCACCGCGTCCGAGCGTTCGCCAAAGACCGGCGACTTCGGGTTGGCCTGTGGTCTTGTTGGTCAGGAACACATCGCGGCGCAGACGCACGTCGGCGCTGGGGTCTTCCGATTGGGTCCGAGCGGCCTTGATCAAATCCTCGTGGTCATTTTGGTTGGCCACGATGCGGAATTGGAGGATCCCCGCGTTGGTGATCTTGCGCTTCACTTCATCGATTTCCGACTCTTCCACGTCGGCGATGATGATCTCGATCTTGTCGTCCCCAGCGGGCCGCACCACCGATTCGTTCATCCCCGAGGGGTTGATGCGGTTTTGAAGCGGCGCGACGAAGTCTTTGGACGTTACGCGGTACCCGGAACTGCTCGCGGTGGACTGATCGATCTGATAGATCAGATTCGTCCCTCCTTTGATGTCCGGACCCAGTTTCAACTTGCCAGTCGCCAAGACGATCCCGGTAGAGATGATGGCCAGCAGGATCCAGCTGAAGGCGCCGGCATACGTGGGCATCTTGAGCGTGTTCGACAAGAGTTTGCCCAAGATGAACGGAACGATGACCGCCAGCAAAAACAAACCTAACGTCCACACGCCGGAGTAATCCGAGACGGTTGAATCCCCTGAGCCCAAGGCGGGGACTTTCGAGGTTTGGGCGAGCACCAAGCTAAGCAGACTATCCAACATTGAATTCTCAGTCCTTCTTTACGACACGAATCGTCTCGCGATTCACGGTCAGTTTTGCGTTCGTGCTTTCGTCAATACGAAGGGTCACCGTCCCTGACTCGTTTTGGATGTTGGAAATGACTCCATGCACACCGAAGGAGGTCACCACCCGGTCGTTCTTCTTCAAATTGGCCAACATCTCCCGCTGCTCGCGCTGGGCTTTTCGATTCGATCGTTGGGCTGGCAAGATGATGAACAAGTACAGCGCCAACATGACCAGGAGCAAATAGGAGATGGGGTTCGAAAAAAACTCCATCCAAAATTCTTGCGAGGTGATGGACGGACCGCGTTTCGTCGCAGTCCGCGTACCCGAAGCCCCGTCGACGGCCACGCTAGGAACAGTCCCTAGACCGCTCCCCTCCGACTCGACCCGTGAAGGATCCAGCCCGATCGAACCGCCGGCTTCCGATTCCGCCTTCGATGTTCCGCTCTCCTGAGCCATGCCGCCGGAAGCGAACAAGCTCAGCAAAA
Source organism: Pirellula sp. (assembly GCA_046318495.1). GTDB lineage: Bacteria > Planctomycetota > Planctomycetia > Pirellulales > Pirellulaceae > JBKCUI01. Next base: position 1,399 of record JBKCUI010000282.1, on the reverse strand, counting down.
CGATCGCGCTCCAACCGAACCAACTCGGATTGCCCATGAGGCTAGCAATCGCTCCCGCGTGAACACGAAAACCCACAAAATCACAAGAATCGAGCAGTGTACGGGGAGTGAAAAAAGGTCACAAGTCCAACGCGGGCGGGATTCCCCCCATCCAAAGCGGCAAAGTTGCAGAAGCCCCCCTATTTTCACTAGGCGTTAAAAGCTCCAGAGCCGATATAGCTTTTGTGGAAAACCCTCGCTACAGTCCGCGTGGAAACCCCGTCTGCAGTCCTCCGAGCCTGCTGGAATGCTGGTCGACGGGCAACCCTCGCGTCCGCCGATGCCTCGGCAGCGGTAGCGAGCGACCCGGGCCAATCCCAGCGGCAGTCCCCAGTTTTGGGGGCGGATCGGCGTGCAGACACATCCTTCCCAAGGACGGGAAGCTTCGACGGATCGGGAATCTCCGCGAAAGGAATCGCTCCCATGAACCATGCGAAAACACCCCAAAGTTCCCCAACTCGACCTGGATCCAGATCGACCAGTCGGCGGCAGCATGGCACCGCTCGCTCCGTGCCGGTCCTGTTTTCCTTGCCGACCGTCCAGCCCTCCACGGACGCACACGAAGGCTTGCCCGCGGATGCCGCACGCACCTCGGCGACCCCTACCTCTCCAATCTCGCACACGTTGGCAAGTGCTCCCGCAAGCCCTGCGGTGGTCGCACCGGCCGTGGCAGCCTCCGGCCCGGCGGCCGGTTCCGGCCATGTGCTGAACGACTCTCCGGCGACCCAGTACCCGGCCGTCCAAGAATCCCCCGCCATCGCCGGGGAACCCGTGGCCGGCCCCACCAGCCATCCCGCACCCACCGTCGCACCTGCCGCCCGCAATTGGACGAGCACCCTTACCAACGCCGCCATCTGCGTCTTGGTCCTGGCCCTGTGCGCGTTGATCTTGCGCAATTCGACTCAACCTCCCTCGACCGACACCGCCTCGCGCGGCAAATCGGTCGACTCCGGTTCCTCGGCATCCGTCCCTTCGCTAGCCGTTCCGACGGCCGCTCCGCTCGCCATCCGTTCCAACGAATCGACCGGGCGAGCCACCGCAAGCACTGCATTGGATAGCCAAGCTGCGCCGGGCGATACATATGCGACACCCGCCAACACCAACCCGATTCCAGGCGCAGCCGTCTCCTCGAAACCTTCGGTGCATGCTCGCCTCACGGAAACCTCCGAAACCACCCAGTCGCCGAGCCACACGGTCACACCACCTGCGTTGCCTCAGATGAGCGTCCCTTCGCTTTTGCCGGCCAACAGCGCCACCGATCCGAGCTCGAAGTCCTTGAATGCGACCCAACCGACGGCTCCGTCGCTTGCGCCCACCACGTCGCGACCGACCACTGCTCCCGCGCAGCAGCGGCCTAGCA